>CACENJ010000001.1 GCA_902560855.1 uncultured Pelagibacteraceae bacterium
CTTGGCGATAGACAAAAAGTTAAAGAAGCTTTTGATAAAGCTGATAAAATAATAAAACTAGACATTACTAATAATAGACTTATTCCAAATGCAATGGAACCGAGAGCGTGTGTAATAGATTATAACACTGCTTCAGAAGAAATTACCTGTTATACAACAAGTCAGAATCCACATTTATCAAGACTAATTATGTCAGCTTTTGGAGGAGTTGCTCCAGAAAATAAATTAAGAGTAGTTGCTCCTGATGTAGGAGGAGGATTTGGTTCAAAAATTAATCTTTATAATGAAGAAATAGTTTGCAGTTGGGCTTCTAAAAAAATTGAAAGACCTATAAAATGGGTTGCTGAAAGAACAGAATCATTTTTGACCGATACTCATGGAAGAGATCATATTACCCATGCTGAACTAGCAGTTACAAATGATGGAAAATTTTTAGGGTTTATAAATGAAACAATTGCAAATTTAGGTGCTTACGCTAGAGTTTTTGGTACCGTTACACCAACCTATCTTTTCGGTCCTTGCGCAACGGGAGTATATGTAATGCCCGCAGCATACTCAAATGTAAAGGCAGTATATACAAACACAGCTCCGGTTGATGCTTACAGAGGAGCGGGAAGACCAGAAGCTACTTATACAATTGAAAGAATAGTGGATAAGGCCGCAATAGAACTTGGTATAGATCCTATTGAAATAAGAATGAAAAATTTCCCTACAGAGTTTCCATTTAAACAAACTTTAGTCCACCAAGTAGATTCAGGAGATTATGTTGCAGGATTAAATAAAGCAAAAGAGATGTCAGATTATGACGGCTTTGAAGCTAGAAAAAAAGATTCAGAGTCCAGAGGAAAGCTTAGAGGAATAGGGGTTACAACTTATTTTGAAGCGTGCGGTATAGCGCCATCACCGGTAGTCATGATGTTGGGATGTGGAGTTGGATTATGGGAGTCAGCAGAAGTAAGATTTAATCCTACAGGACAGGTTACCGTTTATACAGGATCTCACAGCCATGGACAAAGCCATCAAACGACTTTTGCGCAAATAGCAGCTGATGAGCTAGGTGTACCAATAGATAATATAGATATTGTACATGGCGACACAGACAAAGGTACATTTGGAATGGGAACTTATGGATCTAGATCTTTAACAGTCGGCGGTATAGCCATAGTTAATGCATGTAAAAAAATAGTTGCTAAAGGAAAAAGAATTGCCGCTAAAATGCTCGAAGCTAATGAAGATGAAGTTGAATTTAAAGATGGAGAATATGTAGTTGCAAAATCAAACAAAAAGAAAACTATAGGCGAAGTGGCATTTGCAAGCTATTTACCAGGAGTAAGAGATGAAGTTAAATCGCCATTACCAGAAGGTGAAGAACCAGGTTTAATAGAGTCATCATTTTTTGACCCTGCTAATTTTTCATTTCCAGCGGGTTCACATATTGCAGAAGTAGAAATTGATCCCGATACAGGTAGTGTGAAACTAGATAAATATACTGCAGTTGATGATTTTGGAACAATTGTTAATCCAACTATAGTTGAAGGACAAGTTCACGGAGGATTAGCACAAGGAATAGGACAAGCTCTTACGGAAAATGCTGAATATGATGAAAGCGGTCAACTAATTACTGCTTCATATATGGACTATACTATGCCAAGAGCTGACAACCTGCCTGACTTTAATTTAGGATTTACCTGTACTAAGGCTACAACAAATCCATTAGGAGTTAAAGGGTGCGGAGAAGCAGGAGCTATTGCAGCCCCACCAACAGTTATGAATGCTGTAATAAATGCTTTAGGCGGAAGAGAGATACAAATGCCTGCTACAGCAGAAAAAGTTTGGAAAGCATGCCAAGAAAATAAAAAAACAAATACTAAAGCAGCTTAAGGAGAAATATGAAAACATTTAATTATCATTCTGCAAAAGATGTTAAAGAAGCATCAAAATTAGCTTCTCATAATTCTGCCTTTTTAGCAGGAGGAATGACAACTTTGCCTTCAATGAAATTGGGATTAGCTTCTTATAAAGATATTATTGATATTAAGAGAATAAAAAAACTATCAGGTATTAAAGTAACCTCAAAAACAGTTACGATTGGAGCAATAACAAAACATGTAGAAGTTGCAAACTCAAAGGAAATTAAAAAAGCAATACCATCCCTAACGGCTTTAGCTGATGGAATAGGAGATCCACAAGTAAGAAACAGAGGAACCATTGGTGGATCCATTGCAAACAATGATCCTGCTGCTGATTACCCAGCTGCTTGTATTGCTTTAAATGCAATGATTATTACTAACAATAGAAAAATTATTGCTGAAAATTTTTTTAGAGGAATGTTTGAAACATGTCTTAAGAAGACAGAAATAATTGAGGCAATCGAATTTGAGATTCCCCAAAAATCAAGCTATCAAAAACTACCAAATCCAGCATCACGTTATGCTGTAGTTGGCGTCTATGTAGCTAAACATAAATCAGGAGTAAATGTTTCGATAACCGGAGCAAAATCCTGCGTGTACAATGATAAAGATCTTGCACAAGCTTTAAAGAATAATTTTTCTTCATCAGCAGTTGATAATGTAAAAATATCATCATCAGGAATGAACTCCGATATACACGCATCTGCTAATTATAGAGCAAACATGGTTAAAGCTTTTGCAAAAAAAGCCGTTGATGCTTGCTAATTGTTTGCTTAAATAATAACTTTCAAATCTAATGAAAAATTCATTTGATGAAAAAATTTTAGAAGAAGCTAATGATTGGATAAAAGCTAATCAAAAAGTTGTTTTAGCAACAGTAATTCAAACATGGGGATCTTCTCCAAGACAAGTAGGAAGTAGAATGATTGTAAATGAAAAAGGCGATTTTTCAGGATCTGTTTCGGGAGGGTGTGTTGAGTCAGCAGTTGTAAGAGAGTGTGTAGGAATTATAAAAGAAAAAAAACCATTTAAAAAAATAGAATTTAAAGTTTCAAATGAAAGTGCATGGAAAGTAGGACTTGCTTGTGGTGGAGAAATAGCAGTTTATTTAGAAGAGATTAATTAAGCAAATGATAGTGATGCATAAAAAATATATAGACCAGTTTAAAAAAAATTTTAATGTTTCTAATTATGGATTGCTTTGGATAAGCTTTCTTAAAGGCCTAATCTTGGGTTTAATAATTTATCATTTTTTTATTAAATGAAAAAACGAGCTTTTTTAAAACTTTTATCAATTTTTTTTTCTGGACTGAGCTTAAAATTTTTTGGTTTTCAAAATTTAGCTTATGCTGAATCTCATAAAAAGAAAAAAAAAATGAAAGACTTGTCAAACATGGTAATAAAATCTAATTGCTCTAAATGTGAAAGCATGGAAGGTTTTATTGACCCGAATTTAATTGATAGAAAAATTTATAAGATGTTACACTTAATGGGTAGCGGCAAAAAAGGGAGACAACAAACCCAAGAAGATGTTGATTTACAAAAAGAAAGAGGTGCTATTGAAACTGGAACAAAACCAGTTTTTTATAAAAATGCTAATTGTGGAAAAATAGACGAAGGTTGGGCAATTGATTATACTCCAAAACGTAATAATCCAGCGATTCACAAAGGTATCGATATTCCCAAGCCTTTTGGTGAACCAATATTAGCTGTGGCAGATGGAACTGTTATAGGAATATTCGAAAATGCTTGGTCAGCAAAAGGTATTGAAATTATGTTGAGACACACTCCAGAGCAGACTGGGCTTCCATTTTGGATATATTCTCAATACACTCATTTTGATAGTATGCCGAATTTTGAAATTGGACAAAAAGTTAGCATGGGAGAAGTTTTAGGTTCAACTGGTAATACTGGAAAAAGAGGAAAAGAATCTGAAAAGAAAAAAAAGAAGAGAAAAAAAGAGAATATAAAAAGACCAGAAAGAAGACCAGCACTACACTTTGCCATAATCTACAGTGAAGTCCCAGAATGGAGTAGTTGGAAAAGAGGTATAGTAATAAAAGATAGTTATTGGATGGATCCTTTAGCTTTTTATAGAAACAAAGGGCCTTACATATCACAACAAGTAAAAAAACTTTCAAAAAAAGAAAAAAAAATACTCATAGGATATAGAAAAAAAGATGGAAACTTTGTTCCGAACGGCACCATAAAGATTTGGCCATACACTAGTAAATCATGAAAAAAAATTTACTAAGTGAGATTATAAAAAAAAAAGAAAATAAAGAAGAGTTTGCAATTATCACTAATATTGCAAATGGAGAAAGTTGTATTTTTGAAAAAAATAAGACTTTAGATAAAAATTTCGAGAAATATTCTGATCAAATAAATAGTTATTTTGAAAAAACAAAAAGTGGAATGATTGAAAACACTAATATTTTTGTAGAAACATATATTAGACCTATTAAAGTAATAATTGTAGGTGCTGTTCATATAGCCCAATATTTAGTTGATTATGCAAAGAGTTTAAATTTTGAAATATCTATTATTGATCCAAGAGGTTATTTTGCAAACAAACAAAGATTTCCGGATCTAAAAATTATCAATAAATGGCCCGATGAAGCTTTTAAAGAAATAGAAACTAACTCAAGCAGTGCTTTAATTGCATTAACTCACGATCCTAAAATAGATGATCCAGCTATTCAACATGCTCTAAAAAATAAATTTTATTATATCGGTGCATTAGGAAGTAAAAAAACGCATGAAAACAGATGCAAAAGATTAAGAGAAGCAGGCTTTACTGATGACCAAATAAATTTTATTCACGGTCCTATTGGTATAAAATTAGGCGGACGATCAGCTCCTGAAATAGCATTATCAATTATTGCACAATTAGTTTTAGAAACACATAACAAACAATGATCTCAGCTATTTTATTAGCTGCAGGCCAATCCAAAAGAATGAAAGGTAGTAATAAATTATTATTTAAATATAAAAACAAAACTCTAATTAATTACGCCTTAAAATCTTTAGTTAAGAGTAAAGTAAATAAAATCATTGTTGTTCTAGGTTATGATAGTAAAAAGGTAAAAATAGCGGCACTTAAGAGTAAAAAAATAACTTTTGTTACTAATCCAAAATATTCAAAAGGAATATCAACATCAATTAAGTGTGGACTAAAAAAAATATCTCAAAAAAATTTAGGGTTTTTGATTGCACATGGAGATATGCCATTAGTTTCAAAAAAAATTTTTAATACTTTATGCGCGGCTTTAAAAAATAAAAATAAAGAAATTTTTGTACCAGTCTATAAAAAAAAAGTTGGAAATCCTTTGGCTTTTAAATACTCAATGATCAAATCATTTAGAAAAATTAAAGGGGATAGGGGAGCGAAAAAACTAATTAGATCGAATAAATCAATGGTAAAGAAAGTTAAGGTAAATTCTAAATCTATTTTAATTGATTTTGATCAACCAAAGGATTTCCCTTCAGCCACTTAGAATCTTCTTCTTCATAATGTTCTTTTTTCCAAATGGGGGTTCTTTTTTTTATTTCTTCAATAATATATCTTGAAAATTCATAGGCTTGCGCTCTATGTTTACAACCTACTGCTATAATAATGCTAGTATCACCAAGAGCCGCATATCCTTTGATATGTTCAATGAATACTGTGATATTTTCAAATTTAAATTTTGTTTCTGCTTCTTTATATATCTCTTCGAAACTTTTAATTACTAAAGCATCGTGACTATCATATGTAATTCCAGTAACTTTTTTATTATCATTTTGATCTCTTACAGTCCCAACAAAATATATTGATGCTCCAAATTTACTCGAAGCGATAAATTTTTTTGCCTTATTAAGATCAATCTTTTCTTTAGAAACATCTATAATTTTAGCATGAAGCATCAACCACCTCCAATCGGTGGAATCATTCCAATTTTTTGATTTTTTGTAATTTTATACTCATCATCAACAATATTATTTTCTTCAGAACAAAATTTTGATGTTTTAACTAATTTTTTGAAGTTGCTATTGCCTTTAAAATTTTTATCAATGAAACTTAATATTTCATTACGTAAATCATTTATTGAGCTTTTTTCCTTTAAGTTAAATTCCAAATAATCTTTTTCACTAAATTCACGGCTAGCTCCATAAAGCTCTAATTTAATTTTCATTAATATTTTTTATTAAAATTAAAATATATTGTCTAGAAATTTTGGCAGGCCATCAGGATTAGTCCAAACTCCACTTTTTCCACCTTCTTTTATTAATAATTTAACATTATCAATTTTTAAATGTGGATTTACTATTTTGCTTAAATCATAAATTGTAATAAGCGCTGCGTTAACGCCCATAATTGCTTCCATCTCAACACCTGTTTTGGCTATAGCTGAAACAACACAATAAACTTCCAAAGAGTGATCTTGATCATTCATGATAATTTTAGTTGCGGTATGGTCAATAGGAAGTGGATGGCACAACGGGATTAGTTCACTTGTTTTTTTTACTCCTAAAACTGCAGAAACTTCAGCAAGACTAATAGGATCTCCTTTTGGCATTTCATTATTTTTGATCATATTGAATATTTTTTCACCTACATAAATTTTTCCTGATGCCAAAGCTCTTCTAAAGGTTTCTTTTTTTGCAGAAACATCAACCATGTTAAAAGAGTTTTTCTTGAACAAATCTTCTGCCCAATCTTTTAATTGATCTTGATTAACTATTTTTAAATTTTTCATTATCCTCCAGTTGTAGATAAATTTTTCATCAAACCTGTTTCTCCTAGTTCTAAATAGTGAGACTCTTTTTTAAAATTTAGTTGTTTAGAAATTAAATCTTTTAGTTCTTCTAATTGATCACCTCTTTGTAATAGATGTCTTATACTTATTCCGGTAGTTCCAAATAAACAGAGTCTTAAATCACCTCTAGCTGTAATTCTAAGTCTGTTACAACTTTTGCAAAAATCTTTTGAATAAGGAGCAATTACTCCAAATTTACCTTTATAAGATGGATTTATATAATTTTTTGATGGTCCCGCGTCTCTCCCAAGAGTTTGAAAGATCCAATCATTTTTGTTTAAATAATCGGTAAATACTTTTGCTGACACATGATATTTATTAAAATAGTCTAAACCATCTCCTGTTTGCATTAATTCTATATATCTAAAATCAATTTCGTTATTTTTAATAAAGTTGCCCCACTCATTAAAATCTTTTTCACTATCATTGATATCTTTTAACAAGACAGCATTTATCTTAATATTTTTAAAGTTAAGTTTTTGCAATTTTTCAATTCCTTTTAGAATTTCAGGTAATCGATCATGACTGGTAATATTTTTAAATGTTTCTCTGTTTAAACTATCAATACTTATATTTATTCCATCTAAGCCACTAGCGGCAATTTGATCGGCAATTTTATCTAAACGATATCCATTTGTAGTAATTACTGTTTTTTTAATTCCAGAATTACTTTTAATGATTTTAACAATATCAAAAAAATCTTTTCTAACAGTAGGCTCTCCTCCAGTTAATCTTATTTTGCATACTCCAAGTTCAGATAGACCTTTAGCCAACCTCCCAATCTCTTCATAAGAAAGAAAAGTTCTGTTATCACCTTTATCTTTTTGATAGCCATTGGGTAAGCAGTAACCACATTTAAAATTGCACACATCTGTTATTGACAATCTTATATATGGAAAAGTTCTTCCAAAACTATCTCTAAGCATTTTCATTTAATTTTTTATAAAATAAGTTATCATATTAAATACATTTTATCATGAATGAATTTTTAACAAATAATGAAATAAGTCAGTTTAAACAAGATGGAGCTATCTTTATTAAAGGAAAATTTGACCTTAGTTGGATAGAAAAATTAAAAAAAGGAATTGAAAGGGATATTAAAAACCCAAGCCCTAGATTTAAGAGTCATACTTTGAAAAAGGGTGTTCCCGAGTATTTAGAAGATTATTGGACATGGGATTTAGTTCCTGAATTTACAGACTTTGTATTTAATTCGCCATACGCAAAAATAGCTTCTGAATTAATGTCAGCAAAAAAAATAAATTTAGTAATGGATAATTGGTTTTTAAGAGAAGCAGGATCAAAATCTTCGACACCATTTCATCATGATATAAGTTATTTTGATATGGATGGAACTATGTGTGTTCTTTGGTTGCCACTACAACCAACAGGTAAAAATGAAGGAGTTGTTTGGGTAAAAGGCTCTCATTTATGGGATAAACTTTTTTTAAGGGTACTTTTTAAAGATGGACATAAAGTCGAGGGCAATGAATGTGTTATTAATGGAAAAAAATATGAACTTCCACCTGATATATTGGGAAATAAAGATAAATATGAATTTTTAAAATGGGATTGTGAAATAGGAGATGCCGTTATATTTGACATGAGAACTCTTCATGGAACACTAAGTTCTTCAATACCAAAAAAAACATTAAGTCGTTATACATTAAGAGTAGCAAAAGAAGATGCAAAGATTAGTTATGTTGGTGATTGGACAAGTTATAACTATCGTCAAGCAATGAAAGAAGGAGGCTACAAAGAAGGCGATAGCCTTGGCGGTAAAATGTTTCCAATTTTATATGAAAGCATTTAACCTCTGGCCATAAAGACCAGAAGTTAAATATATAATTATTTATTTTCCTGGACCTTTGTAAGCACCAGCAATTTTAGCTGCACTATCTGCAACATCATTGATACTAATTGCTTCACAAATTGTAATATTGCAAAGAGCACCGCTAGCTTCCGTTGCCATTTTTATTCCAGCTGCTTGTTCAAAAGTTCCTTCAGCAATTACACAAAAATCATAAGTTCCTCTTAAACCAGTATATGAAATCATCTTGGCTCCTACTGCATCTGCTGCAACTTGAGCTGCTTTTGATCTATCTGATTTTGGATCTTTAACAAAACCTTGGAATCCTTGAGTAGTATAATTTCCCATCATATAAAATTTAGCCATACAATCTCCTTTCTATATTTTTGATTATAACAATAGACTTTAATTATTAAATAATTGTTAATAAACTATTTTTCTACCCAGAATTGCAGCACCCCTTACTCCACTTGCATCACCGTGCATAGGCTTAAGAAAAACAGTATTAATTTCTTTTTCATTCAAAAATTTTGCTGTTTGTTTTTTAATTTCATCAAAAAAAAATATTTCATTAGAAACACCTCCACCAAAAACTATGGCATCAGGATCAATTGTGCCAATTATGGTTGTTAAACTTCTTGCCAGTCTATTAGTAAAATTGTCAATAAATTTTTTATATTTTTGATCTTTATCATTAATTTTTGAAAAAATTTCTTTTGTTGATAATTTCTCATTAAATTTTTCTTTAAATATTTTCTCAAGCCCTTTTCCAGATACATAATCTTCTATTGTTTTTTTAATATTTAGCTCGTCGTCTATTAGACCGTTGAATGGTAGAGCATTATGACCCCACTCTCCTGAAAGAAGATTAGCTCCTCTTACAATTTTTTTGTTAAATATTAAACCTCCGCCACAACCTGAACCTAAAATAATTCCAAAAACGATTTTATAATTTTTAGCAGAACCATCAAAAGCCTCAGATAGTGCAAAGCAATTAGCATCGTTTTCACACAGAACATTTCTATTTAATAATTTTGAAATTTCTTTATCAAAAGGTTTATTCATGAGCCATTGAGAATTATTGGTATTTTTCAAAAGACCAGTTTCACTTGAAATTGATCCGGGATGGCAAATACCAACATCAAATTTTTTATTAAATTTTTTTTCTAAAATTTCTACTATTGATTTTATAGATTTTAAAGTTTCTTCATAGTTTTGAGGAGATTTCTCTCTAGCTCTATGAATTTCTTTTCCATTTTCATCAAGTATAACAGATTCAATTTTTGTTGCTCCAAGATCAATACCAATTTGCATTTTTCACTAACTTGAGATTCTTTCCATTTCTTTAAGTTCTACTTCTAGTTTGTTTAACTCTTCTCCTCCAGCCATCATACTTAAAAGTTTCTCTCTAGATAAATCTTTTTTTGCGTAAGTTCCTAAACTTTTACCTCTATTTAGTACTGTAAAACTATTTCCAACAGGATAAGCATGGTGAACGTTATGTGTAATCAAAATAACACCTAATCCTTCAGAAGCAGCTTTAACAATATATTTTAACACAACCGAAGCTTGGTGCACTCCCAAAGCTGAAGTTGGCTCATCAAGAATTAACACTTTTGCACCAAAGTAAATAGCCCTAGAAATAGCTAGACACTGTCTTTCACCACCCGACATTGTTCCAACTGCTTGAGATGGATCTCTTATATCTATTCCTATTTGACCCATTCTATCAGCTGCAATTTTATTTGCTTTTTCAACATCAAAAGTTTTAAAAGGTCCAAAACCTCTTTTTGGTTCCCTTCCCATAAAAAAATTTCTAGTCACACTCATTAGGGATACCAGGGCCAAATCTTGATATACTGTTGCAATCCCCATATCCAAAGCATCTCTAGGTGAATCAAATTCAGTTTTTTTTCCTTCAACGATTATTTCTCCCTCATCTGGTTTATGAACGCCCGATAAAGTTTTTATTAAAGTTGATTTACCAGCTCCATTATCGCCTAGCAGACACATAATTTCTCCTTTTTTGACTTTCATTGTTACATCTTTTAACGCAATAACAGATCCAAAAAATTTGCTTATATTGTTAAATTCTACTAGCACATCATTCATTGTTATTTATTCTCCGTTACTCTTCTTCTAATAAAATTATTAAATATTACTGCAATAAGCATCATCACTCCTAAAAATACTTTAAACCAATCAGTATCTACTTCTGTGTAATATATTCCCATTGACACTGTTCCAAAAATTAGTGCACCAAAAGCAGCACCTATTGCCGAACCATATCCTCCAGTAAGCAAACATCCTCCAACTACTGCAGCAACAATTGCCTCTAGTTCTTTTAAATTTCCTCTCATAGTATCGGCAGAGCCCGCATCTAATACTTGAACACATGCATAAATTGTTGCACAGACAGCAGTCCCTATAAATAAACTAGTTTTCACTCTATTTACAGGTACACCGACGTTTCTGGCTCCATTTTTATCTCCACCGGCTCCAAATATCCAATTTCCATAACTTGTTTTCATTAATATCCAAGTAGCCAAAATAGTTAGACCTATCCACCATAGTACCGAAGCAGGAATTCCTGTTGCAAGAGGAGTTCCATCAGTTCTTAATTCAATTAGTCCTAATGAACCCATCCATATAAACAATCCTTTAAAAGCATCAGCAGAAAAAATCCACGCAATTGGATCATTTTCGATCAATACTCTTAAGCCCGGTACTTGAGTTCTTCCAGTTATTAATCTTGTTAAAGCTAAAGTAGCTCCTCTTAAAATAAATAACATTGCTAGAGTGACTATAAATGAAGGAAGTCCGGTTCTTACTACTAGTATACCATTTAAATATCCAATAAGAACTGCCATCGAGAATGCAAAAATAATTGCCATCCAAAGTGGCCAGCCCCAATAAATTGCTGGTATTGCTATACAAATGCCTGCAAAACCAATCATAGATCCGACTGATAAATCAAACTCACCACCAATCATCAACATTGCAGCTCCAATTGCAATTATTCCAAGATTAGCAGATACTTCTAAAAAATTTATAGTGCCATAGGCACTAAACATTCCCGTGTCTCCTGCAATAATACCAAAAAATATAAAAACTAATATTGAGCCACCTAAGGCGCCTAGTTCTGGTCTATTTAATAAAACTTTTAATTTAGATACTTTTCTAAGTCTCTCATCCATTACTTTTCCTTCAATACTTTGTTCTTTAAGAGACATAATTTTTAAAATTTTGATAGAAAAAAGGCTCACACTTTGATTGTGAGCCTTTTTTAAGATTTATTTTATCTGTAACCTTGAGCTGCCCACTTAATTACCGCACTTGCATTGTCAGGAGTTACAAATCCAGGTCCAGTCATTACAACACCAGCCGGCATCACACCCCATTTCATATACTGCGAAAAAATAACTATTGGCAGGTAACCTTGAAGATATTGTTGTTGGTCAATTAAAAACTCTACTTTTCCTGCAGCAGCAGCTTTCAACATTCCAGGAGACATGTCAAATGTTCCAAGTCTAACACTTCCAACTTTTCCAGCAGATTCTAAAGCTTTTAGTGCTGCTTCACCAGATAAACCAGCGCCTAATGTTAGAATAGTGTCATATCCACCACCTAATTTTGCAGCAACTGCTTTTTGAATTTCAGTTGGGTCATTAGAAGTACCCAAAATATCTACTGAACCACCAAAACCTTTTTTAAAACCAGCACATCTTCTGTCTAATGCTACGTTTCCAACTTCATGGTTAACACATAATGCTTTTTTACCGCCAGCAGCTTTCATTTTCATTCCGCCACCAACACCAGCTTCAAACTCTGTTTGTCCAACGTGTGCACTGATTCCCAAAGATTGGTAATCATCAGATCCTGAGTTCATTGATACAACTGGAATACCAGCAGCGATAGCAGCTTTAACAGATTTACCTAAAGCAGCTGCGTCTGGTAATGTAATAACAATACCTTTCGGTTTTTGTGATACAGCATTATCAATTAGTTTAGCCATCTCAACCATATCAAAAGTTCCTGGTGCCGTATATTTGCAAGAGATACCTTGATCTTTGCAAGCAGCATCAACACCATTTTTTGCTACTGACCAAAATGGATCATTAGCTTGTCCATGAGATACAACAATCACGTCTACTGCAAAAGCAGAAACTGAAAGCATAACCCAAGAAACAAAAGCTAATATAATTCTACTTAATGTTTTCATTTATTCCCTCTATTGTTAAATTTAACGTTACAATTTTAAGCAGAATTTTAAGCAGTTGTAAAGTTGGCTTAGTATCTTTCAACCCAGAGTTTAATTAAAATTAATTATAACCTTTTTTTTTGTTTTTAAAGATCTGTAAGCAGCATTAGCAACAATTAAAGCTCTTCTTCCATCTTCAAAACTTGCCAAGGGTTTTGATTTGTTTTTAATCATTCTAAAAAGATCGTTTAGTTGAAGTTCATAGGCCTCTCTATATCTATCTATAAAAAAATTTAACAAAGGTTTTCTTTGAGATGTATTACTTTTTGTATGAATCTCTGTTTCATTTTTATTTTTATTTCCAGATATTAACATTCCCTTTGAGCCAAATAATTCAACTCTTTGATCATATCCAAAACTACAATGTCTAGAATTAGTTATAACACATTGGACACCACTTTTAGATTTTATTATGCAAGAGGCTAATTCAAAATCTTTTATCTTATCAAATCTTTTATCGGACATATTACTTGTTGAAGCAAAAATAGATTTAATCTCGTCATTTCCTAAATAAAATCTTAATAAATCAAAATCATGTATCATCATATCTTTAAATATACCTCCTGATTTTTTAAGATATTTAAATGAAGGAGGAGCGGGGTCGCGACTTGTAATTATAATTTTTTCTAATTTTCCAATTTTATTTTTTTTTAATTCTTTTTTTAAGGAATTATGACCTGGATCATACCTCCTATTAAATCCTAATTGAATTTTTGGATTTAACTTAGATATTTTTTTTTTACATTGATTTATTTTTTTTATACTTAAATCTAAAGGTTTTTCACAAAATACAGCCTTTTTATATTTCACTGATTCAATGATAAATTTAATATGTGTTGAAGTAATAGATGAAATAAAGATTGCATGAATTTTTTTATCATTAAAAGCAATAGAAGGTTGGCTAATCGGATTTGATTTAAGCTTATTGGCAATTTTCTTTGCTAAATTTTTGTCTATATCGTAAATGTATTTTAAATTAAAATTTCGGTGTTTAGCCAGATTTTCTGCATGCATTTTACCAATTCTACCTAAACCAAATATAGCAATATTGATCATTATTTTTTATTTGAATAAATTATATTTTAAAATATCTTAGCAAAAATTATTTTAATGTCAGTAAAATTAGGAATAGCACCGATCGCATGGAGCAATGATGATATGCCAGAGTTAGGTGGAGAAACACCACTTGAGCAATGTTTATCTGAGGCCAACCAAGCTGGTTTTTCTGGAATAGAGTCTGGAGGAAAATTTCCAAAGCAGTCAGAGATATTAATTCCTTTACTGGAAAAATATAATTTAAAATTATGCTCAGGTTGGTATGGAGCAAATTTAAGAAAAAATTCAGTTAAAGAGGAAATAGATTTAATAAAAGATCAGCTAAAACTTTTTAAAGATTGCAATTCTCCATGTATGGTTTTTGCAGAAGTTTCAGACTCAATTGCTGGAAACCAATCAAGAAAACTATCTACGCGCCCCCAAATGAACAAAGATGAATGGATTGATTTTTGTAAAAAAATTTCTGAAATGGGAAAATACTTAGAAGATCAAGGAATGCCTTTAGCCTATCACCATCATATGGGTACCGTTATAGAAACTCAAAAAGATACTGAAAGATTATTAGAAAATACAAGCAGTGAAGTTAAATTAACTTTAGATACGGGACATATGCTTTTTGCAAAAGGAAATTCCATTAAAGCTATTGATGATTTTAAAGAAAGATTGATCCATGTCCATTGTAAAGATATGAGAAAAAATATTTTAGAAAAATCTTTAAATGAAGATTTAAGTTTTAGAGAAGCATTTTTAGAAGGAGCTTTTACTGTTCCTGGTGACGGATGTATAGATTATAAACCAATATTTAATTTATTAAAAAAAAATAATTATTCGGGTTGGCTGGTTGTTGAGGCCGAACAAGATCCAAACAAAGCTAATCCTTTTGAATATGCAAAAATAGGATACAAATATCTTTCTAAAACTTGCAGCGAACTGAATATAAAAATTTCAGTTTAAATTATCGATACAAAGAAGTTAATTCGTTATTTCCAGCAGCAACACATGGTGATTTAAAACAAGTTCCAACTAGCCATTCTGATCCAACCTCAGATTCAAAATTTTTAGACATTAAAAAAATTACTCCCATTTCAACAGTTTGACCTGCTTTGCCCTCAGCTTTTAATCTTGGATCTGGGTCAGTTTTTACCGAAACTCCTTCAGAATATGGATTAACTATATTTAAATTTTTATTAATATATTTCAAAATATTATTTGCTATCCACTCACCATTGCATGGGTCACCCCATATTGTTAACCTTCCTTCATCTCCACTATCACATTTATTTATTTCAGAATTTACTAAATCAACAATTAATTTATGATTTTCTGTAACTTGGTTTGCTTTTGCTTCAACTGCTGGACGAGTAGCTGCTGTCCAAATCAACATACTAACAACATAGATAGCTGATAGCATAACTAATAATTCAAGTAAGCCAAAATTTTTTAGTTTAGATGATAAGTTCATTATAGTTTTATAGTCTTAAATTTTTCCAATTTTTTTTCAAAAAAATCAATTATATTTTGCACTGTTTCTTTGCCCATCCTTCTTATACATTCTTCAGTAAATGTTGCAGTATGTGGACTTAAGAATGCTTTGTCGTTTTTTAATAGCGGGTTATTTTTGTCTGGCGGTTCTGTATTAAAAACATCTATTCCTGCACCAAAAATATATCCTTCATCTAGAGCTTTATTTAAATCAACTTCGTTTATAATTCCACCTCTAGCAGCATTTATAATGATGCAGTTTTTTTTCATTGTTTTTAAAAGATCCAAATTAATTAAATTTTTTGTTTTTTCATTTAGTGGCATATGAAGAGAAATTATATCCATACCTTTTATTGATTTAGATAAATCTTCAACTTTTTGACCTCCAAATGCTTTAATTTTTTCTTCAGATATATAAGGATCATATACAAATACATTCATTTCAAAGCCTAAACATCTTTTAATTAAACACTGTCCAATTCTTCCAAATCCTGCAATTAAAATGTTTTTATTCCAAAGTTCTATTGTTTTAGGTAGCTTATTTCTTTCTCCAAAGTTTCCTGATTTTACAGCTTCATCGTACATATTTTTTCTTTTCGAAATATTTAAAATCATAAACATTACATGTTCCGCTACAGCTACAGCATTTGCAGTTGCTGTAATCGCAATAGTTATATTATTTTTTTTTGAAGACTCTAAATCTATGTTGTCATATCCAACACCATGTCTTGAAATAATTTTTAATTTTTTACCTAAATTTATTACTTCTGCAGGCAGCCTAGCTGTTCTAATAGATAACCCATCACAATCTACAATTTTTGATTTAAGATTTTCAATTTTTGTATCTTCTACAATTTCATATTCATAATTTGGATTACTATCTAATAACTCTATTCCGGCTTTGTGGATAGGTTGAACAATCAAGATTTTTTTTTTATCAATCACTAAATTAATATGCTTTAGATTCTTCTTTTGATTTTACTGATTTTATTTTCGAAACAGCATTTTTTGCGCCCGCACTCATAAATCTCTGGTCGGAACCAAATGTTACTAATTGAAATCCAATATCGATCATTTTTTTAGCATACTCTGGTGTAGCATTATGTATTCCAGCAACTAAATTATTTTTTTTAGCATGTTTTAATATATTTAGTTGTTGTTCATAAGTTGGACTTCCTTCTGGTTTGTCAAATCCAGGGTCAGGCTTATTAATTGCCAAAGTTAAATCTGCAGGACCAATATAAACACCATCTAGACCTGGAGTTGTCATTATTTCATCTAATTTCTCTAAAGCCTCTTTAGTTTCTATCATTGCTAGTTTTAAAATTTCATCATTTGCATGTTTACCATAATCACTTCCTCCATAAATAAGACCTCTTATTGGTCCAAAGCTCCTATAGCCTTTAGGTGGATACATGCATGCTTGAACAAAACGTTCTGCTTCTTTTCTATTGCTTACCATAGGACATATTATACCGTAACAACCAGCATCTAAAATTTTCATTATTTGACCAGGTTCATTCCAATTGACTCTTGCCATTGGAACAACATCAGTAGTTGATATTGCTTGCAGCATTTGTAAAGCATTTGGGTAATCTACAACACCATGTTGCATATCTATAGTTAAAGAGTCCCATCCTTGGTGAGCCATCACTTCTGCAGAAAAAGAACTCGGAATTTGAAGCCAGCCATTAACAACAGCTTTTCCTTCCTTAAAAATTTGTTTAAGTTTATTTTTTCTCAATTTATTTAACCTTTGATTCCAAGATGAGTGTATTTAACATTAAGATAATCTTTAATGGCCATTGAACCACCTTCTCTACCATAACCTGTTTGTTTAATACCACCAAATGGAGCTTCTGCTACTGCTACAACAGCAGTATTTACTGCAACTGTACCTGTTTCCATTAATTCTGAAGCCTTATGTGCTTTTTCCATAGAATTAGTATAAATGTAACTGCAAAGACCAAGATCATTATCATTTGCTCTTTCAATAACTTCTTCAAAAGATTTAAAAGTTAGAATTGGAATTAATGGTCCAAATGGTTCTCTTTTAATTATTGTAAAGTTATCTTTTACATTATCAAAAACAGTCGGTTCATAAAAATAACCTTTATTAAAACCGGAAGGTCTCTTTCCTCCCAAAAGAATTTTTGCACCTTCTTTTTTTGTTATGTCAACCAGTTCTTCAACTTCAGACAATCTTTTTGCTGTAGTTAGAGGGCCAAGTACAACATCTTTATCCATTCCATTGCCCATCTTAAGTTTTTTAGTTTTATTTATAAATGAATTAACGAACTCATCTTTTTTACTTTCTTGAATATAAAATCTATTTGGAGAAATACATACTTGGCCATTATTTCTAAATTTCGAAGTAATAGCCATATCGGTTACTTTGTTGATGTCAGCATCATCAAAAACTATAAAAGGAGAATGACCACTAAGCTCCATTGTTACTCTTTGTACTTTATCGGCAGCTTGTTTTAATATCATTTTCCCAACTCTCGTAGATCCAGTAATAGATATTTTTTTAATAGTATCAGATTTAATTAATTGTTCAGCTATAGAAGGAGGATCTCCAGATAACAAATTTACAACACCTGGAGGTACGCCAGCTTCTTTAAAAATATTAAATAATTCCATTACTGATCCTGGAGTTATAACATCTGGTTTGCAAATAACAGAACATCCCGCAGCTAAGGCTGTGGAAATTTTTCTAGCCGCCAATAGAATAGGAAAATTCCAGGGAACTAATGCAGCTACAACACCAACTGGCTGATAATAAACATGAACACGAGTATCAGGAAATCTGCTTTGGACCGTTTGTCCATAAATTCTTTTTGTTTCTTCTGAATTCCATTCAAAAATATCTGCAGCACCTGTGGATTCACCAATTCCTTCCGCTAAAGGTTTACCGACTTCAAGAGTTAACCATTTTGCTAAAATCTCTTTTTTTTGTCTTATCAAATCTGCTATTTTTCTGATAATATAAGATCTTTCCCAAGGAGATGTATTTTTCCAAATTTCTAAACCCTTTTCAGCAGATTTAAGAGCTTTTTCAACATCTACCTCAGATGCTTTTGAGGCATTGCCCAAAACCTCTTCTGTTGCTGGGTTTAAAACCTCATAAGTTTCTTTTTTCTCAGCTTCCTGCCACCTACCATCAATAAATTGTCCAAATTTGCTATACATAAAATATTGGTTTACTAAACGTGATTTTTTAAACTAAAATATATATACAAAAATGAAAAAAATAAAGCTTACTTGTGCTCATGCGATAGTTAAACACTTAATCGCTCAAAAAATTTTAATAGATGGCAAGAAGGAACCGCTTTTTGCTGGTGCATTTGGAATTTTTGGTCATGGCAATGTTGCCTGTTTAGGCCAAGCTCTAGAAGAAAATAAAGATAAATTGACAACTTATAGGGGTCATCACGAGCAAAATATGGCTCTCACAGGAATTGCATATGCTAGAGCAAAAAGAAGAAAACAAATTTTCATAGCTACTAGCTCTGTTGGTCCTGGTTCAACTAATATGATTACCGCAGCTGCAGTTGCAATGAGTAATAGATTGCCAATTTTATTTTTACCCGGAGATACATATGCAAATAGAATGCCAGATCCTGTTTTGCAACAAGTTGAACATTCTAATTATCCTGGAGTTACACAAAACGATGCATTTAAATCAGTAACGAAATATTTTGATAGGTTAACAAGGCCGGAGCAAATTTTACAAACACTTCCTCAGGCAATTCAAGTTATGTTAGATCCTGCAGATTGTGGCCCAGCTTGCATATCTATGTCACAAGATGTTCAGGGAGAAACATTTGATTATCCCGAAGAATTTTTTAATGAAAGAGTTCATAATATTAGAAGACCAAGACCAGATGATTTTCAAATAAAACAGGCAGTAGAAAAAATTAAAAAATCTAAAAGTCCAATAATTATTTCTGGAGGGGGTGTTTTTTATTCAGATGCTATGGAAGAGGTATCTAGTTTTGCAGTAAAACATAACATACCAGTTACACAAACTGTAATGGGTTACTCTACAATGAAAAGAGATCATTCACATTTTTTAGGACCTATAGGTGGTCTAGGAGGTAAAGCGGCAAATAATTTAGCAAAACAAACTGATCTTGCAATAGCAGTAGGAACAAAATTAGGAGATTTTACCACAGGATCATGGGCAAATTTTGAAAATCCAAATTTTTCTCTAGTTTCAATAAATGTTTCTAGATTTGATGCGAGCAAACATTTAGCACAGTCAGTTATTGGTGATGCAAAAGTTTCATTAAATGAACTTTCTCAGGCATTAGGAAGTTGGAAAGCTCCAGATAATTGGCATAAAAAATCTAGAGATGAATTAAAGTTATGGAATGAATATGTTGATAAAGAAAGTGGACCCACTAACCAGAAACTTCCAAGTTATGCTCATGCAGTAGGGGCAATCTATAGAAATTCCGATCCAACGGATATAGCGGTAACTGCCGCGGGAGGATTGGTTGGTGAAGTAGTACAAGTGTGGAGACCAAGAGATTTAAATACGCATGAAACAGAATGGGGATTTAGTTGTATGGGTTATGAAATTTCAGGCGCACTTGGTATTAAAATGGCCAACCCTAGCAAAGAAGTAATAGCTTTTATTGGTGATGGTTCTTACCTGCTTTATAATTCTGATATTTATTCATCTGTAATTACAAACAACAAACTTATTATAATAGTTTGTGATAATGGAGGACACGCAGTTATAAATAGACTTCAATTATTTAAAGGTGGAAAAGAATTTAATTGTTTATTTGAAAGCTCAAAAGCTCCTAATCTTGTAGGTATTAATTTTGCAATGCACGCTGAAAGTATGGGAGCAGAATCAGAAGAAGTAGCTACAATTTCTGAATTAGAAGAAGCATTTAAAAGAGCAAAAAAATCTAAAAATACATATGTAATTTCAATAAAAACTCATAGCTATCAATGGCTAGAAGGATCTGCTTATTGGGAAAGTCCAACACTTGAAATACCAACAACAAAAGAAAATAAGGAGGCCCTTAAGCTTCATAAAGAAGGCAAATCTAAACAAAGACAAGGTGTGTAATCCTTATCATGAATAAGTTATTTAAAGTTGGATTGATAGGTTGTGGGCATATAGCCGAAACTTATTTTAGAGCTCACAAGTATTTTAACAACTTTAAAATTATTAAATGTGCAGACATAAAAAGAAAAGCAGCAGAAAAATGTGCTAAAACTTATAATATTAAAGCATTATCTGTCGGAGAAATTTTAAAAGATAAAGAAATAGAAATAATTCTTAATTTAACTGTACCCAAAGCACACTACAAAGTAGCAAAAAGTGCATTAGAACATAATAAACATGTTTATTCTGAAAAACCTATGGCAATCAATATAAATGATGGAAAATTACTTTTAAAAATTGCAAAGAATAGAAAATTATATATTGGCAATGCCCCTGACACCTTTTTAGGAGGAGGAAATCAAATGTCAAAAAATTTATTAGAAAAAAAATCAATAGGAAAAATAAATCTTGGCAATGCAATCTTTGCATTTCCTGGTGTTCAATCATATCATCCTGATCCAGAACCTTGGTTTGCAAAAAAAGAAGGAGGCCCAGTTATAGATATGGGTCCTTATTACATAACAGCATTAGTTAATTTACTTGGCCCAGCCAAAGAAGTAAGAGCAAACTTAATGAAGGGAGTGAATTATAGAAAAATTGGAATAGGTCCAAAAAAAGGAAAAAAAATAAAAGTTCATTGCCCCACAACATATCTTTCAACAATTGTTTTTGAAAATGGAACAAT
Source organism: uncultured Pelagibacteraceae bacterium (assembly GCA_902560855.1). Classification (GTDB taxonomy): domain Bacteria; phylum Pseudomonadota; class Alphaproteobacteria; order Pelagibacterales; family Pelagibacteraceae; genus Pelagibacter. The sequence continues at coordinate 21,132 of CACENJ010000001.1, forward strand.
AATAAGGTTAACTTTATCATTTGATGTTGTGGCCCATCAAAGAAATCACATAGAGTTATATGGCACAAAAGGATCTATTATAGTACCAGATCCGAATATGTTTGGTGGATCAGTTTTTATTTGTACAAAATTAGGAAATCCTTGGAAAGAATTTAAAACACAAAAAATGCCATTAGGTAAAATCAACATAAGATCAAAAAGCTTAAGAGCAAACGAGTCTTCAACTAATGCTAACTATAGAGGTGCAGGTTTAGCCGAAATGGCTTATTGCATTGAAAATAAAAAAAAACATCGTTGTAGTGGCGAGCTTTCGTTGCATGTACTTGATATTATTCAATCAACTATGAAAGCTGCTAAATCAAATAAAGTTCAAAAGATTTTAACGACATGCAACAAACCAAAAAGTTTTACACTTAAAGAAATAAAAAAAATATTAAATTAATTATGAAACTTTGTAGAATAGGAAATAAAGGTATAGAAAAACCAGCAATTATAGATAATGAAAATAATTTTAGAGATTTATCTTCTTTAGTAGATGATTTTAAAGCGGAGACTTTAAGTTTTACGACTATTGAAAAAATTAAAAATTTAGAAATTTCAAAACTTCCAATTATTAATAAAAATCAAAGAATAGGTGCTTGCATTAAAAATCCAGGTAAATTTGTAGCCATAGGATTGAATTATTCTGATCATGCAAAAGAAACGGGATTAAAAATACCTACAGAGCCAATAGTTTTCATGAAAGCAACTAGCTCTATTTGTGGACCAAATGACAATATAGAAATGCCAAAAAACTCCACTAAACTAGATTGGGAAATAGAATTGGCTATTGTTGTTGGAAAAGAGGCGAAAAATATTTCAGAAAAAGAAGCTGCAGATCATATTTTAGGTTATTGCATTGTAAATGACATTAGCGAAAGAGAATGGCAAATTGAAAAACTAGGACAATGGGTTAAAGGAAAATCTGGAGATACATTTGGTCCTACAGGACCATATTTGGTAACCAAAGATGAAATTCCTGATATTAATAATTTGAATTTAAAATTAGAGGTAAATGGAAAAAAAATGCAGTCAGGCAATACAAAAAACATGATATTTAATGTAAATTATTTAATTTCATATTTAAGTAAATTTATGTCTTTGCAACAAGGTGATTTGATTACAACAGGAACACCACCAGGGGTAGGAATGGGAATGAAGCCCCAAGTATTTTTAAAATCCGGAGATGATATTAAATTGACCATTGATTGTTTGGGTGAACAGAGTTCAAAAGTAATATCTAAATAAAATAAATTATGACAGAATTATTTATAGCCTTTTTAGCTGGACTAATAAGCTTTTTATCTCCGTGCGTTTTGCCATTAATACCAGGTTATATTTCCTTTATATCAGGACAGTCATTAAATGAATTAATAGAAAGTAAAAAAGTTAACTTAATTCCACTTTTTCTTTTTTCTTTAGGATTTTCTTTAGTATTTATATCATTTGGTGCTGCTGCTTCTGCACTTGGCAAAATATTAATTCAAAATACAAATTATTTAAGAATTGTTGCTGGATCCATAATTATAATATTTTCATTACAATTATTAGGAATAATTAATATTAAATTTTTAAATTATGAAAAAAAATATTATACAAAAAAATCAACTAAGCCTTTGTTTGTTTTTATTGTAGGAATGGCCTTCGGATTCGGCTGGACACCATGTATTGGTCCTATTTTAGGATCTATACTTGCTTTAGCATCAACTGAAGAAAATATTTCAAGAGGAATTACAATGTTAACTTTTTATTCTTTAGGATTGGCTATACCATTTATCTTGTCTGGTTTTTTAATACAAAAATTTTTACTTTTTTCAAAAAACTTCAAAAAAAATATTAATTTAGTTTTAAAATTAGGAGGAATAATATTGTTAATAACTGGAGTGTTAATTTTAACAAACCAATTACAAATTCTAGGATATTATATTCTAAATATTTTTCCTTTTATGCAAAGCTTTGGTTAATATAGTTGATAAAAGTCCGTCTTTGTCAGCATAACAGCCTTGTAGCCATCTACTTCCTGTTCCCTTGTAAGAAGTTCTTGCATGAAGCACTCTAGTGTTATCAACTATAAAACAATCTCCAGGGTTCAACTTAAAACTAACAGCTAACTTAGGATCATCAATTATGCTAGAAAACCTTCTATAAGCTTTATAGTAGTCGGCCATATGACGATAAGGAACATCAACTATAGGTGCTATAGAACGATTATTAAAATGAACTGCTATTAATTCACCATCAGGCGATAATGAAATCATAGGAAAACGAGATTTTAAGTGAACATCTTTTTTTCCTTTGAATTCAAAACGTGAGCAATATTTTGAAAGTAAATTAAAATATTTTTTGTTCCTTTTTTTTAATTGCATTGCAGCCTTAAAACCATCTACAACTTTAGATTCACCACCTTTGGCAGAACTTTTTAGACAATGTAGTATTTGTATTGTTGGTATCGGATTTCTATAGGGATTATCTGTATGTGCTTTTAAAGCGAGGTTTGTATATGCAAGATTAGCTGCATTTGTTTTTGATTTAACATTAAACCATTTTCCATAGTTTGTTTCACGAACATAACCAAAGAGTTTTGCTATTTTTATAACAGTTCCAGATTTTTTTTCACATTTTGTCATTTTTGCAAATCCATAATAATGAAGAGATTTAAGCCAGTTAATAAAGGATTTTTTATTAGATTTTGCACTTTGGTAACTAATTGTTGGAATTCTCTTTAAAGAATTTTTTGTCCATATTTTTAAATTAGGATGAAGCCAAACTTTTGATTTATTCTGTTTTTTATCATAAGCGTGATATTCAAGCCAACGAGTTGAGTATTGAACTTTTTTTTCATTAGGTAAAAAATTTAGAGTTAAATTTTGTCCTTTTTTATCAAGAAAGGCAGATTTAATATAAGTATTAACAGGTATATCTGAGACAGAAATTAAACGTTGTCCGTTGTTTTTATCTCTTGTTTTATAATCTAACGCATTATCCCGTAACCAAGTGGAATGGTATCTAATAGATGCGCCATATTTTCGAGACAAAAGAATTGCTTTTCCAGAATTTATAATTTTGACCGATTTAAATAAACTCATCTTATTTGATAGTAAGCAATTTCTAATTTTTATTTTTAAATACTATCATAATTACTCCAAGAAGAATAATAGCTCCTCCAAAAAATAATTGTCTGGTTGGTTCTTCTCCAAGAATAAAAATAGCAGCTAATAATCCAGTAAGAGGTATACCCATAGTAACTATAGGTAAGACTTTGTATATAGGGTTGTTTTTTAAAACATAATAAAAACAACCATATGTTATTGGCTGCATAATAAATCCTAAATAAATTGCAATTATCCAACTTTCAAAGTTTGCTTCCTTAAAAAAATTAATTGTATTGCCATCAAAAATAGCAGAAAGACATATTAGTATTGGACCAGAAAATAATGCTAACCAAGCAACTAGCGCTAATGGGTTTATTTTTTTACTTAGTGGCTTTACTAAAACTTGTCCCAAAGCCCAAATACCTGATCCTATAATTACTAAAGCTGCACCAAAAAATTTACCATCCAAATTAGGAGATCCAGTTAAAATATAAACTCCTATGAATGCAACGCTTATTCCTACTAAACTTCTTATAGTTGGTTTTTCTTTAAGCATAAAATATGCAAATATAACTCCAAAAGGAACTTCCATTTGAACAAGCAATACAGCAGCTGAAGCATCTATAAAATTTAGCCCAGTATATGTAACGCTGTATTGCAATGTGTTAGCTATAAGAGAAGCAATAAATATTTTTTTAAGAAATCCTTTTGGTATCGGAAACCACCAGATTAAAATTGATGCAGCAAAAGTAAATCTTAAACCCATCAAAAGAAAAGGAGGGAAATATTCCATTGCTGGTTTGGCAATTACAAAACCAAATCCTAAAAAGATTGGAACAAGTGAAGCTAAAAGTGTATCTTTAAAATTCAAAAATTACTCTCATTTTTTAATTTTGAGAGCATTATTATATTATTTTATTGGAATTTGTTTTTTTGGATCGTAGAACGGCATAGGAACTACTACTGAATCTAAATTAGCATACGGGGATTTAATTGTAAATTTAGTTCCTTCTTTAGCATACTCAATAGGTATAAATGCATAACCAATATTTTTTTCAAGTCTTGGTGAATAACATTTTGAAGTTACATAACCAATTTCATTTTTATCATCAAATACTGGCCAATGATCAGGAACAAAATATCCAGGTGAATATTCTGGTGGAACTACCTTGCTAATTGGATCTCCAAGGATTTCTATACCAACTAATTTTCTTTTTATTCCTTGTTCTTTAATTTCTTTAAGAGCTTCTTTACCACAAAAGTCTGCTTCCATATCAAGATCTATGAGTCTATCCATTCCGATCTCATAAGGATTATCAGTTACTCTCATGTCTTGAAAATAAGAAAAAATTCCTGCTTCAACTCTTCTTATCTGAGACGGACCTGTTGGTGCAATTTTATGCTTTTCACCAGCTGCCATGATCATTTCATAAAGCTCTGAACCTTTTTTTCCATCTCTTAGATAAATTTCATAACCTATTTCTCCACTCCATCCAGTCCTAGAAACAACAACTGGAATGCCTTTAATTTCTGTTTGTTTACACCAATAATATTTTAAGTCATTAATCCATGAACCAAATAATTCTGTCATTAATGCTCTTGATTTTGGACCTTGTACTTGCAAGGGAGATACATCTGGTTCTCTCAACTCTATATCATATTTATCTTTTCCCGCTACTCCCATCGCCCAGAGCAAAAGATCACTATCAGATATTGAAAACCACCAGTGGTCTTCAGCTAGTCTTAGCAATATTGGATCGCTAAGTATTCCACCATCATAATTTGTATTTAAAACATATTTACATTGATCTACTGCACAGTTTGATAAATTTCTAGGAGTTAACATTTGAGCGAACTTAGAAGCATCTGGTCCTTTAATTTCAACTTGTCTTTCTACAGAAACATCCCATAAAGTAACATCGTTAATTAAGCTCCAAAAATCTTCCTCAGGCGTATTATAATAACAAGGGAAGTACATATGATTGTATGTAGTGTATTCCTTACAACCCCACTTTAATGTCGACTCAAAAAAAGGTGATTTTCTTACTCTAGTACCAAATCCCAAATGAGGTTTTGGAGGTGAGTTTGTTCTTGTTGCCATAAATTTATTTTATTCCCGACAATTATTTTTTTTTTTATTATCTGTCAACAAGATTAGTTATGATTTTAATTTTTTATTTTCAGGGTCGTAGGCTGGCAGAGATAACACCTTTGCCTTTCTTTTTTGGCCTTGGATTTTTATTAAGAATTCATTACCTTCTCTTGCAAGCTCAGAATTAACATATGCAAAAGCAAGGCTTTTCTTTGATCTAAATCCAAATGCACCGGAAGTTACAACGCCTACAATTTTATTATTATGGTAAATGGGTTCATTGCCACGAGTGTCAGCATCACTTGCATCGACCTCAAGGTATACTATTTTTATGTCAACTCCTGATTGCAACTTATCCCCAATAGCATCAGAACCTATAAATTTATTTTTTTTATTTAAATTAAAAAAACGACTCATACCAGCTTCAACTAGACTAATTTCACCAGTTAGCTCAGTTCCCCAGCCTCGATAAGCTTTTTCCATCCTCAGTGAATTTACTGCATACGTACCAAAATTTTGTATTTTTTCATTTTTACCTACATCACAAATAGTTTCATATAATTTTTCCATTTGAACCATTGGGTGATGCAATTCCCATCCTAGTTCTCCCATGTAATTTATTCTAAGAGCTCTTACTGGTATTTTGTTTATTTCTATTTCTTTTCCTTTTAACCAAGGAAAGTTATTATTGTCTAAATTTTCTGAAGTAATTTTTGATAAAATGTTTCTTGATTTTGGTCCAACTAAAACTAGAACACCAAAATCTTGAGTAACATTTTTAATTTTAACTTTTTCATCTTTATTTAAATTGTGATTAAACCAGTCAAGATCTCTTATTTCTGAAGCTGTTGAGGACAATACATAAAAATTTTCTTTAGATAATCTGGTTATTGTTAATTCACTTTGAATTCTTCCTATGTTATTTAATGTATGACCAAGAATTATACTTCCATCTTTTTTAGGAATAGTATTGGCGCACAAACGATTTAAGTATTCTTCACTACCACTCCCATTAATTTCATATTTTGAAAACGTGCTTAAATCTAAAATTCCAACATTATTTTGAACATTTTCACATTCTTTTTGTACATATGAGAAAGCATTCGATCTTTTAAAACTATACTCCTCTTTCATTCCAGGTTTTCCAAACCATATAGGTTTTTCCCAACCATAAGAGTCTAAATATACAGCCCCTTGCTCTTTTAACTTATTGTATATAGGCGTTGTTTTCATTGGCCTACCAACTTCTATGCTTTCGTTTGGCATTGGAGTAACATACATTCTTGTGTACTGATCAATGGATTTTTCAACAGCATACTTTTTGTTTACCCAACTCATGTATCTTCTAGGTTCAAATTCAAGCATATTTATTTCCGAGTCACCATGCACTATCCATTGAGCAAGGTATTTTCCAATCCCTCCACCTTGAGCAATTCCTACACTTGCTGCGCAAGCCATCCAGAAATTTTTTAGCCCTGGTGCAGGACCAGCAAAGAAATTATCATCAGGTGTATGAGTAATAGGTCCACAGATAATTTTTTTAATTCCAACATCTTTAAATTGAGGAATTCTATTCATTCCTATTTCAAGATGTTTTTCAATTCTATCAAGCTCAGGTTCTAATAGCTCCATATCAAACTTCCAATCCATTCCATTTAAAGCCCAAGCTTTAGCATCTTTTTCATATGGACCAATTAATAAACCTTTCCCTTCTTGTCTTAAATAAGCTGAAGCTTCAGGATCTCTCGTTACAGGTAATTCTTTTTTCAGTTTTTCAATTTCAGGATGGGATTCGGTAACTAGATAATGATGTATCATATTTATACTAGGCACTTGTTTCAAGCCAACCATTTCCCCAACTTCAGGGCAAAAACTTCCTGCAGCATTAACAACATGCTCACAAACTATATCTCCATTTTCTGTAAACACTTTCCACTCACCAGACGGAAGATGTTTTATATTTGTTACTCTATTTTTTCTGTAAATTTTTGCTCCACCGTTTCTAGCTCCTTTAGCCATAGCATTAGTGGTGCTCGTAGGATCAGTGTGACCATCTTCAGGAGTGTGAAAGGCTGCAAGCAAACCATCTAATCTAATAAAAGGATGGACTTTTCTTATTTCATTTGGAGAAATTATTTCTGCGGGAGAACCAACATTATCCATTATTCCTTTAACATAATGAAACCAATCAATATCTTCTTTTTTATATGCTAGTCTTAAACTACCGCACTCATGAAAACCTGTTGCTTGTCCTGTTTCTTTTTCTAGTTGCTTGTAGAGATTAGTAGAATGCAGATGAACTTTAGCTAAATTAAAACTTCCAACCATGTGTGGACATTGACCCGCAGCATGCCAAGTAGATCCAGAAGTAAGCTCACCTTTCTCAATTAAAACTATGTCTTTCCAACCTTCTTTAGTTAAGTGGTATAGCAAGCTTACGCCTAAAATACCTCCTCCAACTATTACTAGTTTTGCGTGGGACTGAATTTTTTCCATGAATATTACTGTTTCAATATTAATTATTTTATCGAAAGAATTATTTAATTTTATGCTTTAATCAAGCTAAATTAAATAGTAAGAGGATTGATCATGAGAGGAGAAAAATTCAAAAATTATAGAATTTATTATAATTTCCTTAACAAACTTGCAAAAGAACTTACAAGATATTACTACAAAAAATTAGACAGACCTTTTAAAGTAATAAACAAATCTAAAAAAAAAGGCTACGACCCAGTAACATTGGCTGATAGAGATTTTGAAAAATTTATTAGATCTAAAATTAAAAAAAGATTTCCCGATCATCAAGTAATTGGTGAAGAGTTCGGTCACAAAAAAACAAAAAGTGATTATACTTGGGTATTAGACCCAATTGACGGAACAAGATCTTTTATCATTGGAAATCCTACATGGAGTAATTTAATATCTTTAAATTATAAAGGAAAACCATTTATAGGATTGGCAAACTTTCCCAAACTTAATAAATATTATTTAAATTCTTCAAAGAAGTTGGCGTATGTTTTTGAAGAAGGAAAAAAGAGAAAACTAAAAGTAAACAATAAAATTTCTTACAAAGGTATGAAAGTTGCTGGAGCTTTTCACGGTTGGCTTTCATTAAACAATCAGAAAAAAATTCCAAAAATATTGAAATTAATGCAGTATCCCTGCTTTGACGCTTTAACTTACTGTCAACTATGCGAAGGTAGAATTGATGTAGTTTTACAATGCTTAAACCAAATTTGGGATATCCATCCTATTATACCAATAGTTAAAGCATCGGGAGGCACTATAACAACTTGGAAAAATGAAGATGCAATAAAAGCGGGTAATATTTTGGTTTCAGCCAACAAAACAATTCACAATAAAATTTTAAAGTTGTTAAAGCCTGTTAGATAATATCTTTGACCAAATGCAGGGCCAATCATATGATAAAAAAAAGCTTGTTAAAGGGTTTATTTGAGTTCTATAATCATTTTTTACAGGAGGGGTAAATGAAAACAAAAAATTTATTTAAAATTTTTTTAACTTTACTATTTGTTTTTGCAACTTCAATTTCTTGGGCTAAGACCGTTAAGTGGTCAATGCAAGGAGATAGTTTAACACTTGATCCGCATGCTCAAAATGAAGGACCAACAACGATGGTATCAAGACAAGTGTATGAGGCACTTGTTACAAGAGGCTTAGATATGTCCATAGGACCTCAGCTCGCACACAAATGGAAAGCTGTAGATCCGACAACATGGTATTTTTATTTAAGAGAAGATGTCAAATTTTCTAATGGACAAGATATGACTTCTGAAGATGTTGTCTTTAGCTTGTTAAGAGCTCAACAACCAACTTCGGATTTTAAAGAATACATTAGTACAATTATTTCAGTTAAAGCAATTGATAAATATACTATTCAAATTAAAACAAGAGAGCCAAATCCAATTCTCTTGAACCAATTGTCAAATATATTTGTTATGTCTAAACAATGGGCAACTGATAATTTTGTTATTGCTCCGCAAAACTGGGATGCAGGACAAGAAACATTTTCAGCGACTAATGCAATGGGAACTGGTCCATTTAAAATTACTTTAAGAGAACCTAATACAAAAACTGTTTTCAAAAAGAATAATAAATGGTGGGGCAATGTAGAGCACAATATAACTGAAATTCAGTTACTTCCAATTAAGAATGCAGCAACTAGAGTTGCGGCTTTATTATCTGGAGAAATAGATATAGTTACTGATGCTCCAGTTCAAGACTTAGATCGTATTAAAAGTTCAGCTGGACACAAAGTAGAAAGCACTCCACAGATGCGTACAATTTTCCTTGGAATGGATCAAGCTGCAGACCAACTTAGAACAGGTAATACTGGTGATAATCCTTTTAAGAAAAAAGAGGTTAGACAAGCTCTTTATCAAGCAATCGATATAGAAGCTATTAAGAAAAAAGTTATGAGAGGTTTAAGTGAGCCGGCAGGAATTATAACTTTTCCAGGTGTAACAGGTTATACTAAGGCACTTGATAAAAGATTACCTTACGATGTAGGGGCTGCTAAAAAACTATTAGCTGATGCAGGTTATCCAGATGGCTTTGAAGTAGAACTAAGATGTCCTAATGACAGATATGTAAACGATGAAGCTATTTGTACAGCTGTTGTAGGAATGTTAGGAAAAATTGGAGTTAATGTAAGTTTATTTGCTCAAACTAAAAGCAAACACTTTAAAGAACTTAAAGACAACCAAGGCGACTTTTATATGCTAGGTTGGGGTGTACCTACTTTAGATAGTCACTATGTGTTCCATTACTTATATGAAACTGATGCAAGCTGGAACAAAGTTAACTTTAGCGATTCAGAAGTTGATGCTGCAATCAGAGTTATGGAAGGTGAAGTTGATCTAGATAAAAGAAATGCCGCAATAGCAAATGCTTGGAAAATTGTAAGAGATAATATTGCTTATCTACCTTTACACCACCAAGTAATTTCTTGGGCGTCTAAAACAAATGTTAATGTTCCTATAAGACCGAATAACGAGCCGTTATTCCGTTTTTCTAGTGTAGATTAAATTAATTTTTACAAGCCCTTTTTTAAATAAAAGGGCTTGTAATACAAAGTTTTCAAAATTGATTAAGTATACCTTAAAGAGATTGTTTCAATCAGTCCTAGTGATGCTGGTTGTTGCCTTTGTTTCTTTTTCATTATTTAATTTTGTTGGTGATCCAATCAACAATATGGTTGGAGAAGAAACTTCTGATGAGGAAAGATCCGAATTAAGAGAAACATTGGGGTTAAACGATCCTATACACGTTCAATTTTCAAGATTTGTAGTTAATGCTTCAAAAGGAGAGTTTGGAATATCGTATCAATTGAGAAGACCAGTTTCTGACCTAATTTCTGAACGTCTTCCAGCAACTATTGAATTAGTTTTAGTTTCTGCACTAATAGCGTTGGTATCTGGAACTTTACTAGGGGTTTATACAGGTATTAATCGAAAAGGTTTTTTCAGTGATATAATATTAGCTATTTCATTATTAGGAGTATCACTTCCCACATTTGTTATTGGTATATTATTTATATATCTCTTTGCAGTTATATTAGGAATCTTACCTTCTTTCGGAAGAGGGGAAGTTGTTGATCTAGGTTTTTGGTCTACAGGTTTTTTAACCACATCTGGTTTAAAAGCTATAATACTTCCATCTGTAACTCTTAGTCTTTTTCAAATGACTTATATTATTAGACTTGTTCGAGCAGAAATGATGGAAATACTCCAAACAGATTATATTAAGTTTGCAAGGGCGAGAGGTATTAGTGAAAACAGTATTCATTACAAACATGCACTAAAAAATGGGTTGATACCTGTAATTACAATTGCGGGTATAAATATTGGTACATTAATAGCTTTTTCTATAATTACAGAAACGGTTTTTCAATGGCCAGGCATGGGATTTTTATTTATCCAAGCAGTTCAGTTTGTAGACATACCAATTATGTCTGCATACTTAGTTTTTATAGCTTTCGTTTTCGTAATGATAAATTTCATCGTTGATATTTTATACTATTTTATTGATCCAAGAATTAGAGTTAAAGCGGAGGTAGTAAGTGGATAATCAAAAATTAACTTTACTAAATAGAATCAAAGATAGTGATATTTATTTTAGCTTTATAAAATCTCCTACAGCTATTGTGTCAACTTTTATATTAATTATAATTTTCTTTTGTTCTTTTTTTGTTGAATTTGTAACGCCTTACAATCCATTTGATCCATCATCACTATCTTTAATGGATGCATTTACACCACCCTCATGGACAGAGGATGGTCTTGCTAAATTTATTTTAGGAACTGATGGCCAAGGTAGAGATATGCTGGCAACAATTCTTTATGGATCGCGGATTTCTTTAATTGTGGGTTTTTCAGCAGTTATATTTGCTTTAGTATTAGGAGTGACATTAGGATTGACAGCAGGATACTTCGGGGGAAAATACGAAATGATTGTTATGAGGTTCACTGATGTACAATTAACTGTACCAAGTATTTTAATGGCTCTTTTAGTTGATGGAATTGCACGAGGAATAATTTCAAGAGAGATGCATGACGAAATGGCAATTTATGTATTAATTTTTGCAATAGGTATTTCAGAGTGGCCTCAGTTTGCAAGGGTATCAAGAGCTGCCACTTTGGTTGAAAAAAATAAAGACTATGTTTCTGCTTCAGCAATAATTGGTGTTTCAAATATTCTTATTATGTTTAAGCATATATTGCCAAATATAATGAGACCAGTTCTAGTAATTGGAACTATAGGACTAGCACTTGCAATAATAGCCGAAGCTACACTAAGTTTCTTAGGAGTAGGTGTCCCACCAACAACACCTTCTTTAGGAACATTGATTAGACTTGGTAATGATTTTTTATTTTCTGGAGAATGGTGGATCACTTTCTTTCCTGCAATTTTTTTAGTTATTTTAGCATTTTCAATTAATCTTTTAGGAGATTGGATGAGAGATACTCTTAATCCAAAATTAAATTAATGAGTTTTTTAAAAATAAATAATTTAAGCGTTGATTATAAAATGAGAAGAGAAACGGTCCATGCTGCTAAAAATGTTAATATAGAAGTTAGCAAAGGAGAAATTTTAGGATTAGTCGGTGAGTCCGGATCAGGAAAAAGTACAGTTGGTAATGCAATCATAAATCTTATTGATGAACCAGGAAAAGTTTCAAATGGTTCAATATTTTTAGGCGATATAAATGTTCATGAAGATCCAGAAAATATTGTTAAATATAGAGGCAAAAAAATTGGTTTAATTTTTCAAGATCCTCAAACTTCTTTAAACCCAATATTCACAATAGGCGAACAACTTATCGAAACAATACAAACTCATTTAAATTTAACTACTACTGAAGCAAAAAATAAAGCTATCAATTTGTTAAAAGAAGTTGGAATTAAAGATGCAGAAACTAGATTTAATAATTATCCACACCAATTTTCTGGTGGAATGAGACAGAGAGTTGTTATTTCTCTTGCACTTTGTTGTGAACCCGAACTTCTTATTGCAGACGAACCTACAACAGCATTAGATGTATCAATTCAATCTCAAATACTAGATTTAATTAAAAGATTAACTAAAGAAAGAAATCTTGCGGTCATTTTAATTACGCATGACATGGGAGTTATTTCAGAAACTACTGACAGAGTAGCAGTAATGAAAAATGGAGATTTAGTTGAAATTGGACCTACAAAAGAAATTCTAACAAAACCTAAAGAAATTTATACAAAGAGTCTTGTAAGTTCTGTTCCACCTACAAATAAAAAAATAGAAAGATTTATAATTGTTGAAAAAGAAAACAAAAAACAAAGTGAAACAAATATTAAAATATTAAATAGATGGACAAAAAAAGAAATTGTTAACCAAGATTTAGTTCAAGTTAAGAATTTAAGTAAAACATTTGATGATAGTTTTTTTACAGAAAGTTCAAAAAACTCTGTAATGGCCGTAGATGATGTGACATTTGATATTAAAGAAGGCCAATCATTTGGTCTAGTAGGGGAGAGTGGTAGTGGAAAATCAACTATTGCCAAAATGATTGTTAATTTATTTAGGCCAAGTGCTGGAGACATATATTTTGACAATGTTTGTATAACAAAAATTAAAAGTAACAAAGAAATGATGAAATTCAGAAAGCAAATTCAAATGATATTCCAAGACCCATACTCTTCATTAAATGGAAGATTAAAAGTTAAAGATATAGTTGCTGAACCTATAAAGCTTCACAATCCATCAATAAGTTCAAAAGATGTAGATAGTTATATTTATGATTTATTAGAGTCGGTTGAATTAACTCAACAATCAGCTGAACGTTATCCCCATGAATTTTCTGGAGGTCAAAGACAAAGAATATCAATTGCAAGAGCATTAGCAACTCAGCCGAGGCTTCTTGTGTGTGATGAACCAACTTCTGCTTTAGATGTGAGCATTCAAGCACAAATATTAAATTTATTAAAAGATTTACAGGAGCAGTTAAACCTGACAATCTTATTCATTAGTCATGATTTACCAGTGGTAAGACAAATGTGTGATCGAATAGCGGTATTAAAAAATGGTAAACTTTGTGAGGTCTCAATGACAGAAGAATTATTTAAAAATCCTTCACATGAATACACAAAAGAATTGTTAACATTAATGCCAAAAATTGAGTCAATTTATAACTAAAGGAGGAAAAATGCCAATGTTTAAACCAATCTCAGAAAACGAAGCAAAAGGAAAAGTTAAAGAAATATTTGAGGAAATAAAAACAGCGAGACAAATTACAGAAGTTCCAAACTTTTGGAAAAGTCTTGCAAATAATCCTGAAACATTAGAGAGAACTTGGACTTCATTAAAACAAGTAATGAAAAAAGGTGCACTTGATCCAGTTGTTAAAGAATTAATCTATATAGCAGTTTCAGTAACAAATGGTTGTGAGTACTGCATAAAATCTCATAGCTTAGCTGCTAAAAAAAAAGGTGCCACCGATGAGATGCTTAAAGAAATGATAGCAGTAACAGGAATGGCCAATGAAACAAATAGATTAGTTGAAGGCTATCAAGTTGAAGTTGATGATTTTATGAAATAATTAGTTTGCTTTACCTAATAAATTAACAATTAAAACTCCAGCTATAATTAAAGCAAGACCTATAGTTGTATAAAAATCTGGTATTTGATTAAATTTATACATTCCAACTATTGTAGTAGCTATAATACACAACCCAGCAAATGAGGCATAAGTAATTCCGACAGGAATTGTTTTCATCACAAGTGACAAAGTATACATACATCCAACAATAGTTATTGCTGTTAGAACACTTGGTATTAACAGTGTAAAACCTTGAGCTCCTTTAGCGAATCCATTTGCAGCAGTACCCAAAACTACTGCAACTATCAGAATTATATAAGCTGTAATATTTCCCATTTAATTGACCACACATCTAGCTGTAATTTTATTTCCATCAAGATCACGGATATAACCATAATAATTTCCATCAGATCTTGGTCCTGGGTCTCCTTCGTTAATAGCTCCATTTTTTAATGCTGTAGCATGAAATTTATCGACCGCATCTTTTGTTTCAGCTGATAAAGCAACCATCGTACCATTACCTACATTAGCAGCTTCTTTATTAAACGGTTTTGTAATATAAAACTTAACTCCAAGGTCATCACTTGAATGACCGTAGGCGATATATCTTTCAGTAATTGAAACTCTTTTCATTCCAAGATGAATCAAGATAGCATCATAAAACTTACTTGATTTCTCAAGGTCATTAGTTCCAACCATAACAAAACCAATTACTTTATTCATTATTTAGGTAACTTTGTTGCGCCAGTTTCCATATAAACAATTTTTCCATCTTTATATTTGTAATAAGTCATAACAGCTTCTTTATTACCATCGTTATAACTTACAAAAGCATGTTCAAATCCAACTCCATCATTTTCAAAAAGAACTCTAACTTTTTCTTTTTTGACATCTTTCATGCCTAACCATTTTAAAATATCTTGTTTGCCTAATTTATTTCCAGATGAATGCATTAAAAACTGATAATCATCATGTATCATTTGTTCACCTGCAGATACATCTCCATCGTTTACTATTTTTGTCATTTTTTCAATTATTGACATATTTTATCCTTTCTTTATTTTTTTGTTATATTAGTAGCGCCCGTTTCAGATCGAATTATTTTACCATCTTTTATAGTGTAGACCACAAGAACAGCTTGTCTTGAACCATCTTTAAAAGAAACAAAATAATGAGCAACTCCTATTTCATCATTTTCATAAATAATACGAGCATTTTCTGATTTTGGAGCATCAGGACTAATTAGCCATTTGCTTAATTCATCTCTGGGAATTTCTTCTCCAGTCGAGTGTTTTACCCAAACGTAATCTTCGCTAACTACTTCATTATATGCTTTTAAATCTTGATTATCTTGAGCATCGATAAGTTTTTGTATTACTGACATATTATCCTCCTTTTATTATTAAACAATTTCCTTCAGCATTATCTTCTCTAATTCTTTTTACTGGAGCATATTCTTCAGAATGATACCAGTCCATGGCAACCTCATATGAGGGAAATTTTATTACAACTGTTCTTGGATGGGCCCACTCTCCCCAAACAACCTCAGATTCTCCACCTCTAACGATATATTCTCCATTATATTTTCTAACTATCGGAGTAACTTGATTAAGATATCCTTTGTATTCCTCAGGATTTTTTACATTTATCTGAAAAATTGCGTAGGCAGCCATTTTATTTTTTAAAAATCTTACTATTAATATTTTTCTAATACTACAGAATTTTCAATTTGTTTTGAAGGTATGCTCCAATATTTTTTTAATAATATTGAAGATTCTTCATCAGTATGAACTGTAAAACCAAATTTTTCATAAAATTTTATTGCCCATATAGCACTTTTCCAGGTACCCACTAGTAAACGAGAATTTTTATTTTTTTCCAATAAAAACTTAAGCAATTCACTGCCTTTACCCTTGCCTTGATGTTTAGTTAAAGTGTAAGCATGTCTTATAAGAACAACTTCTTTTATTTCTTGAAAACCTATGACGCCAATTAATTCATTATTATCATGATAACCAAACATGCGTACACCATTTTTAAATTCATCTTCAAGTTCATGTTTGGGCATATAGGGTTCGTGCCAACAATCATCAGGGATGATGTCTTTGTATTTATAGGCAGCATCATTTATTACATTAAGAATTTTAGAAAAATCATTAGTTGTATATTCGCTTATCATATATTTTTAATAAGTCGTTCATGCACCTTTTATTATTATTGCATCAGCAACTGAATTATCTAAACGTATTTTTTTTACAGGTTTGTATTCTTCAGAATTATACCATTCCAAAGCTTTTTCATAAGAAGGAAATTTAATTACAACATTTCTTGAATATTTCCATTTACCTTCTATTTCAGTATATTCTCCAGCTCTTACTAAAAATTCACCACCAAATTTTTTAACAATATCCGTTACTTTTGCTAAATATTCTTTATAAGCTTCAGGATTTTTTACTTCTATAGTCGCTATTAAGTATCCAGCCATTTTTATTAATCTTTATAGATTAACTTTGCTCAATTCATACATTTCAACAATTTCGATACATTCATCGAAAATAGGTTTTGCTATAGGATTATTGCCCGAAGCGAACTTCTTCATTTCTTCTTCATTATGAACTGAGACTTTAAACATAACATAACTTTTATTTGGTGCTATTCCTGGAACTGTTTTTTCAACATGAGCAATAGTTTTTCTTACTGCCATTCCTTCATCTGATTGCATAAATCCCATGAACTTTTCAAATTTTCCTTCACCAGATTTAAGTTTTGCTATTGCAAGCATTTCTTTTTCCATATTTTCTCCTTTTTTTTATTAATAAATTGTACACAAAATAAATAATTATTGTTATGATTTTATTACATTGCCGAAAAGCAATGATTAGTTATCTATTTCGTAGTCCCAAGCGTCTCCTCCTACAACTTTTGATATAGCTGAAAAATCTTTGTTATCATTGCCTTCTTTGCAAAATTTATCATAAATATTATTTGCAGTAGAACCAAGTGGAGTATTAGCCTTAACTTCTTTAGCACATTCAATTGCAAGTTTTAAATCTTTGCTCATCATTCCTGCTGAAAATCCGGGACGATATTTATTATTTGATGGAACTCCCTCCTTAAGACCAGGCAGAGGAGGATAAACTGATATTGGCCAGCTATTTCCAGATGCATTTTTCATTATTTCATGAACTTTTTTAATATCAATGTTTAATCTTTTTGCTAACATTAATGCTTCTGATGCACCTATCATAGAAATACCCAGAGCCATATTATTGCAAATTTTTGCACCATTTCCACAACCTAGCTCACCTGCGTGAAAAATATTTTTTCCCATAATTTCTAGAAGAGGTTTAGCGAGATTAAAAGCATCTTTGCTACCACCTACCAAAAAAGTTAAGGTTCCATTTTTTGCTCCCATTACGCCTCCGCTTACAGGAGCATCTACCATTTTAATTCCTAATTCTTTAGCTTTAGTTCCAATTTCTATGGAAGTCTTAATATCAATTGTTGAACAATCAATTAAAAGACAATCTTTAGAGATTTTATTTATAATTCCATCGTTTCCTAAATAAACTTCTTTAGAGTGTTTGCCGGCTGGTAACATAGTAATTACAGTTGAAACTGAATCTTTTATAAGGTCATTAATACTATTAGTAATATCAAATTTTTTTTCTTTAGCTTTTTCAAGCATCTCTTTTGAGACATCATAAACTTGAACTTTTTTTCCAGCTTTTATTAAATTTTCAACCATAGGATTTCCCATGTTTCCAACACCAATAAAAGCTATAGATCCAGTCATAATTATTTATCCACCATAAAAAAAAAATAAATATATACCAACTTACTAGAGCCAGTTTGGATATGGCAAGCCTTTTTCTTTAAGGAATTCCTTATTAAATAATTTACTATTATATTTATCAGATTTATCGCAAAGAATAGTTACAATTGTTTTACCTGGTCCAAGCTCTTTCCCCATTCTAATTGCACCAGCAATATTAACTCCACAACTTGTTCCTAGACTCAAACCTTCATTTTCAATTAAACTATAAAGAACAGGCAAGGATTCTTGGTCATCAATTGAGTAAGCACTATCTATTTTAGCTTCTGCAAAGTTTGCTGTAATTCTACTTGAGCCTATTCCTTCGGTTATAGACCCTCCTTCACTTTTTAACTTACCATTTTGAATATAGTTATAAAGTGCAGAGCCAGCAGGATCAGATAAATAAATTTTAATATTTTTATTTTTTTCTTTTAAAAATCTGCTTACACCACTTATTGTTCCTCCTGTTCCAGAAGAACAAATAAAACCATCAATTTTACCACTAGTTTGATCCCAAATTTCAGGGCCTGTTGTTTCATAATGGCCTTTTGAATTTGCTGTGTTATCAAACTGATTAGCCCAAACTACTCCATGATTATTTGTTTTTTTTAACTCTTCAGCTAATCTTCCTGCAATTTTTACATAATTACCATCATCTTTGTATGGTTTGGGTGGAACTAATCTTAAATCAGCACCTATGTTTTTTAATGCATCTTTTTTTTCTTGGGTTTGATTTTCATTCATAACAATAACAGTTTTGTAACCTTTTAAATTTCCAATTAAACATAGCCCAATTCCTGTATTGCCAGCAGTTCCTTCAACTACAATTCCGCCTTTAGAAATTAATTTTTTTTCTTCAGCATCTTTTATTAAAGCTAGAGCAGCACGATCTTTAACTGATCCACCAGGATTTAAGTATTCGGCTTTTCCATAAATGTTGCAACCAGTTATTTTTGAAGCAGCATTAAGTTTTATTAAAGGTGTATTGCCAATACCTTCAATAAAGTTATCTTGTGAATTTTTCATTTATTTATTCATCACTACTTGGAGTAATACCATAAGGTTTGAATTCTTCTGTAGTCGTTCCAACATTTTTAGCTGGTATTCCGACCATTACTGCATTTTCAGGAACATTTTTAGTTACAACTGCATTAGCTCCAATCTTGGCATTTTTGCCAACTATAATTGGTCCTAAGACTTGCGCACCAGACCCAACCACAACATTATCTTTTAATGTTGGATGTCTTTTGACATTTCTTTGATTATCCGAGTCAATACTGGGAGATATACCTCCTAATGTAACCATGTGATAGATGGTAACATTATCACCAATTTCTGATGTTTCTCCAACAACAACACCCATACCATGATCAATAAATAAATTTTTTCCAATCTTTGCTTTTGGATGAATTTCTATTCCCGTTAAAAACCTTGAAAGTTGCGATATCATTCTTGCAACTAGATGGAACTTTGCAACAGAAAAAAAATGGGCAATCTGATGAAAAAAAACTGCTTTTACTCCTGGATAAGTTAATACTACGCTTAGTTTAGATTTTGCAGCAGGATCCCTGTTAATTATCGATTCTAAAAAACTGTTCATAATTATTTAAATGATTTTATTTAAATTATTGATTAGCTGTTGCAGCAACAACTAGTTGACTCTGGAACACAAGAACACTCTATATTTCCATCGCAAGAGCATTTATCATTTATGCAATTTGCACAATTACATTTTGAGTTATTACAAGTCATATGTTTAATATAATAGTTGTTATTAAAAAAACAAGATCAATTTAGTCGCAATTATATTTGATCCAAAGTCAAACCTTTTACATTAGCTGGTACAGCAATATCCATCATTTTAGGATTTGCTAATTTTAAGTTACTCATAATTTCTGCATATTCTTCCTTTGAGTTAACTTGTAGTCTTGGATTGTTATTTCTTTCAATTTCAATTGTAGAGTATTTTTTTCCATTATAATCATGTGCAGGATATACAAAAGTTTTTTCTGGTAATTTAAGCAACTTGTTGAATAAAGAGTCATATGCATCATAAGAACTTCCATTTTGAAAATCTGTTCTACCAGTTCCATTAATTAAAAGAGTATCACCAGTAAAAACTCTATCGTTCATTAAATAGCAGTAAGAACAATCAGTGTGACCAGGTGTATAAATTGCTTTAAGTTCAATATTTTCTACATTTATCTTTTCATTGTCTTTTATTTTTAAATCAATTACTTCTGACTTGGATTTTTCTCCCATAACTCTAATACAGTTCGTTCTTTTATTTAATTCATTCAACCCGGTGATATGATCAGCATGTATGTGAGTATCAATTACTTTAACTAGTTTTAATTCTAAATTTTCTAAAATTTTTACATATTCATTTGTATGATCGATAACCGGATCAATTATCAAAGCTTCTCTGCCTTTTCCGCTAGATATAATGTAAGTATAGGTTGAGGATTTTATATCAAATAGTTGTTCAAATATCATAGATAATTTTGGACACTATAAAAAATTGCATAGCAAATCAATCTTGATTATACTATTTCAAAAAACAATAAGAGAGAGGAAAAAAATGACTTTAAAAATTAATAGCTTAGCTCCAGATTTTACAGCTGAAACTTCTGAAGGGAAATTATCTTTTCATGAATGGCTTGGAGATAGTTGGGGTGTTTTATTTTCGCACCCAAAAGACTTTACTCCAGTTTGTACAACTGAACTTGGAGCATTGGCTAAAATGAAACCTGAGTTTGAAAAAAGAAACGTTAAAGTTATGGGATTAAGCGTTGACCCAGTTTCTGACCATGTTAAGTGGCTTGATGATATTAAAGATGTTTGTGGATTAAAACCAAACTACCCAATAGTTGCAGATGAAAAATTAGAGGTAGCAAAACTTTACAATATGTTAGAAGGCGATGCAGGCACTACATCAATGGGACGTACAGCGGTTGATAATGAAACTGTAAGAACTGTTTATGTAATTAGGCCAGATAAGAGAATTGGTTTATTTTTAACTTATCCAATGACTACAGGTCGTAATTTTCACGAGATATTAAGAACAATAGACTCAATGCAACGAACAGCAAAACACAAAATTGCTACACCTGCAGATTGGAAACCTGGAGAGAAAGTAATAATTGTTCCTAAAGTTACGAACGAAGAAGCAAAAAAAATATATCCAGACGGATGGGAAACTATTAAACCTTATTTACGTAAGGTTCCAGACCCAGTTAAATAAATTTGGATCAAAAGAAATTAGACCAACAGTCTCAGCATTGGGAAGTAAACTTCTTAAGTAAGCCTGAGATGTTTGGTCTTGATCCAAGCATAGCTGCTATAAAAGCACTTAAATCATTTAAAGAGCAAAATTTTAAAAATATTGTTGAACTTGGTGCAGGTCTTGGAAGGGATACGATATTTTTTGCAAAAAATTTAATTCATGTTAACGCTTTAGATTACAGCAAAGCATCCATAGAAAGCATTAAAATTAAATCAAAAAAATTAATGCTTGAAGAATTTATAAAACCAAAACTTTTTGATGTAAGGAAAAAATTGCCTTTTGAAAATAATTCTATAGATGCATGTTTTTCTCACATGCTTTATTGTATGGCGCTGTCAAACCTTGATCTTGAAAACTTAAATAATGAAATTTGCAGGATATTAAAGCCTCAAGGAATTAACATTTATACTGTTCGTCATACTGAAGATGGTGATTATAAAAATGGAATTCACAGAGGCGAAAATCTTTATGAGAATGATGGATTTATAGTACATTTTTTTTCTAAAGATAAAGTAAATCAATTATCAAAAGGCTTTAAAGTTTTAGATATTGAAAAATTTGAGGAAGGAAAATTTCCAAGAAAACTTTTTATAGTTAAAAATATAAAGCTTTAGTCTAAAGCTACTACTGCTGCAGCTATAGAAGCAAGCCTTGCTTGCGCTTCATCTGATCTACTTGTTATTACAACAGGAACTTTTCCACCAATAACTACACCTGCTGCACAAGCTCCCATAAAGTAAATCATCATTTTTACTAAACCATTTCCAGTTTCCACACTTGGAACAAGCAATATATCTGCCTTTCCTGCAACTGTGTTTTTTATACCTTTAATTGCTGCAGATTTTTTTGAGATACTATTATCAAAAGCAAGAGGGCCAAAAACATCTGCATTTATGTTTTCTTCCTTAGCAAGCCTTGTTATTTCATTTGCGTCTATTGAACTTGGCACACTTTCTAATACTTCTTCCGTAGCAGATAACACTGATACTTTAGGTCTTTCAATTCCAATTCTATTTGCGAAATCAACCGCATTTTTAACTATGTGCATTTTTGTTTTTACGTTTGGCAATACATTTAGAGCACCATCAGTAATAATAAGAGGAGAACTTGTTTTGTCAGTTGTCATATGCCAAATATGGCTTAATCTTTTTTTCCCAAGCAAATTATATTCTCTTTTTAAAACTTCTTTCATTAATACATCTGTATGAATATGACCTTTAATTATAATCTTAATTTTTTCATCAGCAGCCAATTTAGCAGATATTGAGGCTGTATTGTTTTCAACTGGTTCATTGATGATTTCATATTTAGAAATATCCCATTTTAACTGATCAGAGCATTTTTGGATTTCATCTTTATTTCCAATGAATATTGGATAAATTAAATTTTCTTTTACAGCTTCCATTGCAGAATACATTGGCAAAGGTTTGCCCGCATTTACTATAGCAGCTGGTACATTTTTTTTCTTCTTAGCAACTTTTATCAAGTTATCTGGACAGACTATTTCTTTATTTGACAGCATTTAATTTTTTAATGTCTTCTAATATATTTTTTTGAATAACAATACCTTTTTTAAGATTTTTTTTATATCTTGAGTTTATTCCTTGTCCTGGGTAAAGAATTTCTTGTACTCCTTTAATTTTTGGAAGTTTTTTTATTGTTCTAATGTTTTGTCTAATTCTTCTTATATAATTTTTTCCTACGAATAGATTTGGTTTTAAAACTAAGAATAAATGTCCTACATTTTGCGGTCCGCTAAAATCATCAAATGGGTCTTTAACTTTTCCTCCGTGGTTTGCTCCTGTTAATACTCCACTCATTATATCTACCATCCATGCTAATCCTGAACCTCTAAAACCTGCTATAGGTAACTGAACTCCTTTTAAAGCACGCTTAGCATCTGTTGTTGGTTTGCCAAATTTATCTAAAGCTACACCTAAAGGAATTTTATGTCCTAATTTTGCAGCAACTCTTATTTTACCTCTATTAATAACAGAAACAGATGTGTCTAAGATAAAAGGAATTTTATTTCCTGTAGGTGTTCCAAAGCAGATAGGGTTAGTTCCAAAAAGTTTTTTTTTAGATCCATAAGGAGCGATTGCAGGAGGAGCATTTGTAAAACAGAAAACTATCAAGTTTTTATTAACTGCTTGTTCAGCATAAAAACTAGATAAACCATAATGACCACTATTTTTAATTGCAACCAAGCTTATACCAGTTTTTTTGGCATTTTTTATAGCAAGCTTTATCCCAATATCTGCTGCAACAAAACCTATTCCATCATTTCCATCGATATGAGCTATAGAACTAGAAATTTTTTTTATTTTAATTTTTGGTTTGGGGTTAATTATTTTTTTTTTTAATCTTTCACAATACATTTTTAGTCTAGCTAGACCGTGAGATGGTGCACCAACTAATTCTGCTTTTATTAAATATTCTGAGCTAATTTCTGCGTGTTTGTCACTTAGCTTAAATTTTTTAAAAATTTTTTTTACTATTTTTTTAATTTTAAAATGTTTCACGTTATGCTGATAGATTTAAATTAATATTTTATAAACATATTTTTATTAATACAACTAGAAGTTTAATTGTATAATATTTAGTTAGTTTTTCCTAATAAATACATATTTTTGATGTTTGACTAGTTACCATTTTAAATAATAGAATAATCTTTAGAGGGGTAAATGAGTATAAGAAACTTTGCAAAATTTTTTACAGTTTTATTAGCTGTGTTTTTGCTGACAACCACATTTTCTGACGCAGCAAAAAAGAAAAAGAAAAAAGAAAAAGACTGCATTTATTGCCAAAAGTATGAAAAAATGAAAGATTGGCCTGAGAGCGAAAGGCCAGCAGCATTTATTTGGGAGGATATAAAATATCCTGAAGGAATGTTTCTACCTACATCTGACACTCCAAAGAAAAAGCAAGGTGAAGCAGGAGGAAAAGTTTATGCAAGATTTGTTAAAGGAAAAGGGTCTTTAAACAAATATCAGCATTTAATGATAAGAGATATGGCTTACTTTGAAGCATTATTTAACGAAATGCTAAAAGATAAAAGAGCAAAAGTTGAAACATTAGAAGGACTAAAAAAGGGTAGAGAAGCAATGAGAATGAGCCTTCAAATATCTCCTAAAGCAAAAACTTCCGAAGCAGTATTAAAGTTTTGGGCAACTGGAAAGATGTTAAAAGCTGCATGGAAACAGAACAAAAAGAAAAAGAAAAAGAAATCAAAAATAGACCCCGAAATTGCAGAACGAGCGGCAGTACTTGCAAATATGAAAAAACAAATTGCTTTAGCAAAAGTTAATGCACAAAGAGCAGCTACAATTGAGGCTCAAAAACAAATAGAACAAACTCAATAATGATAAAAAAAATTTTAATTAAAACTGCATTTATACTCTTTTTGATATCAAACACATTTGCTAATGCAAATGATGTTGCTGGATTAGCAGGTGTTTCCGAAGCAGCAGGAAATTCGGCTCAAGCTGCAGCTGACCAATTAGCAAGTGATGCGGGTAAAGTTACCGAAAATTTAGAAGCCGCTACTGAAGCTTTAGGAGAAGCAAAATCTGATATTGGTAAAGCATTAGACACATCAATTGCTCAAGCAGAAACAGCTATGGCATTTGCACAAGAAAGTTTAGCTAAAGGAGATATAACATCAGCAGTTCAGGCCATGACATTGGTTGAAGGTGTTACAGATATGGCATTAGGTGCGGTGCCCGACCCAACTGCATTGGATATGTCAGATATGGATTTTGGAAAAGATTTTTCACCGGAAGAAATGGCAGCTCTATCAAGTATAGCAGGAACAATGGGAGCTGGAAAAGTTGTTGCTATGCAAAAACTTGCTGGATCAATGAATGCAGTAGAAGGAGCAGGTTTTGATGCAAAAGGAATGATGGGAGCATTAGATGCTAATGGCATTGGAATTGGATCAGCTATGGAAGGCTTAGCAGATGCAGGTATGGTTGATTTGGGAGCTGTTATGGGAACAGAGACATTCGATATGGGAGCCTTTGATGCAGGTAGCTTTGCATCTATGAATGTTGCAGAAATGGGGATGAACCCAGCAATGATGGCAGGAGCTTTAGAAGCTTTACCAGTTGGAGCAGCTACAGCTGCATTAGAAACTTTAACTTCAGATCCAGGTGCAATGGGTGAGATGGCTGGAGCAATGACCGGTGCAATAGGTGCAACTATGATGGCAAAAGGTATGGGCGCAGAAATGATGGATGCTATGGGAGCCTCAATGGGAATGGAAGGTATGTCAGGAATGGCTGAAGGTATGCAAGGATTAGAAGGTATGGAAGCACTTGGAGAAGCAATGGGTGGAATGGCAACTATGGCTGCAAGTTTAAGTGAAGCATTTGGAGATCCTTCAACAGGAATTACTGCATCAATGTCAGGAACGGTTGGAATGATTAGTGGAGCTATTTCAGGAAAAGCTCCTAAAGAAAAAACTGCTATAGCAATGGGGATGGAATCAAAAGATTCAGCAGCAGCTTTAATGGCTGATGAAGGACCAGAAGCAATCGAAATGCCAGAAAATGTTAGTGAATCAGGAATGATGATGGGAGCCATGGTTATGGCAAAACCTTCATTAGCAGGCGGGTTACCAGGCGCTATGGCACCACCAGAAGGTATGACAGCTATGGGAATGGAAGCAGCAGGAGCAATAGGTGCTGATGCTGGAGTTGGAATGGCTGGTATGGCCGATGTTATGGGAGGTGCAATGGATGCAGACCAAATGGGAGAACATATGGCAGCAATGACTGGTATGGATGCTGGAGCAATGGATCAATTAGGAATGGCAGAAATGGCAGCTCAAACAGGTTTAACACCAGGAATGGTAGCTAGCATGGGAGCTGCAGGAATGGCAGGAATGGATGTAACATCTGTTATGTCTACTGAAATGGCAGGACTAGGAAGTGAAGCAATTCAAGGTATGGCTGCTATGGCAGCTGAAGGAGCAATGCCAGCTTCTATGATGGGCGATATGATGGAAACAGGTTTAGTTAACCAAGGCACAATGGCGGCAATGGGAGCAACAGGTATGGAAGGTTTAAGTGAAGCCATGGGTATGGAAGGTGGCGACATGGGTTTAGCAGCAATGAGTGGTGGAATGGTTGGAATGGGAAAAATGGATATGGATGCAGAAATGAATCCTGAAATGGCTGAAGCCATGGGGGTATCAGGAGGACCTGAAGGAGCTAAACTAGGAGATATTATGGGAGCTGGAGGACCTGAAGGCGGAATGGAAGGCATGGAGGGTATGGAAGGAATGGAAGCAGGAATGGAATCCGGAATGAATTTAGGACAAGTGTCAGCAGCAATGGGCACAGGTTTAGACCCAGGTGCAGCAATGGGCTCAGTTGCAAAAGCAGCAGGTGCAGCTTCTGAAGCAGGATCAGGATTAGCAGGCGCAGCAATGGGATCAGCAATGTCTGCTCAAGGTGCAGCAGCTTCTGCAATGGGATCAGGTGCAATGGGCGCAGCAATGGGAGCTGGTGGCATGGGTGATGGTGCTATGGGCAAAGCTATGGGCGGCGCAATGCAAGAAGGTATGGGCGGCGCAATGGGCGGCG
Source organism: uncultured Pelagibacteraceae bacterium (assembly GCA_902560855.1). GTDB lineage: Bacteria > Pseudomonadota > Alphaproteobacteria > Pelagibacterales > Pelagibacteraceae > Pelagibacter. The sequence continues at coordinate 48,140 of CACENJ010000001.1, forward strand.
CTATGGCAGGTGCTATGGCAGGTCAAGCAGGCGGCATGGGCGGCATGGGCGGCATGATGGGCGAAGGCGGCATGATGGGCGAAGGCGGCATGGGCGGTATGATGGGCGGTCAAGGTGGTTTTGGTGGGCTTGGTGGCGAAGGCGGCATGTTCGGCGAAGGCGGTATGATGGGCGAAGGTGGACCAGGATTTGGCGGCGAAGGTGGCCCTGGAGGACCAGGAGGACCAGAAGGACCAGGTGGACCTGACCCAGGTGGAAATCCTCCGTAAGATTATTTATCTAAAATAAATTAACTATTCCAAAAAGGACATTCGCTTTTAGCGAATAAGTATTTTTTTATATTATCGTTTAACTTTAGTGTAGTTATAGACATTCCTGCCATCTCCATGGAAGTTGCATATCTTCCAACATAAGATTTAAGATTATTTATTTTTGAATTAGTTAAATTTTCATTAACTCTTTTAGATATTATATATAACTCTTCTAACGGAGTAGCTCCTAAACTATTAATCATTACAGTAATATTATCATTAGCAGTTAATTTTGAGTCATTAATTATCCTTTTATAAAGATCATCAACTAAGTCGTTTGCAGGCTTTAGTTTTTCTCTTTTTATTCCTGGTTCACCATGAATACCCATGCCAATTTCTATTTCATCATCACTTATTTCAAAAGTAGGTTTTCCAGCTTCGGGTAAAATACAAGGAGATAAAGCAACACCAAGAGTTCTGATATTATTATTTACTTCTGAAGCTAAATTAAAAACATCATCTAAAGATGCACCAGTTTCAGCAATTGCACCAGCGGTTTTAAATACAAAAATCATTCCTGCAATTCCTCTTCTTTTAGATTTTTCTTTTTCACTAGCACTTGCAATATCATCAGCAACTATTACTTTTTTTGTTTTAATTCCCTCAGCTTCAGCCATTTCACAAGCCATTTCAAAATTCATTACATCGCCACCATAATTTCCAATAATACATAAAACACCATTGCCATTATCAGCGTTTTTTATAGCTGATATCATTTGTTCCACGGAAGGTGATGCAAATACAGAACCTATAGCGCATGCATCTAAAAATCCTTTTCCTAAATAACCAGTAAAAACTGGTAAATGTCCTGACCCTCCACCAGTAACTATACCAACTTTATTTGTAGCTTTTGTAGTCCTTGTAATTACTCTTTTATTATCTTTTGCGAAAGCATAGATTTCAGGGTGAGATTTAACTAATCCGTCTATAGATTCTTCAACAAAGTCACTTGCTTTATTAATTATCTTTTTCATGTAATTTTATTATGAATATACTAAAATATATTTTTCTATGATTACACCATTTAAAATAAATATTTCCAACAAAATAATTGAGGATATTAACAAAAAGGTTAAAAATTATCCTTGGCACGAAATGCCTGATGATGGTGGATGGGCATATGGAACTAACCTTGACTATATGAAAGAAATTTCAAAGTATTGGATAGAAAAATATGATTGGAAAAAAACAGAAAAAAAAATAAATAAGTTTAAAAATTTTACAGCAAATATAGATGGTATTGATATTCATTTTATTTATGAAAAGGGAAGCGGGTCTAATCCAAAGACATTATTATTAAGTCATGGATGGCCAGGGTCTATAGTCGAATTTTTACTCATAATTGATCAACTTGCTCATCCAGAAAAATATGGTGGAAAAGAAGAAGATGCTTTTAATGTCGTAGCGCCATCTTTACCTGGATTTGGCTTTTCAGGAAAACCTCCCAAACCAATTGGCCCAAGAAAAATGGCATCAATATTTAATTCATTAATGACAAACAAACTTGGATATAAAAAATACTTTGCCCAAGGTGGTGACTTTGGCGGAACAATTGCTACTTGGTTAGCCTTTGACTTTCCAGAATATTGCTACGCAATTCATATTAATATTTTAATTGTAAGACATCCTGATGGCCCTCAAACTAAAGAAGAAAAAAATTGGGAAGAAAAATTTGAAAGAAATCAAATTTTAGAAAATGGATATAGAACGCAACAAGCAACAAAACCACAAACATTAAGCTACGCAATGATGGATAGTCCTATTGGAGTAGCGGCCTGGATAATTGAAAAGATGCGAGGGTGGTCTGATATAAATAATAATGATATTGAAAGCGTTTATTCCAAAGATACTTTGTTATCAAATATTATGGTTTATCTCGTTACAAAAACTTTTAACACAGCATCTTGGATTTATTATGGAAGAAGAGAAGAAGGAGGAAGGTTTCTTCCTAAAAAAGGTTTACCTATTAAAGTTCCAACTGCCGTTGCTTTATTTCCAAAGGAATATTTAGAATGGGCTCCAAGATCTTATGTTGAAAGAATTTACAACATTAAACGTTGGACAGAAATGGAAAAAGGTGGACACTTTGCAGCTTTAGAACAGCCAGAGTTATTAATTAAAGATATAAGAGATTTTGCTAGGTCTTTATGAGTCTATTAGAATTTATAAAAAAATCACCAAAAGTTGAATTGCATTTACATATAGAAGGCACTCTGGAACCTGAATTAATGTTTGCTTTAGCTAAAAGAAACAATATTCAAATTCCATTTAAAAATATTAAAGATATTAAAAAAGCATATAATTTTAGTAATTTAAATTCTTTTTTAAAAATTTATTATGAAGCAGCTAAGGTATTAGTAAAAGAAAAAGATTTTTTTGATCTTACTTGGGCATACGCATTAAAATGTAAAGAGGAAAACATAGTTCATACGGAAATATTTTTTGATCCTCAAACCCATACAGATAGAGGGATTGATTTTGATATTGTGATAAATGGAATTTATAAAGCGCTTAAAAAAGCTGAAAAAGAATTAAATTTGAGCTTTAAAATTATTATGTGTTTTTTAAGACACTTAGATGAAGAAGCGGGTTTTAAAATTTTGGATAAAGCGATTAATCATAAAGATAAGATTTTTGGCGTTGGTTTAGATTCTTCTGAATTAGGAAATCCCCCAAATAAATTTCAAAAATTGTTTAAAAAAGCTTCAGAAAACAACTTTATAACGGTTGCTCATGCAGGCGAGGAAGGACCACCAGAATATATGTGGGAAGCTATAAATCTACTTAATGTAAAAAGAATTGATCATGGAGTTCAATGTCTTAAAGATGAAAAGTTGGTTAAAAAGTTATCAAAAAGCCAAATTCCACTAACAGTATGTCCACTTTCAAATATAAAATTAAAGGTATTTAATAAACTAAAAGATCATAATTTAAAAAAAATGTTAGATAAGAAATTAATGGTAATGGTTAATTCTGACGACCCAGCTTATTTTGGTGGGTATTTAAGTAAAAACTTAATTGAAACACAAAAAGCATTAAATCTTTCAAGAAATGAAGTAAAAAAACTACTTGTTAACGCATTTAAATCTTCATTTTTAGAAGAGAAAAAAAAAGAAGAATGGATTAAAAAAATTTGATAATAAACTAAAATGCAAAAAATAATTTTTTTTATTATTTCGTTGTTGATTTTTGGATTAATAATATATATTGGAATATCTGCACTAATAAGAGGTAAAAAATCAAAAAAAACGAATAAAAAAGAAAATAATATAAATCAAAATGAATAAAAGTACTTTGATAATAACAATTTACGCAATTGGAATAATTATTGGAGCGCTATTCCTCGATATTTGGGGAGCAGAAACTTCTTTATTAAAAGCGATGATAGGAGTTGGTTGGACTGCATTATTTTTAATATGTCTATTTTATGTTGAAAAAAAAGATAATTAAACAGGAAAGCGTACCAAAAAGCTTTGCTAGAAAGTATATATATTATTACTATTGCTTCTTTTGGATCGTATTAATTATATTTTTAATTTTTAGAAAATAAAAATTAAAAAGCTTCACTTAATTTATTTAAAACAAGCATACCTGGGTCATCTAGATCTTTTGTTTTATCTTCAAACATTCTTGCTCTTCCGATTAGTATTTTTTTTCCTTTAAAATCTTCCAAAGCTTGTTTCGTTGCTTTCTTAAATATTTCAGAATAATTTTTATTCTCTTTAAGTTTTTTTATTATTAAATTTAGACTATCCGCGATAGTTTTATCACCCAGTTTGCATTTACCTCTTTCAATAATTGTTTTTAATGAAATTTCAAAAATATCAATAATATCTTCATGATTACATTCTGTTTTTCCTTTTAAATTTTTTGAAATATTCATAAATGAAAAAGCAATTAATGTTCCAAAGCTAGAGCCAGACTTTTTAACAAATGCCTGTGAACAAAGTATAAAATTAGCACCCATATCTTCTTTAAAATTACCTTTATTATTATTTACTTCTTCTAATCCATTTAGAATTGTAACACCAAGATCGCCGTCACCTATTTTGCCATCGGCAGCATTAAATTCATCATGGGATTTTTTAGCCTGAGAAAGTAATTTTTCAAAAATACTTTCTAAAATTTTCTTATTTAACATTAACCTTTTCCACGCCAAGGAATGGTTTTATCTATTATTTTTCTAAGAGTAACATCAAATAAAAGGCCAAGCATACCCATAACAAATATGGTTATCCAAATGACCTCGTATTGAAAGTATTTTTTAGCAACGTTTTCAACAAAACCAATACCAGTAGTTCCTGCCAAAAACTCAGCCGCTACTAATGTTCCCCAACACATACCAATAGCTACTCTAACACCTGTTAATATTTCTGGTAATGAATTTGGAAATATAACATATCTTAGTATTTGCCATCTAGATGCACCTAAGGAGTGCGAAGCATGAATTTTAGACAGTTGAGTTCCAGATGCCCCAGCTCTTGCTGAAATAATCATAATTGAAAAAGATACCATAAATAATAAGAAAACTTTTCCAACATTGTCAATTCCAAGAACAGAGATTACTAATGGAGCCCAAGCAAGTGGAGGTACGGGTCTGTATAATTCAATTAATGGATCAAAAAATCCTTTAGCAAATCTATTTAAGCCCATGAACAAACCAAGAGGGACACCAAATATTATTCCAAGAACCAATCCTAAGAATACTCTTAAAAATGAATCCCATATATGACCCATAGGAACAGGTATTTTGAATAATTTAAATTCACCTGTTGCTATATTTAAAACTTTACTTTTTAAATTTGGTTTAACAGATCCATCCTCACCATGAACTGGATACTCTCCAGGAATAACATCTGCAATCCAATCTGGAACAATAAAACCAACAATTCTACTTACGTCCATCATTTCAAACCAAATCAGTGGAATATTTTTAAAACCAACGCTTGGTTTTAATAGAAGAGCAAATTTATTTAAAGTATCAGAAGGTTTCGGCAACCATCTACCGGAACCTTGTTCAGAACAACTAGGACCACTTGACACTATCGTTCCAGCAGGGAATAAAAAAATATCAACATATCTTAAGCTTCCTTGCTCTTTTTTTTGAACACGATCAAATTCTATAAGAGATTCTTGCATCGCATCCAAAGTTTTTGGTGGAAAGATACTTGCGTATTCAATTCTTCTAGCAACTTTAAGAACATCTTTTGCAAAAGTTGATGCAATTTCATGAGTATCGTCTAAATCTGATCTATATTTTTTTATTTCATCTTTGATTTCTTTCATTACTTTCTTGTAAGCAGTGTTATGATTTCTTAATTTAAAGAATTCATCACTGATTATTTTTAATTCTTTTGCAGCAGCATCAAATTTTAATCCTTTTTTGGTTTCAGGAATAATAGGAATTTCTATTGTTTGTTCTACTGCAGTTCCCGATGATCCCCAACCACCTTGTTTTTTTAAAGCTTCAATTCTTTTATTCTCTTCTTCAAGACTTTTTATTGGAGGATAACTTACTTTTTGGAAATCTTCTGTAAGCCAAATAATTTTATTAGTTAATTCATCAATCTTATTTTTAGTTTCATTTTCTAGAAGTTTTTCATTAGTTAATAATGGAATTGTTTTTTTTGTTTTTTTAATCAAACCTAAAAGTTTACTTTTATCCTGGTCTCTTATGTCTTTAGAATTTTGTATCTCAAGAGCTAATTTATCAATATTTTTATTTTCACTCTTGATAATAAAAGTACTTTTGAATTGCCTTTGTTCTATAGGAAATAAATATTTTAATGAAAGCAATGAATCGTTTACTTTAGCAACTTGACAAAGTTCATTAGCTGATTTTGGGTAAAAACCTTTTGCAATATCCCACGAATAATAAAGCCATGTTAACAATATAAAACTACTACCAACTATTACCCAATGAGTTCCACCCTTGGCTCTTTCAGGATTTCCAAAAACAGCATCAACTTTTTCAGTTTTTATTATTTTTCTTCCATGCAAAATGCAGCCTACAACAGCAAAAAAAATTAAAAATGTGATAATTTTAGTGAACATATTAAATATCTTTACCCATTATTTCTTCTTCCATGTTCCATATCATGGCTAAAATCTCTTCTCTTTTACTAGCAAATTCTTGTTTTTTTTTTATCTCTCTTAAATCACCATCTATTCCCAATGATGCAAATGGAAGTTTATATTCTTTATGTATACGGCCAGGTCTTGGTGCCATCACGTATAACTTTTCACCAAGCAGCAGAGCTTCTTCAACAGAGTGAGTAATAAGAATTATAGTTTTACCAGTTTCTTTCCAAATTTTTAAAACTAAAGACTGCATTTTTTCTCTTGTTAATGCATCTAGTGCGCCCAAAGGTTCATCCATTAAAATTAAATCTGGATCATTAATCAGACATCTTGCCAGAGCAACTCTTTGCTGCATGCCTCCAGATAATTGATAGGTTGGAGTATTTCCAAATCCTTGTAAACCAACTATATCCAGCCACTCCTCAACTTTCTTTGCCGTTTTAACTGGATCTTCTTTTTTCATTCTTAAACCAAAGTTTACATTTTCAGAAACAGTTAGCCATTCAAACAAAGCACCTTGTTGAAAGACCATTCCTCTTTCAACTCCAGGACCATTGATTTCGTTTCCACCTAAAACAATCGAACCAGAGGTAGGCCTAAGAAATCCAGCCGCAATGTTTAATAAAGTTGTTTTTCCGCAACCAGAAGGACCAAGTACAGTTAAAAGTTCACCTTTTTTAAGTGTGAAATTTAAATCTTTTAATGCATGAACAGTTTCTCCTTTTGGAGTTTTAAAAATCATGTTTAGATTTTGAGAAACTAAATCACTCATAAAAATAATATAATAGAATTTTTTCCAAAAAAATAGGCACCAATTTATTAGATTGGCGCCTATTTAATTTTATCTTAACCTTTAAATTATAAAGGTAAAAAACTAGTATCTACTGCTCCATCAGGAGTATCCATTCCTTTTAAGAATCCAGCAAGATTACCGCTTTCCATAGATTTTTTAGTTTCTGCAGGTGTTAGAAATTTAAATCCACCAATAGTGTCTTTCATATCTCCAAGCGCCATTTCAGCATCTTTAGCTATAACATTCAGGTCACTTTTACCTGCTGCATATCTAGCATTAGCTTCATGAGTTACTTCTATGAAAGTTCTCAGCATTCCTGGGTTTTCTTTCATAAATTTATCTGTAACAGAAGTAATATCTATACCTAAGATACCTGCGTCACGAGCTTCTTGAACAGTTAAAAGTCTTGATCCAACTGCTACTGCAGCTTTAATAGAGTTACCTCCAAATAAACATGCCATAACAACATCACCACTAACTAGTGCAGCAGCCCCTTCTTCAGGATCCATTTGAATAACATCCATTTTATTTCTATCAGCTCCTACAACTTTCATACTTTCATCGAAAACATACTCAGCCATAGTTCCAAGTGGAACTGCAACTTTTTTGCCTTCTAATTCAGAAGCGTTAGCTTTCGTAATTCCAGATGCATTAGATGTAACACAAGTAGTTCCACCCATTCCATATTCCATAGCTATATCTACAAGCTTTAAAGGTGCTTTCGATTTAACTGCGTTTATAAATGGTACTAAACCTTGTGAGTAAGAAATATCAATATCTCCCGCTAACATAGCATCAGTCATTGCTCCACCATTTGCAAAGTTAGTCCATTTAACTGGAACACCTAGAGCTTTATCAAAAAGCTTCTTAACTTTATCTTCTTGGTTTGGAGTTGGCCATTCTAAGAAGAATGCTACTCTTACTTCGTTAGCAGCTGAGTTAGCCACAGATATACTGTAAGAAAAAGCAACAATACTTGCTAGAATAAAACTAATTATTTTTTTCATTTATTCCCCTTTTATTAATTAATAAAATTGGTATTTAATTTGAATTTTTAGCAGATGTAAATGGTGGATTTATTTATTTTTGGATTCAACTTTAGATTGAACAATTGAAATTACCTAGCTTTACTTAAATAATCTTGTAGTTAAATATTTTTTTTTAGTCTAATAATCATGTTTTAGTTTAAATTAAATAATTATGAGTTCAGAAAATAGACCTACGGTACCAAATTCTCTTAATGAACATTGGATGCCTTTTACATCCAATAAGGATTTCAAAGCAAATCCAAGATTGATTACAGAAGCAAAAGGAGTTTATTTAAAAACTCACCATGGAAAAACCCAAATAGATGGAAGTTCAGGCTTATTTTGCAATCCTTTGGGACATGGAAGAAAAGAAATTACTGAAGCAGTCACAAAACAATTGGAAACTTTAGATTATGCTCAACCATTTCAACAAGGTTTTGGCGGCTCATTTGAATTAGCTACAAAAATATCAAAACATACTCCAGGAGATTTAAATAAAATTTTTTATACAATTTGTGGATCTACTGCTGTTGAAACCGCAATTAAAATTGCAATTGCTTACCATAGAGCAAAAGGCGACAGTAAAAGATTTAGATTTGTTGGAAGAGAAAGAGCTTACCATGGAATGAACATAGGAGCTACTTCAGTTGGAGGAATGATAAATAATGTTAAAACATTTGCTAGTGTTTTAATGCCGGGTGTTCTTCATATGAGACATACTCATTTACCAGAACATAAATTTGTAAGCGGCCAGCCAGAAACAGGAGCTGAACTTGCTAATGATTTAGAAAGAATTTGCGAAAATTTTGGCGGAGAAAATATAGCAGCTTGTATAGTTGAACCTGTAGCTGGATCAACAGGCTGTTTAGTGCCACCAAAAGGATATTTGCAAAAACTTAGAGAAATTTGTGACAAACATGGAATACTATTAATTTTTGACGAGGTAATATGTGGATGGGGAAGAATGGGATCAGTATTTGCTTCGCAAGAATTTGGTGTAGTTCCAGATATGATGACATTGGCAAAAGCTACCACCAATGGTGTAGTACCAATGGGAGTAGTTGCTTGTAAAGATGAAATGTACGAAGCAGTTATGGATGCATCACCAATGGGAGCTGTTGAATTATTTCATGGTTATACTTATTCAGGGATTCCAGTTTCTGTAGCTGCGGCTTTAGCAGTGCAAGATATTTTTGAAAAAGAAGATATATTTAATAGAGTTAAAGATTTAGTACCATATTTTCAGAAAAGTATATTTTCACTCAAAGATCTTGAATCCGTCGCCAATATTAGAGGGCAAGGTCTTATGGCTGGAATTGATATGAAATTAAATACTAAGCCAGGAAAAGCTGGTTTCGAAGCTTTTAAATCTTGTTATGAAGCTGGAGTTAATTTTAAAGCAACAGGTGACTGTTTAATTATTGCACCACAATTTATTTGTGAAAAAAAACATATTGATGAAATTGTTGATAAATTAAGAACTGGTATTTCTAATTATCAAAAAAATCAAAAGAACTAAAAAATATCTGGTTCAAAAAATGTATGAAAATTGGTGTTCCTAAAGAAATTAAACCACAGGAAAATCGAATTGGATTAACTCCTGACAGCGTAAAAATTTTGATTTCAAATGGACACAAAGTGTTCGTTGAGAATAATGGTGGATTTGAAGCTGGTTTTTATAACGATCAATATAAAAGTGCTGGTGCTGAAATTGTTAGTAAAGCAGAAGATATTTTTAACGACTCAGATATTATCGTTAAAGTTAAAGAACCTTTAACCAGTGAAATAAAAATGATTAAAGAAAATCAAATTGTTTTTACCTATTTGCATTTAGCTGCTGCAAAAGAATTAACTGAAGGATTAATCAAATCAAAATCAATTTGTATAGCTTACGAAACTGTAACTGATGACAACGGAAGATTACCTTTATTAGCGCCAATGAGTGCTGTAGCAGGCAGAATGTCTATCCAAGCTGGAGCACATTCTTTAGAAAAAAATCAAAAAGGTAGGGGTTTATTATTAGGAGGTGCTCCCGGAGTAGAACCAGCAAATGTAGTTATCCTCGGTGGTGGAGTTGTGGGAGAAAATGCAGCTTTAATAGCAACTGGCATGAAAGCAAAAGTTAATATTGTTGATAAATCTGAAAAAAGATTAGAAGAACTCAAAAATATTTTTGGAAATAAAATTATACCTCAGCTAGTAGAAAAAATAGATTTGGAAAAACTTGTTTCCGAATGTGATTTATTAATAGGTGGTGTTTTAATCCCTGGAGCTGAGGCACCAAAAATAATAACAAAAAAAATGATAAAAAATATGAAAAGGGGCTCTGTTATTGTAGATGTTGCAATTGATCAAGGAGGATGCGTTGAGACAAGTAAACCGACTACACATGCAAACCCAACCTATATTGTTGATGATGTTGTTCATTATTGTGTTGCTAATATGCCGGGTGGTGTTCCAAGAACTTCTACATTAGCACTTAATAAAGCTACATTACCTTTTTTAAATAAACTAGCAAATGATGGTTTTGAAAAAGCTTTAAAAAGTGATAAAAATTTTTTAGCAGGTTTGAATGTTTGTAAAGGAAATGTAACTTATAAAGCAGTAGCAGATGTTTTTGGACATAAATATGTATCACCAAACGAATTATTTTAAAAATGTATAGACCTTTGCCAAAACAACTCACAATAAAAAATTCACCAATAGAAGGATTAGGACTTTTTGCGACTGAAGATATAAAAAAAAATTCTTTTTTAGGAGTAACTCACATTAGAGATGAGCAATTTGAAAACAAATACATAAGAACCCCACTAGGAGGTTTTTATAATCATTCAAACGAACCAAATGTTATGAGAATGGTTTCTGATACTCTACCCAGATTGGAATTCGGCGACCCTGTTAATCCTTCACCTGCCTTAGAGAAAATAAAGGACGGTAAGTCAAATAGAGAAAATTTGTTTTATAACCTACAAGAAAAACCTGATGCCAAATATATGTTTTTAATAACAACAAAAGATATTAAGGCAGGACAAGAGATAACAGCAAATTACAATCTTTATACTTATCCAAAAACCGGAGTCGGTTTACAAATGATTTAAGTAATATACTTTTGTTTTATGAAAGAAATTCCCAAAAGCACAAAAGTAGTTGTTATTGGCGGAGGTGTAGCTGGTTGTTCAGTAGCTTATCATTTAGCAAAATTTGGTTGGAAAGACACCATATTACTTGAAAGAGACCAGTTAACTTCGGGTACAACCTGGCATGCTGCTGGTTTAGTAAGTCAATTAGGTCCTTCTGCAGCAATTACAAAAATAAGAAAATATACAACTGATCTATACAAAGAGTTAGAAACAAAAACAGGTTTTTCAGCAGGATTAAAATTAAACGGAGCATTGTCTATAGCTACTACAAAAGGACGTTGGCAAGAATTACAAAGACAAGCCACCACAGCACAGTTATTTGATGTAAATGTAGAAGTTTTAAACACAAATCAGGTAAAAGATAAATACCCAATAATAAATGAAAAAGATGTTTTAGGTGGTATTTTTATGAAAGGGGACGGCCAGGCAGATCCTATAGGGGTAACAAATTTATTGGCAAAAGCTGCGAAAGTAGAAGGTGTTAAAATATTTGAAAAAAGTCCAGTTCAGAAAATTTTGGTAAAAAATGGAAGAATAGCGGGAGTAAAAGTTAACGAAAAAACAATCGAATGTGAGTATATAGTTTTGGCAACCGGGATGTGGTCAAGACAAATAGGAGAAGAGCTTGGAGTAAGCATACCTTTGTATCCTGCTGAACATTTTTATATTATTACAGAACCAATTAAAGATTTACCTAAAGATTTAGCTGTACTAAGAGATTTTGATGATAGATTATATTTAAAAGAAGATGCAGGAAAATTATTAGTTGGAATTTTTGAGGGAAAATCAATACCTGCTTTTTCTAAAACACATAAAGTCCCTAATGATTTTTCATTCGGCGAATTCCCAGAAAATTTAGATCATTTCGAGCCATATTTGGAAGCATCATTTAAAAGAGTTCCTCTTTTAGAAAAAGCAGGTATTAGAAAGTTTCTAGCAGGACCAGAATCTTTCACTCCTGATACGAATACTTTATTAGGAGAAGTTCCAGAAATTAAAAACTTTTTTGTTTGCTGTGGTTTTAATAGCATTGGAATTGGCAGTGGAGGAGGCGCTGGAAAAGTAACTGCTGAATGGATGATGAATGGCCACATCAATGAAGATTTATTTATATATGATATAAAGAGATTTCAAAAATTTCATTCCGAATTAAATTTTATTACTGAGAGAATTACTGAAACGCTAGGAGATTTATATGGAATGCACTGGCCATATAAACAACACAAAACATCGAGAAACCAAAAATTATTTCCTTACCATGATGAACTAAAAAAAGCTGGAGCCTGCTTTGGGGTTTCCTCAGGCTTTGAGAGACCAATGTGGTTTTCCAAAAATAATGAAAAACCTGAATTTAAATATAGTTACAATTATCAGAATTGGTATCCATCTGTAGAATTTGAAACAAAAAATGCTAGAAAAAATGTCGGGCTTTTTGATCTTACTGCTTTTTCAAAATATGATCTAAAAGGTAAAAAAGTACATAATGAATTACAAAAAATATGTACAGCAAATATAAAAGAAGAGGTAGGCAAAACAACTTATACTCAAATGTTAAATATAGATGGTGGTATAGAGACCGACCTAACTGTTGTTTGTCTTGAAAAAAATTATTTTAGAATAATTACTTCTGCTGCAAATAGAGAACATGATAAATTTCACATTTTAAAACATATATCTGAAGAAGTGGAATTCAAAGATGTTACTGACGAAATATCTTGTCTTGGAGTATTTGGTCCAAAAAGTAGAAATTTAATGGCAAAATTATCAAAAGATGATCTTTCTAATGAAAATTTAAAATTTGGCACTAGTAAAAAAATTAAAATAAATAACAAAGAAATTTGGATACAAAGATTATCTTATGTAGGCGAATTAGGATTTGAACTTTATATTAAAATGAATGAGGCAAGGGAAGTTTATAATTTAATAGTCAAAACTGGAAAAGAATTTAATCTTTCTCATTGCGGCATGCTTGCAATGGATACTATGAGAATGGAAACAGGGTACCTACACTGGGGACATGATATATCTCCTGAAGAAAATCAATATCAAGCAGGCCTACAATTCGCTATAAGCTACAAAAAAAATATTGACTTTATTGGCAAAGAATCTTTGTTAAAAATAAAAAATAAAAAGGATAATAAGAAATTTGTAATGCTAACTTTAAAAGATAGCAAACCTGGAGAACCGTTATTACTTCACGATGAACCAATTTATAATAATAAAAATATTATTGGCAGAACCACTTCGGGCAATTTTTCTTTTAATTACAATAAAAACATTGCATTTGGCTATGTAAATTCCGAACTTTCAAAAGAAGATCTTGCAAAAGAAAATTTATTTATAGAAGTGGAAAAGAAAAAATATCCAGCATCAGTAATCTTAAAACCATTAAATAGTAAAAATATTCGTATTTTATAGATATAAATATTGCCTAATCCAACTACCCAAAATGGACAACTAAAAAATTGTTTAAATGTTCATTTGTGGTTTAATAGTTATAGGAAATATTTATGAGTGGAGAACAATTAACTGCAAAAAACATTAGCAAGGCATCAGAACTTCAATCTTTTACAAAATCCAGAAAAAAAAAGGTAAACATTAACGATCTTCTTTACAAAGTGAGAGAAGAAAAGAATAAAGAGAAAAAAGAAAACTACATGTTTCTTGGTATAGTAGTTTGTGTACTAGCTGTTACAGGAATTATTGCATCACTTTAAAATAATCTCATAGATTGTAATAACATTTTTATTAAGTTTAATTCTCTTAATAGCTTTTCTTCATATATTTTGTTAAATATTCTTAGATGTCTCAAGTAATTAAATTGGGTATTGCTAAAAACAACAACCAAAAAATAAATGAAGTTGATAAAATAGAACTTTTATCAGGCAAAGGTATTATTGGAGATAGGCATTTTCAGGAAAACAATGATAGCAGATGTAATTTAACATTGATTGAAAGTGAAAATATTGACTATTACAATGATAAGTTCAAAACCAATTATTCCTACATAGATTTTAGAAGAAATATCGTAACCAAAGGAATTGAGCTGAATCAATTAGTAGGAAAAAAACTATTAATAGGAGAGATAGAGTTAGAAGGAAAAGATTTATGCAGACCATGCAAACATTTAGAGGAAATGCTTAAAGGCCAAGATATAGTAAAAGAATTTCTTAGACGTGGAGGTTTAAGATGTGAAATCTTAAAATCAGGAATGTTAAGCGTTGGTGATAAAATTAAAATTGTTTAATCTAAAAAATTGTTTATCCAGTCAATGAATTTTTTATCTGAAAAATCAACAGCACCTATAATTCTAGCAATTTCTTTTTGATCCTTATTTAGTATTATTGTTGTCGGTAAACCTCTTAATCTAAATAAATTAACTAGGTTGGTTTCAATATCAAAATAAATTGATAAATTTTTTATTTCTAAATTTTTAAAAAAAACTTGTGTTTTTGATTTGCTATTTTTTTCAATATTAATAGGAAAAATTTTTATTCCATTTAAACTTTGTAATTTATCTAAATAAGGCATTTCTTCTTTACAAGGCAGGCACCAAGTTGCCCAAAAATTTAATAAATAAATTTGACTTTTTTGGTCTTTTAAATTTACGATATTATCTGCGTAGTCTTTAAATAAGATGCTTTTATATTCTATTGGATCTTTGTTTATTATTATGTTTTTAAATGGAGGTTCTATAATTGCATTTACAGCATTAGTGATTAAGAGAAAAAAAATAATTAATAAGATTTTAATAATTTTGTTCATTTTACTTAAATATACTTAATTCTTGATTGCTTTAAAAATAAAAACTAATATAAAACAACTGTATTTAAGTGGCGGGGTAGCTCAGTTGGTTAGAGCGCGGGACTCATAAGCCCGAGGTCAGTGGTTCGATCCCACTTCCCGCTACCATTAGTCTACAAATGTATCGTTATACTGATTTGAAACCCTTACAAAAGTTGTGCACTTACTTAATTGTTTTAGTGAAGGAGCTCCTACATAAGTGCAGCTACTTCTAACTCCTCCAAGTATATTTAAAACAGTATCTCTTATTTTTCCTCTATATTTAATTCGAACAGTTCTTCCTTCACTGCTTCTGTAATCAGATAATCCACCATAATGTTTTTTATTAGCTAGATCAGAACTTGAACCATAAAATTCTATATATTTTTTTCCATTAGATTTAATTAATTTACCTTTCCCTTCGTCATGTCCAGCAAACATTCCACCCAGCATTACAAAGTCTGCACCACCACCAAAACCTTTAGCAACATCACCTGGGCAAGTGCATCCCCCATCAGCAATTATATGAGCACCCAAGCCATGAGCAGCATCAGCACATTCAATAACAGCACTTAACTGAGGATATCCTACACCTGTTTGAATCCTCGTTGTACAGACACTTCCTGGTCCAATTCCAACCTTGACTATATCAGCGCCAGATAAAATTAATTCTTGAGTCATGTCAGCCGTAACAACATTTCCAGCAATAATTGTTTTTGTTGGATATTTATCTCTTACTGACTTAACAAATTTGCTAAAGTGTTCAGAATAGCCATTAGCAACATCAATACAAATAAATTTAATAAAGCTAAACTCCTTAAGAACCTCATTTAGATTATTAAAATCATCTTTTTTTATACCCGCACTTAAGGCTAGATGTGGGTATATTTTTTTAATATTTTTATATTTTTTTAATTTTTTAATATCATGTTGTTTTGTAAGACATGTTATCATTCCAAATTCAGTTAATTTTTCGGCAATTTCTAACTCTCCAACGCCATCCATATTTGCAGCCATTACAGGAATCCCTGACCATTCATTATTACTATATTTAAATCTATAGGTTCTTTTTAAATTGACATCTTTTCTGCTTTGCAGGGTACTTCTTTTTGGTCTAAACAAAACATCAGAATAATCTAGTTTTATGTCTTCTTCTAATCTCACAACGTGAGAAGTTATTTATATTTGGGTTAATTTCAATTTAATAATTACTTGTGGATAAGTATTGAAAACATCTTAATGTCCAGGAAATTCAATAAGATTTTCAACCTTATGACCTTTTTTTATCAAACTGTCACATCCACCAAGATCAAATAAATTAATTACAAAAATAAACCCTGCAACTTTTCCTTTTGAAATTTCAACAAGTTTTGCAGCAGCATGGGCCGTCCCCCCTGTTGCAATTAAATCATCGATTAATAAGATTTTATCATTTTCATTTATTGAATCTTTATGGATTTCCATAACAGCTTTTCCATACTCTAATTCAAACTCAACGGAATGAGTTTCAGCAGGTAATTTATTTTTTTTCCTTAACAAAATAAAAGGTTTTTTTAACAAATAAGAAACAGCTGATGCAAAAACAAAACCTCTAGATTCTATTGCTGCAATTTTCTCAAAATTGAATTTTTTGCTTCTTTCAATAATTTCATCTATACATTTTGAAAAAGCTTTTTCATTTTTTATTAGAGTAGTAATATCTCTAAATAATATACCCTTTTTTGGATAATCTTTTATGGAGCGAATATAGTCTTTTAAGTTCATTTTTATATGTGGTAATATATAAAATCTTAGATATTTTTAAACATATGGCAATTAATAAATTAGCAATTATTGGGGGCAGCGGACTTTATGATGTAGAGGAATTTAAAGAAAGAGAACTGATCAAAATAGACACTCCATGGGGAAAACCTTCTGATGATATTTTAAAAACAAAATTTAACAATAAAGAAGTTTATTTTCTCCCAAGGCATGGAAAAGGTCATTTTATATCTCCTTCAAAAATTAATTTTAGAGCCAATATTGATTCTTTAAAACAACTAGGAGTTACGGATATAGTGTCAGTTTCAGCCGTAGGTTCTTTAAAAGAAAATTTGTCGCCAGGAAAATTTGTAATTGTAGACCAATTTATAGATAGAACTTTTGCAAGAAATAAAACTTTCTTTGATGATGAAATTGTAGCACACGTTTCAATGGCACATCCAACATCAAATGGTTTAATGAATGCTTGCGAAGAAGCAATAAAGAAAGAAAACATACCTTATCAAAAAGGAGGAACTTATGTTGTTATGGAAGGACCTCAATTTTCAACATTAGCAGAGTCAAATTTATATAGATCATGGAAAGCTGATGTAATTGGAATGACTAATATGCCAGAAGCAAAATTAGCTAGAGAAGCTGAAATTAGATATGCTTCTGTTTCGATGATAACTGACTATGATTGCTGGCATCCTGATCATAAAAATGTTGATGTTCAACAGGTAATTAAAGTTCTTTTAGGAAACGCTGCAAAAGCAAAAAACATGATCAAAAATCTTATAGATAATTTTGAAAATCATATTGATCCAAAAGACCCTACAAATAATTGTTTAGATGTGGCAATTATAACAGCTCCAGAAAAAAGAACTCAAAAAACAAAAGATAAATTAAAAACAATTGCTGGCAGAGTATTACTAAAATGAAACAAAACTTTGAGTTAAAAGGAAAGTGTGCATGTGGTAATGTAAAATATAAAATTACTGAAAAGCCACTTTTTACACAAGCATGTCATTGTAATGATTGTAAGGTGTTAACTGGTTCTTCATATGTAGTTAATTCAAGTGTCCTAGAAAATTCATTTTTTTTAACTGAAGGTAAAGTGTCATCAACTAAGCTTGTTGCAGGTAGTGGCAAAACCTGTAGATTTTTTTTTTGCAATAGATGTGGTGTAATTGTGTATGCAGATTATGATTCAGCAATAGGAAGATTAACTCTAAGAACAAAAACTTTAGAAAATGCGTATATGTTCCCCCCCCAAGCACATATATTTATTAAAGATAAAGATCCTTGGTTAAATCTATCTGAAAATCAAAATTGTTATGAAACAATGTATGATCCAGACAAAACCTGGCCTGAAGAAAATCTTAAAAGATATAAAGAATATTTGAAAACTATAAAATGAAAATAGAAGGAAAAGAATATAGAACAATTTGGTTTGATGATAAAAATCAAGTTGTTAAAATTATTGATCAAACAAAGCTTCCTCATAAATTTATAATTAAAGATCTTAAAACAGTTAAAGATGCAATTAACGCTATAAAAGTTATGGAGGTTAGGGGCGCTCCATTAATAGGTGGAACAGCTGCTTACGGGATTGTTTTAGCAATTATGGAAAAAAATGATCCTAATTTTATTAAACAAAGTTCAGATGATTTAATTAATTCAAGACCTACAGCAATTAATTTAAAGTGGTCTGTAGATCGAATGATGAAAAAGTTGTCAGGAGTTAATAATAACGAAGTTTTGAAAGTTGCTTTAAATGAAGCAAAAGAAATTTGCGAAGAAGATATAAAATTTTGCGAAAATATAGGACTAAATGGATTAAAAATTATTGAGGAAATTTATAATAAAAAAAAAGATACAGTAAATATTTTAACTCATTGCAACGCAGGATGGCTTGCGACAATAAACTGGGGAACAGCAACTTCTCCTATTTATCATGCTCACAAAAAAGGAATTCCCGTCCATGTTTGGGTTGACGAAACAAGACCAAGAAACCAGGGAGCCAATCTAACTTCTTATGAATTAAATGAAGAAAGAGTATCAAATACAATTATAGCAGATAATACAGGGGGAATACTTATGCAAAGAGGAGAGGTAGACATATGCATAGTTGGAACTGACAGAACTATTTCAACAGGAGATGTTGCAAACAAAATTGGAACCTATCTTAAAGCATTAGCCGCACATGATAACAAAGTTCCATTTTATGTAGCATTGCCTAGCTCAACTATAGATTGGAATACAAAAGATTATAAAGATATTCCTATTGAAGAAAGAAACTCAGAAGAATTATCTCATATTGAAGGATTAGATGAAAACAATAATGTTAAAAAAGTATTAATTTATCCGAAGAAAAGCAAAGCAATGAACTTAGCTTTTGATGTAACACCAGCAAAATATATTACAGGGTTAATTACCGAAAAAGGCATTTGCGAGGCATCATCAAACGGTCTAAAAAAATTATTTTATTAATTTATAAATTAAACTTTTAAAATTCAAATCTTGATTTGGTACAGTTTCATGAATATTTTTAATTATTTTTTCACCAAAGTGATTTTTTTCACTTATATTGTAAATTAATTCATAATTATTTTTTATAAAAAAATTGTTTAATTTTTCAAAAGACAATAAAATATAAATAAACTTTGCAGGTTTCATATTAATTTGTAAAGTATATTTATGTTCATTGAAATTTGAAAAAATTGTGTCACTAATTACTACATATTTTATTTTAGATATTATTATTTCATTTAAAATTTCTTCAAAGTTTTTTAAGTATTGTATAGATGTATTGAATATAGCAGCATCAATTGATTTTAAATCCAATTCTTTAAAATTTTCTAGGTAAATAATGTTTTTTGATAAATTTTCAGGTAATTTTATTTGTTCTATTAATTCTTTTTTTTCTATCACATAGTTAAGTATTTGATTCTTATTTTTTCTTTGAATATATTTAAAAACCGGTTCATTCCCACCACCAAACTCAAGAATATTTTTAATTTCATCTTCAAATGAAAACAAGATAGAGCTAAAAATATGCCTAGGCTTTGTATTTATATTAGGATTTTCTGAAAATTTAATTTCTTTAATAAAATTTGAATTTAAATAATTTGTATCACTTACAACATCTTTTGAAGCTTGATCATAATTTTCGTAAAGTCCGCTAAGCAAAAAGGATACTTTTTTACCTAAAATCCTTCTTATTAACTGTTTCATTATATTAAACCATCTAAAGAATATTTAATTAGCATTCTATTTATCTTAATGAGGCAGCAATATTTCCACCGTCAACAGTAAGAACTGCACCAGTGGTTTTTTTTGAAATAGCTAAATGGAAAAAAGCCTTTGCTACATCTTCAGCTTTTACTTCATTCAATAACAAATTTCCTCGCATATAGTTTTCTGCAGTTACTGAGCGTGCCTTAGCTCTACTTTTAATCATTTTATCTGTCATTAAACCACTTCGTATTCTGTCAGCATTGACTCCATTAGATCTGATTCCAAAATAACCATAATCAACAGCATATTGTTTACACAAACTTAATAAAGCAGATTTTGGTAAACCATATGGGCCAAAATTCTTTCCTGGGTTAACAGATTGTTTTGAAATATTAAAAAGCAAACATCCATTTATATTTTGTCTTTTCATTATTTTAACAGCTTCAGAAGCACAATTTTGGTGTGAAAAAAAATTAATTTCAAAACTTTTTCTTAATAACCTATCGCTTACTTCTCCTATTATACCACTTGGTGCGGCGCCAGCATTAGATATTAATATATCTATCCCTCCATATTTTTTACAAATTTGATTGAAAGCATTTTCTACACTTTTTTTATTTGTAACATCACAATAAATACAAGTGTCTTTAATTTTGGATTGTAATTCATTTATTTTTTTGCGATTAAAATCAAGAAGGATCACTTCCGCTCCGTACTTTTTAAATATTTTATAAGTTTCAAACCCTATTGTCCCAGTGCTTCCGGTTACTACAACAATGTTTCCTTCAAGAATTTTTTTTGCTTTTTTAATTTTTGCTTGTTCTAAAGACCAATATTCAACATCAAACAAATCTTTTTCAGGTATAAATTTATAAGTGGATGTTTCCTCAACAGAGGAAATAACTTTAGCATTTGTTTCTGCAAGATCACCAGCTATTTTTGCCGATTTTAGGTCTTTACCTACACTAAACATGCCAATATTTTGCACTAAAATAATTCTTGGCGATGTATCCAACATTGTTTTTTTTCCTTTCACTTTCTTTTGATTTATTTTGAAATAGTTTATGTATTTTTTTCTGTAATTAGTGAAAGCTTTTATTGCAGTTGACGTAAATTCCTCAAGAGTTGAATTTTTTTTAGGAGTTATTATTAAAGGAAAAGGTTTCACTCTAATTACATGGTCAGGTGTTGCAGTACCTTTAGATGAATAAAATTTAACATTTTTTCCATTTATAAAGTAATTTAAAATATTATTTGTTCTAAAATTTACTATGAATTTTTGATCTTTATTTTCTGATAATAAGCCTCTAATAACTGTAGCTGCTTCATATGGACTAAATTTTGTAGAGTAATTTTTAATTTGTTTTATTTTTTTTGATTTAAGTTTCTTTATAGCACTTTCTGCTTGTGAGACATATTTAATCATTAAACTGTAAGCATCTTTTGCATTGTCTGCAAAAGTAAATATTCCGTGATTCATTAAAATTAAACAATTTATTTTAGAATTTTTTGAGTAAACTTCATTAATTTTTTTTGCCAGTCTAAATCCAGGCATTACATAAGGCACTATACTGACTTTATTACCAAATATTTTCTTACAAAAATCTAAACCCCCAGGCCTGTTTGTTACATTCATAATTGCGTCAGAATGAGTGTGATCTACAAACTTAAATGGCAAAAATGCATGTAAAAATGTTTCAACGGAAGGATTTGGAGATTTAATGTTAATTAAATTTTTTTTTTGATAACTAACCATGTCTTCATCGGACAAATGTTTTTTATTTTTTAGTAATAGCAGAGGTTGTAATTTTACAGCAGGGAGACCTTGTGGTTCAATTTCAGCCATATCCCAGCCACTTCCCTTAACACAAAGAACATCATAGTTTTTTCCATCAATGTCTTTTACTGACGTTTTTACCGATGTATTGCCTCCTCCATGCAAAACCAATTCACTATTTCTTCCTAATAATCTAGTAGTATAGACGCGAAGAGCCATATCTTTGGACCAGCCAAGAGATTTGTATTTTTTAATATATCTTTTTGCTTCTGTGTTTGACCAATTGTTTTTCAAAATTTTCTTCCTTGAGTTAAAGTTTTACAGTAGTTTTTTATTTGAAAGAAGTAAAAAAATTTGGTTAGGTATAAATAACAGGGAATCGGGAGAACTTATAATGGTAAAAAAGGTAGGAGAACATATTACTTTAGATATCATCGGAACCAAGAAAGAGTATTCGCCTTCTTTCTTTGAGAAGCTGGTGTACAAAATTGCAAAAAAAGCAAAAGTTACAGTTCTCGAAATATCAAAACATAAATTTGAGCCTCAAGGTTTTACCTTGGTAGCTTTACTAGCAGAGAGTCATATAAGCTTTCACACATTCCCGGAGAATGGAATAATAAGTTTTGATTTTTTTACTTGTGGAAAAGTCTCACCTTCAGTTGCTATAGATATTATTAAAAAAGAAATTGGACATAAGAGAATTGTTAAAAAAGAATTTAATAGAGATACCATTGCCCTTTATGACGACATATATAGTTCGCCAGGACTGAAAAAATACTACATAGTAAATAACGTTTTGGAAGATTTTACTTCAAAAGTAGGCCAACATATTGAAATACTTGATCTAGAACAGTTTGGTAAATCATTATTTATAGATAGTGAGTTACAAGTAGCAACTAATGATGAGCATTTGTATAGTTCAAACTTTGTAAATGCTGGATTGAAACTTAATAAAGCAAAAGATAAGGCAGCAATTATTGGTGGTGGAGATGGAGGAGTTGCAAGAGAATGTATTTCAAAAAATTTTAATTTTATTGATTGGTATGAATTAGATCCTGAAGTTGTTGAAGTATGTAATAAATATTTAAGCAAAGTTGGAAACAATGCTACCAAAAAAAATTCAGTAAAATGTATATGGGGAGATGCATTTGAGAGCATAAAATCTGTAGAGGACAATAGATATGACAAAATTTTTGTTGATTTAAATGATGATCAGTACTGCATAGATCTTGCAGCAAAAAACATGAAGTCTCTTAAAAGAATATTGAAGCCAAATGGTGTTATTACTGCACAAGTTGGTAGCCAAGATAAAAAACCAAAACAAGTTGATAGTTGGTTGAAAGTATTTAACAAAAGCTTTGGAAATACAACTTTAGATAGGGTTTATATACCAAGTTTTGACTGTTCTTGGAATTTTGCTTCATCCATTAATCATTCTGGCTAGAATTATCTTTTTAATTTCATAAAATTATGGAATAATTATCTTTAATTTTTTTGGAGGGAAAATGAATATAATTAAAAAATTTAGCTTGGGTTTATTGATAACTTTATTTTTAACAATATCTGCCAATGCTGATAAAATAAGAATAGGAACAGAAGGTGCTTACCCACCTTGGAATTCAAAAGATGCTTCAGGTAAACTAATTGGATTTGAGGTTGAATTAGCTTGGGCGCTTTGCAGATACATTGGAAAACAATGTGTAATTGTTGAACAAGATTGGGATGGAATGATTCCAGCATTATTAATGAGAAAATTTGATGCAATAATGGCTGGTATGTCAATTACTGCTGAAAGACAAAAAACAATAACTTTCTCACAAGGTTATGCAGATGAAGTTGCACAATTAGCAGTAATGAAAGGATCTAGTTTAGAAGGAATGGATACACCATCAGGTATTAATTTATCTTTAGGTGGTTCAGATGTTAAAAGTGCTTTAAAAACTTTAACAAGTGCTCTAGCAGGAAAAACTGTTTGTGTTCAAACAGCAACTATTCACCAAAACTTTTTAGATTCAGGTGATGTGGGAAGTGTAAATGTTAGAACTTACAAAACACAAGATGAAGTAAACTTAGATTTAGCTTCTGGAAGATGCGATGCTGCACTTGCTGCTGCTGTTGCATTTACAGATTATGCAGAGAAATCTGGCAAACCTGTTGTTCTAGTTGGTCCAACATTTTCTGGAGGAGCTTTTGGTAACGGAGTTGGAGTTGGCCTTAGACAAGGTGGAGATGACGCTATTGGGCAAAGAGATGCTGAGCTACTAAAAGAGTTTAACAAAGCCATTGACCAAGCAAGAAAAGATGGAGTTATTAGCAGAATTGCTATTAAGTGGTTTGGTTTCGACGCTTCTATGTAATTAATTTTAGATTTGGCGACTATAATATATAGTCGCCAGTCTGTATGGAACTTCTAGCATTTGGAAAAACTGGTTGGGGAGACGAACTTTTTTACGCAACCCTGATGACTTTGGCCGTATCTGTTACAGCCATGCTAATTGGTTTTTTTTTCGCATTAATTTTTACACCATTAAAATTATCTAAATATAAAACACTTAATTTAATTGGAAATTTTTACACTACTGTAATTAGAGGAGTCCCAGAACTTCTAGTGATTTACTTATTTTTCTTTGGAGGTAGTGGAGCAATAATGTATGTGGCATCTATGTTTGGATATTATGAATATATTGAAATTAATGCTTTTATAACTGGTTCATTTGCAATTGGCATTATATCAGGAGCTTATTCTACAGAAGTTTTTAGAGGTGCAATTCAATCTATAGACAAAGGTCAATTTGAGGCTTCAAAGGTTTTAGGAATAAAAAAGCATGTACAATTTTATAAAGTTGTTTTGCCACAAATGTTAAGACTAGCTATTCCAAATTTGAGCAATGTTTGGCAAATAACTTTAAAAGATACATCTCTTATTTCTGTTACTGGATTAGTAGAAATAATGAGACAATCTTATATAGCAGCAGGATCAACACGAGATCCTTTATTTTTTTATTCGTTTGCTGCAGTTTTATATTTACTACTAACATATCTTAGCATGAAGTTAATAAACAGATTAGAAGTTAAATACAGCAGGGGATATTGATGGATTTTGAATTAATGATTATTAGTTTTCCGAAGTTGCTTAATGCTACTGTTATTACATTAAAATTATTATCACTATCACTATTTTTTGGATTATTTATTGGACTCATATTTGCAGTTTTGAGAATGAATAAAAATCCAATATTAAATAAGTTTTCTTATGGTTATTCTTATATATTTAGAGGAACTCCACTTTTAGTACAAATATTTATTATTTATTTTGGGTTAGGTCAGATAGAATATTTAAGATCAACAGTATTATGGATTATATTAAAAGAACCCTATTGGTGCGCAATTATTGCATTTGCATTGAATACAGGTGCTTATACGTCTGAAATCTTACGATCAGCATTTCAAACAATAAAACCAGGCTTTATAGAAGCTGGGAAAAGTCTGGGTATTTCAAACAAAATTATTTTTTACAAAATTCAAATACCGATCGCTATTAGACAGTCATTGCCAGCATATGGTAATGAAATTATACTAATGATGAAAGGAACTTCTTTGGCAAGTACAGTTACTTTAATGGATCTAACTGGTGTTGCAAAATATATTATATCAACAACATTTAAACCAATAGAAGTATTTATTGTTGCCGGTAGTATTTATTTATTTATGACTTTTGTTATTCACAATTTAATTAAATATTTAGAGAAAAAATATAGCTATTAATAACTAGTATATTCTTTTATTTCTTTAATTTTTGATCCAGTATGATTATTTATTTCCAATTTAATTGTAGCTCTGTTGTCATTAAAAAAATGTATATCTCTAGAAAGTTTAATGAACTTTTCTCCAAAATCTGAATTTTTTTCGCACAATCTTTTATCATCTTCTATAATCCATAGTTTTGAATTTATTTCTTTTAAATTTTTAAAAAGACTATTTAGTTTATCATCAGATTTAACATTTTTGTCTAATTGGTCTTTTAAAACATTATATTCATCATTAATAAACTTAAGTTTGTCAGGATCTTTAATTTTTTCTTTTTTTATCTCTAAAATAGAAATTTTGTCTAGAAGTTCCCCTACAGATATTTCAACTAAAATTTTATTCATAAAAACTTATAGTGTGATAAGTTGTTTAAAATATGTCTAACATATTAATTATTAAACATGGCTCTTTAGGAGATATAGCGCAAGCCTGTGGTGCAATTCAAGATATTTTTGAAAACCACAAAGATGATAAAATATACTTATTGACAACAGGACCTTATGTAGAAGTTTTTAAAAAAAATCCTTTTATAACAGATGTTATTTTAGATAAAAGATTATCACGTTTTAATTTGATTTATTTATATTCATTAATGCGAAGTATAAAAAAATTGAATATCAAAAGAGTATACGACCTTCAAAACTCGTCTCGAACAAAATTTTATCAAAGAATTCTTTTTCCAAATTCTGGTTTAAATAAATGGTCAAGTTCTGAAACAACACTACCAAATGATAAAACCAAGGAAGAATTTGATAAAAAACCAGTTCTTGATAGATTTGATCATCAATTAAAAACTTCTGGACTTTCTACAAAAAATACAATGTTTCCAGATTTTTCATGGGCATGTTCAGATATTAAAAATATTAAAGATGAATACAAACTAGATAAATACATTCTTCTTTTTCCATTTTGCTCTCCACATTTAGATCATAAGAAATGGCCTTTATACAATGAATTAATTGATTTAATAAAAAATAAATATCAAGGCCAGTATAAGATTGTAATTGCACCAGGACCATCAGAAATAAAAGACTCAAAAAAAATAAATGCTACTTGTGTATTAAATAATGGAAAAGCTCTTGATATATCAGAATTGTCTTCTTTAATTAAAGAAAGCTCCTTTGTAATTGCAAATGATACTGGTCCAGCACATATGGCAGCTCACTTAAATGCAAAAGGTCTAACGTTATTTGGCTCTCATACTACAGCTCATAAAGTTAGTATTGAAAGAGAAAACTTCAAAGCAATACAAGTTTCTAATTTAAATAAATTAAGTGCGAATAAAGTTTTTGAAAAGTTTGAAGAAAAAATTAATTAAGAATATATTTTGTCTGCTAAACCGTAACAAAGTATTGCACTAAGGATCATTAATATTCCTGGTGCATAAATACCTTCATCTGAAGTTTTTTCAGTATGACCAAGCTTATTTATTTTAATTGAATAAATTCCGACAAAAAATGCCATTAAATTTTGTATAAATACCAAGTTAAAAAATCCCCAAGTACCTTCAACACCATTTGGTCTGATGAACATTATATACAAAGCTACTAGTACAGAACCTATAAAGAATGATCCGAAAAATCTAACCATGATAGCTGAAGTATGATCCATTGCATATTCGTCACAAAAATTTTTTGTTCCAAAAACACATCTATAAGCATAAAAGGCATAACCTATGAAATGAACTATAAAAATTATTAAATAAATAATTCCATTAAATTTATCGATCATAAAATTACCTTATCACAAAATTTTTAAATAATCTTTAACAATATTATTCCAATCAAATTTAGTTGAGTAATCTTTTGCCTTTTTACCCATTTCCACATATGAATTATTTTTTAAAGCTAAATCTATACTAGAATAAATTTCATCCAAATTATTACCATCACAAATAATTCCAGTTTCTTTATCTTTAATTGCATCAGATGCGCCACCATCTTTGCCACCTATAGATGGAACTCCATATTGTGCAGCTTCTACATAGGCAATTCCAAAACCTTCAACTGATTTTTTGTGAATAATTGAAGGCATAACAAATAGATTTGACTTAGAAATTAATGCATTTTTTAAGCTTTGAGTAATATCTTTTAGAAACAATACTTGCTTATCCAAATTCAATTCTTTAACTAAATTCTTTATATTTTCTTCTTCCTCACCCAAACCAATGCATATGTAAATTATATTTGGGTAGATTTCTTTTAAATTTCTTAATGCCATAATTACTTTTTCATGATTTTTACGTTTATCGAATCTAGAAACAGTAATTATTTTTGGATTTTTACCTTTAAGAAAATTTTCTGCTTCTTCTAATGATTTATTATCAATGGGTTTAATGGGATAGACTCCAGGATTAATTACTTTAATTTTATTAGAATTTACTCCATTTTCTATAGCAAGGTTTTTTGTAAATTCAGAATTAGCAACAACATGATCTACATTATTTAAAACATTTAAAACTCTTTTATACGATCTGGTGTTTTTATCATGATTAATTTCTTTTGAATGAATTAAACAAATTTTTTTTTTATTAGATTTTATTAATTCTAAACTTTTCCAATGATCAGCAATTATACATTCAATTTTTTTATTTTTTTTAATAAATTCATTAACTAGATAAGCTTTTCTATATTTTCTTATTAACTTTGCTCCACCGATTCTTTCAATTGAAAATGAAACACTATCATCAATTTCTTTATGTTTTTCTTGATAGTCAGCAAACACTTTAGTTAAATTATATTTTGAAATAGAGTTTGTTAGACCCCACATTAAATTTTGCATTCCACCTACCTCTGGAGGAAAAGATCTTGTAACTACTAAATACATTAATTATTAATCCACTTAATATTGCATCCCATGCTTGGAATTTGCTCTTTCGGACCATTTCCTGTTTGAGAAATTTGAATCATAGCTTTATACAAATCACTGATACCATTTCCAACTGGTTTTAAATCTTTTAATTCTCTTATTCTTCCTCTGTATTGAAGTTCTAAGTTTTTATTATAGCCAAAAAAATCTGGAGTACATACCGCACCATATTTTTTTGCAACTTCTTGAGTTTCATCAAAAAGATAAGGAAAATTAAAATTATGATCTCGAGAAAATTTAATCATATTATCAAACGAATCTTCGGGATAATTTTTTACATCGTTAGAGGAAATTGCTAAAGAATTAATACCATTAGCTTTTAATTTTTTACAATCCTGAACAATTTCTTCAATTACAGCTTTAACATATGGACAGTGATTGCATATAAACATTACCAAGGTGCCATTTTTACCCTTAATATCATTAAGTGAAATAACTTTATTTTCAGTAGAATTTAATTCAAAGCTTTCAGCTTTTTTTCCGAAATCACATATTGGAGTTTTTGTTAGTGACATGTTAAGTATTATATAAAGTATGTTTTATGATTTTGAAAATAAAAAACCAAAAAATTTAGGAGAAAATTGGGCAGCTCCTAATGCAACAATTATTGGAGATGTTACATTAGAAAAAAATACAAGTATTTGGTTTAATGCAACCCTCAGAGGAGATATTGAAAATATTCATGTAGGCGAGGGTTCAAATGTTCAAGATGGTAGTGTTTTACACACAGATCCAGGCTATCCATTAAAAATAGGAAAAAATGTTACTGTTGGGCATATGGTTATGCTTCATGGATGTACAATTGGCAACAATAGTTTAATTGGCATTGGAGCTGTAATTTTAAACAATGCCAAGATTGGTAGCAATTGTGTCATAGGAGCAAAATCATTAATAACTGAAAATAAAGAAATTCCAGACAATTCTCTTGTAGTTGGCTCACCAGGAAGAGTTATTAGAAAAGTTACAGACGAAGAAGCTAAAGCTATTAAAGAAAACGCAATACGTTACCAAGAAAACTGGAAAAAATATTTAAAAATAGCAGGTTTAGACAAATGAAAAAAATTTTAGGGATAGTGGTTATGGGTTTGTTGTGGTGCAATGTTGCTTCAGCAAATAATCTTAAAGTTGTTGATGGTGACACAATTATTTTAAACGGTGAAAAGATACGTTTTTCGGGAATTGATACGCCTGAACTAAAACAAACTTGTTTACAAAACACCGAAGAAGTAGACTGTGGTATGTTTGCAAAGATTCTATTGGTTAAAAAGATTGGTAACAATATACCTAAATGCATTAGTGAAGGCAAAGATATTTATAAAAGAACCTTGGCGGAATGTTTTGTGAATGGTAAAAGTCTATCAAAATTTTTAGTACGAAGTGGTTATGCTTTTGCATATAGAAAATATTCAACAAAATTTATTGCAGATGAAGATTTTGCAAAGGCTAATAAACTTGGAATGTGGGCGATGAAGTTCCAATATCCATGGGATTTTAGAAAGAAATCGTGAAAAAATTTTTAGGAATCTTGGTTCTATGTTTGTTGTGGTCCAATATTTTAACTGCAGAAGAATATCCTAATTCTTGGAAATTGGACATTCATTGCAAACAGGGAAAGTGGGAATGGCATGAATCTGCTTTTGTCGTAAATGTTGAAAACAATGAGTTTTCACTAGGACCTTTTAATAGATGGAACAAAAAAAATTTTGTATTTAAGGGAAAAATTGAAAATAATAAAATAAATATTACTGAAAAATTAACTTTTAGCGATGGTTATGTAGGAACAATTAAATATTCGGGTAAATTTATTAGTGATAAAGAAGCAACTTTAAAAGGTAAGTTCAAATCTGAGCCAGATTGGGAATGCAAAGGAAGATTTTTTAAAGTAGATCGTCCGCCACACTTTACTCCTTTAAAATATTTAAGCGAAGCAACTGAAGAGATAATAAAATTTACAAGCTATAATCCAGGTATACCATTAACAATTATAAATGGATCTTACGTAAATTCTCCTGTTGAAGTTTCAGGAAAATTAATACTTCCTAAAGAAGGTAATAATTTACCCGTAGTAGTTACCGTTCATAGTAGTGGAGGCCCAAGTGAGTTTACCGATGTAGTTCAATCATGGCGTAATGATTTTAAAAATCAATTATTAAAAAACAATATTGGTATTTTTGAAATAGATAATTTTACAAGTAGAGGTGCTAAAGAAACTGCAACCAATCAGGGTAAAGTTTCTATTAATGCAGGGGAGCTAGATGCTTTAATTGCATATAAAATATTAGACAAACATCCAAGAGTTAATGCTAAAAAATTGGGTATTACGGGTTTATCAAGAGGCGGAAGCGCTTCCAGTATGGCTGTTGAAAAAAAATTTTCTGATGTTGTGCTTGGAGAAGAAAATTATTATTTAGCCTCACTCCCAATGGCTCCAGATTGCTATAATGTGGGATTTGAAAATCCAACACCAACACCAGCAAAAATATTATTTTTACTCGGTGGTGCCGATGATTACACTCCAGCAAAATTTTGTGTTAAATACGTAGAAAAGATGAAAAAAGCCGGGGGTGATGTTGAGGTTATTGTTAAAGACGGCTGGCATCACAATTTCTATAACGATACACCAATAGAAAATTGTAAAGGATGTATACATATGAATAAATGCGAAATAAATTTTCCTGAAGGCTGGCTTATGGATGATAGAGGATTTATTACAGAAAATTTACAAGAACCTATGACTAAATTCTTTAAAATGGATTTAGAAAAATGGAGAAAAAAATTTATTAAATGTGGTGATAAACCAGGAGCTTGTAATAAATTATATAGAAAACTATACATAAAGATTTACAAAAAATGTGGAGATAAAGGAACTACAGTTGGTGGCGATTATGGAAAAGAAACTGTTGATATAGCTGTTCCATTTTTTGTTAGCGCTTTAAAATAATAAAAAATTCTAAGGAACTAACCAATATTCTTTATTATTATCTAATTCAAATCTGGCTCTTCGGTGACCTTTGGCAGCTAGGTAAAGCCATTCAATGCTTTTTATTTTGCACTGAATAACCGTAAAGTTTTTATAACCTTGTTCACTTTGCTCCATTGTAAATTCATAATTATCAAATTCAGGTTTTAATCCTGATGTTGGAGCAGAAGACTCTGTTCCAGGTCCGCCATCAACTAAATAACATTTCCTACTAATATGACCTGTTTTAGACCAAGACTCTTTTGTTGTTTCATTGTTGTGATTAATAATACATTCAACTTTTAATCTTACTTGGATTTTTTCCTCCTTATCATAAAAAAGCATAGAAGCATTTTTATTATTTTTTAATTTAGGAATTTTATCTGATCTTATATCACTATGAAATTGAAGAAGATTATTTGATTGATCAGATTTTCTAAGGACTACAATTCTTCCATCAAAATCTTTTTGATCTCCGCACACAAATACAGGAATTCTAAAGGTTGAACTTCTATTAGTCACAGCATCATCTAGCATTGACCAAATCTTTTTTTTGATTTCTTTAAAATCTTCGTAGTATGCTGGTTGCATACAATTTTATTTCCTTAGCCTTTTAATTAAACTTGATGTATCCCATCTATTGCCACCTAATTTTTGAACATCACTATAATATTGATCAACTATTTCAGTTATAGGCAATAAAGAATTATTTTTTTTAGCCTCTTCTAGTGCAATTTTTAAATCTTTTCTCATCCAATCAACAGCAAATCCAAATTCAAATTTATCATCAATCATTGTTTTATATCTATTGTCCATTTGCCAAGATTGAGCAGCACCTTTAGATATAACCTCAATAACATCTTCCATATTAAGTCCCGCTTTTAAACCAAAATTAATACCTTCTGATAGTGCTTGAACAAGTCCCCCAATACAGATCTGATTAACCATTTTTGCTAATTGGCCATTGCCAGCTTTACCAAGTAATTTCATTTTTTTGCTGTAGCAGTCGATTTTATCTTTAGCTTTATCAAAATCTTCTTGATCGCCACCTATCATTACTGTTAAAGCTCCATTTTCTGCTCCAGCTTGACCACCAGAAACGGGCGCATCTAGAGAACCAAAACCATTTTTTTTTGCATAATTATATATTTCTTTTGCTATTGTTGCTGAAGCCGTTGTGTTATCAATATAGATAGCTCCTTTTTTAATTGTTTTAAAAATTCCATTATCTCCAAAAGTTACTTCCTTAAGGTCGTTATCATTGCCAACGCATGTAAATATATAATCTGCATCTTTAGCAGCATTTGCAGGAGTGTCAGCTTTAGAACCTTTATACACACTTAACCACTTATCTACTTTGGATGTAGTACGATTATAAACAGTTACATTATGTCCTGCTTTTGATATATAACCAGCCATTGGATAACCCATGACACCAAGACCTATGAAAGCAACATTACAAGTCATATTAAATTATGTTTAAAAGTTTAAGTTTAAAAGTAATTATTTTTGGTTTTATATTTACATTTTTTTCAAGCTTTGGACAGAGTTTTTTTTTAGGATTATTTAATTCGAGCATTAGAAATGAGCTATATATTACACACGGACAATTTGGTACAATTTATGCTTCTGCCACTTTATTAAGTAGTTTTTTTTTGATTTGGATAGGTAAAAAAATTGACGATGTAAATATTTTTAAATTCGCTTTTTTTGTTACTATATTATTATCATTTTCGTGTTTCTTTTTTTCAAAAATTTCTTCTGTAATAATTCTGTTTATAGCTATATTTTTAATGAGATTTTCTGGACAAGGAATGATGTCTCATACTGCAACTACTACTATTTCAAGATACTTTAGCAAATCAAGAGGCAAGGCACTAAGCACAGGTTGGTTTGGATTGTCCGCAGCAGAATTTATTTTACCAGTATTAATGATTTATCTTTTGACTATTTACGACTGGAAAAATATTTGGATTGCAATTTCAATATTAGTAATAATTTTTTTACCTACTATTTCTTATTTTTTAGTAAAAAATCTTAATTTAGATTCAAGAGAAATTACATCTGATGAAAAGTCCAAAGATAAAAATATTAAACAATGGAAAAGAATAGAAGTTATTAAAGATTATAGATTTTATATTATCGGAGCCAATATGCTGGCGATGCCCTGGATTGCTACGGGTGTTTTTGTATATCAGTCATTTATATCAGAATCAAAAAATTGGGGACCTTATGTTATCGCTCAATCATTTATGTCTTATTCTATACTTTCAGTAATTACATTATTTTTTTCAGGATTTTTAATTGATAAGTTTACTAGCAGAAAACTTCTTATATACATGAATATTCCATTATTATTTGCAGCCATAATTTTATTTTATTTTGAGAATCCTTTTTCGTCATTTTTGTTTTTAGGACTAATTGGTATAAGTAATGGCTTTGCTAACGTTTTAGGATCTTCAACTTGGGCAGAAATTTATGGAGTAAAATACATAGGTTCAATTAAAGCATTAACAACTGCATTAATGGTTTTTGCCACAGCTTTTGGCACAGCTTTATTTGGTGTTTTGATAGATTTTGGTTTCTCTATAGAACAAATATCCTTAGTTTCAGGGACATATATTTCTATTTCATTAATAATACTTTTTTTTGTTAGAAATAAGTTGAATCCAACATTTTTATAAAAATACCTTGATTTTATTAAATTTGAAGTATAGATAATCGGCATGGCAAGAGTAACTGTAGAAGACTGCATTGATAAAGTAGATAGCCCTTATGAATTAGTATTAGTAGCAAAAGAAAGAGCTACTCAGTTAAATTCTGGCATAGAACCTACTGTAGATAAAGATAATGATAAAAATACTGTAATTGCTTTAAGAGAAATAGCAGCAGAAAATATAAAAGTCCCTGACCTAGAAGAAAGTGCTGTCTATAAGTTAAGAAAACACGTAGAGCAAGTAGACGATAATTCAGAAGAAGACGAAGACATTGGAGATGAATTTGAAAATTTATACAAGGGAGAAATATCTAAAAGTGGAGCTCCAATATTGCCATCAAAAAGAGCACGAAAAGTTCCTGAAAAAATACAGGTATCAAAAGAAGATCTAGATGAGTTAAAGGGATCAAGTGAGCCTGAAAACTCAAACGAACCAACAGAATCAGAATCTTCTGATGTTTCATTAGACGAGTTAAAAGAAGAAGAAGCTCAAGAAAACACAGATACAAAACAAGATACTGAAGCTACAAATAGCTAACAATATATTGTAAAATCAAGTCATGAACAGAAAAGTTTGTGTTGCACCGATGATGGATTGCACAGATCGTCATGAACGTTTTTTTTTAAGACTGATAAGTAAAAACGTTTTGCTTTATACAGAAATGATTGTCTCTGAGGCTATAGATAGAGGAGATAAAAAAAAGTTATTATCTTTTAATATAAAAGAAAAGCCTGTAGCACTTCAATTAGGAGGATCTTCTCCAAAATTATTAGCTAACGCATCTAAAATTGGTGAAGATTTTGGCTATGATGAGATTAACCTAAATTTAGGATGCCCCAGTAAAAAAGTTCAAAAAAATAAATTTGGCGCATGTTTAATTAAAGAACCAACTCTTGTAGCTGATTGTTTGAGTGAAATGCAAGCAAAAACAAAATTACCAGTCACTGTAAAAACTAGAATTGGTTACGATGATGTAGAAGACTATGAAAGTTTATTTAATTTTATTAAAATTTTGAAATCAACGGGAGTCAAAACTTTTATAATTCATTCACGGAAAGCTATGCTCGGTAAATTTACTCCAAAACAAAACCTTAACATTCCCCCATTAAAATATGACATGGTATACAAACTTAAAAAAGATTTAAATGATTTAGAAATAATTATAAATGGTGGAATTATTTCAACAGATCAAATTAAAAATCATTTATTAAAAGTAGATGGAGTGATGATTGGTAGATCTGTATATCATTCACCTTATATTTTAGCAGATATTGAAAAAGAAATATTTAATAACGATCAAATTTTTTCAAGGCAAGAAATAATAGAAAATTTAATTCCATATGTAAAAAATGAAGTCAAAAAAGGAACACGGCTAAATCAAATAATGAGACATACCCTTGGTTTATTTCATGGACAAACAGGATCTTCTTTTTGGAAAAGATATTTGAGTGAAAATATGTGTGTTAGAGATGCTGATGTAAAAAAAATTGATCACATAATGGATAAAGTTAAATTGGCTCCTGAAACTCGCCAAGTAGGTCAAATTGATTAGTTCAATTTTATCAAACGAATATTCTTTTTTTATTATTTTAATGATTTTAACAGCTTTTCCAGTTGGTTTTCTTGCAGGTTTGTTTGGAATTGGAGGAGGACTTATTACTGTTCCTTTTCTATTTTTTATCTTTGACAGTCTAAACATAAATCAGAATTACTTGATGCATTTAGCGGTTGGAACTTCATTTGCAATAATTGTCCCCACTTCTATTGTTTCTTTACTAACTCACAAAAAACATGGGTCAGTTGATTTTAGTGTGATCTATAATTATGCAATTTTTGTAATAATAGGAGTTTTGTCAGGAACTATTTTTGCAGCTATAATGGACAGCAAATCTCTTTTGTTGTTTTTTACCATAATCGTTTTTTTTTGTGGAGCTTACTTATTAAACATCAAAGATAAAACAGATAAGTTAAAAGTAAATTTTAATCTAATTCCAAGGATTTTACTTGGTTTTATTTCAGGATTCGTTTCATCGACTATGGGC
Organism: uncultured Pelagibacteraceae bacterium; assembly: GCA_902560855.1. Lineage (GTDB taxonomy): Bacteria > Pseudomonadota > Alphaproteobacteria > Pelagibacterales > Pelagibacteraceae > Pelagibacter. The sequence goes on from CACENJ010000001.1 coordinate 84,426, forward strand.
ATAGGTGGAGCAATTATGAATGTTCCTATCTTAAAATATTTTGGCTATCCAATTAATAAAGCGATAGGCAGCGCAGTTGCTATTGGCTCAGTAATTTCTTCATTTGGTGCAATAGGCTTTTTAATTTCAGGTTCAATTCTAAAAACTAATTTACCGTTAAGTGTGGGATTTATAAATATTCCTGCTTTTTTAATATTTATACCAATAACTATGTTTATGGCTAGAATAGGAGCTAACACAGTACATAAAATTGACAAATCAAAATTACAGAGAATTTTTGGAATATTTTTATATATAGTTGGAACTATCTTCTTATATAGATATCTAAATTTATAAAATTAGGATCATTTGAACCCATAATTAAATCTTTTGATCGTATTCACCAATTTTACCAGTTTTTTGGAGCAATTCATCAATGAATTCAAATATCTTTTTCTTTCTATCATCAGATGTAGGACTCTCAGTAACAACCACTAACGATGGTTTATTTGATGAAGCTCTTATCAGACCCCAAGAGCCATCTTCAAAAGAAAATCTAACACCATTTACAGTTAAAACTTCTTCTATTTCTTGATTATCAATTTTAATCTTATTTTCCTTAATTTCTTTAACTTTTTTAACCAATTCATCTACTACTTGATATTTTTCTTCATCTTTACAGAAAGGAGCCATTGTAGGAGTTTGAAAAGTTTTTGGTAGTTCAGAAATAATTTCATCCATATTTTTATTTTGATTATTTAATAAATGACAAACTTGGATTGCAGAATTAATTCCATCATCATAACCATAACCCAAAGGTTTATTAAAAAAGAAATGACCACTTTTTTCAAATCCAGCTAGTGCCTTTTCAGCGTTAACCTTTCTTTTAATGTGTGAATGACCAGTCTTCCAATATAATGTTTTGCATTTGTTCTCTAAAAGAACCTTATCTTTTAAATACAAACTAGTAGATTTTACATCAACTACAAATTTTGATCCATTATATTTTGAAGATAAATTCCTTGCTATTAATAATCCAATTTTATCAGAGAATATTTCATTTCCTTTATTATCAATTACTCCAACTCTATCTCCGTCACCATCAAATCCAAAACCTATATCTGCATTATTACTTTTTACAGATTCACTAATAGCATGTAACATTTTTAAATCCTCAGGATTCGGATTGTAATTTGGAAAAGTATAATCTAAATTACAATCTAGCTCTATTACCTCGCAACCAATACCTCTTAAAATATCAGGAGCAAAAATTCCTGCTGTACCGTTTCCACAAGCAACTACTGCTTTAATATTTTTGCTAATTTTATTTTTATTTATTAAATCATTCTTATAAACTTGTTGAAATCCATTAATTTTTTTTTCATTTCCTATACCTTCTATAAATTTTTTATTTAATGTTATATTTTTTAGTTCTTCCATATCGTGTGGTGCATGAGTTAAACCTTTTTTGATACCCATTTTAACTCCAGTCCAACCATTTTCATTATGGCTAGCAGTTACCATTGCGACAGCATCAGCTTCTAATTCAAATTGTGCAAAATAAACAGTAGGAGATAATGATAAACCTATATCTTCTATATAACATCCTGTAGAGATTAATCCCTCTTTTAGGGCTGATTTTATTTCTTCACTATAAGACCTATAGTCGTGTCCAACAATAACTCTTGGATTTTTTTTATTTGTATTTTTTATTATTTGAGTTCCTAGTCCTTTCCCTAAATTTTCTAGTCCCGGTAAATTAATATCCTTTTTATACAGCCACCTAGCATCATACTCTCTGAAACCATTAGGATTTATTTTTATTTCTGTTGGCATTGTTTATTTTTATAGTTTTTTATTCATTTATTTAGTTAATTTTTTGGTTGATTTTTTTTTTTAATGTTCTATAAATGTTCTGTTGATTTAGCTGTTTATATAGTATAATTAACATCGTTACACACAACATATAGTTGTTTTTTAATAAAAACACAAAAAAGGGAGTATGAATAAAGTTCTAACTCAAGCAATAAGAAAAGCTGTCTCTGAATATAGTCCTAAAAACATAGAAAATACTTCTGATAAAAGACCTGATTTGTTTTCATTAAGTAATGAGACGGAACTTTTTCAAAATGAAAAAGGTATAACAATCAAAATCGATAGGTCAAGAGACTCTAACATTACCGAGTTTGGTAAAGCAACTTTGAGCGATAGATATTTAGGCGCAAATGAATCTTACCAAGATTTATTTGCAAGAGTGGCAAGCCATTATGCAGACAATAACTTACATGCTCAAAGAATTTATAACTACATAAGCAATTTATGGTTTATGCCAGCAACCCCAATTTTATCAAATGGAGGAACCAAAAGAGGATTGCCAATTTCATGCTTTTTAAATGAAGCAGGTGATAGTTTAGACGGAATTTTAGATTTATGGAATGAAAATGTTTGGCTAGCAGCTAGAGGAGGAGGAATTGGAAGCTACTGGGGAAATCTAAGATCAATAGGAGAAAAAATTGGTAGAGTAGGAAAAACATCTGGAATTATTCCTTTTATTAAAGTTATGGATTCGTTAACAATGGCTATAAGTCAAGGCTCATTAAGAAGAGGATCAGCAGCATGTTATCTTCCAATTGATCATCCTGAGATAGAAGAATTTATAGAGATGAGAAGACCAACAGGAGGAGATCCAAACAGAAAATCATTAAACCTTCACCATGGAGTTTTGGTTTCAGACTCTTTTATGAGAGCGGTAGAAATGGATGAACAATGGGCACTTAAAAGTCCAAGAGACGGAGGAGTACAATCTAGAGTTTCTGCTAGAAATTTATGGATTAGACTTTTAACAGCAAGAATTGAAACTGGAGAGCCTTATATAATTTTTATTGATACAGTAAATAGATTAATACCCCAACACCATAAATTAGCAGGACTAACTGTTAAAACATCAAATTTATGTAGTGAAATTACTTTACCAACTGGAGTTGACAAAGAAGGCAGAGATAGAACTGCTGTTTGTTGTTTGTCATCATTGAATATAGAAAAATATGATGAATGGGAAAATGATGAAAATTTTGTTGCTGATGTTATGAGATTTTTAGACAATGTTTTAACAGATTTCATTGAAAATGCACCAGAACAGTTTAGTGATGCAACTTACTCTGCTTTAAAAGAAAGAAGTGTTGGCCTAGGTGTAATGGGCTTACATTCTTACTTTCAAAAAAAAATGATTCCACTTGAATCAGTAATGAGTAAAGTTTGGAATAAAAAAATATTTGAAAATATACAAAAAAAAGTTGACCAGTCTTCAAAAGATTTAGCAGAAGAAAGAGGATCTTGCCCAGACGCTGCAGAATATGGGATTAATGAAAGATTTTCTAATAAAACAGCTATAGCTCCAACAGCTTCAATTTCAATTATTTGTGGAGGAACTTCTCCTGGAGTTGAGCCAATTGCAGCAAATAGCTTTACACACAAAACTCTTTCAGGGTCATTCAGTGTAAAAAATAGACATCTAAAGAAAATTTTAGAAAAATACAAAAAAGACAATGATGAAATTTGGTCAAGCATTACAACAAATCAAGGATCAGTTTCACATTTAGATTTTTTAAGCAAAGAAGAAAAAGATGTATTTAAAACTGCTTTTGAACTAGATCAAAAATGGATAGTTGAATTAGGAGCTGACAGAACGCCTCATATTTCTCAAGCTCAATCAATAAATTTATTTTTACCAGCAGATGTTCATAAAAAAGAATTGCATCAAATTCATTTTCAGGCATGGAAAAAAGGACTAAAAAGCCTTTATTATTGTAGATCTAAATCAATTCAAAGGGCAGAAAATATAAACAGTGGTTCATCTACAGATGTAGAATTAAATGTTTATAAAAACAAAGAAAACAAAGAACCAGAGTACGAAGAGTGTTTATCATGTCAGTAGAAAAATTAAAAAAAGTTGAAATAATTCAAAACAAACCAAAAAAAATGGGTTTGTTAGTTGAAAATCCTGTTTACAAACCTTTTAGATATCCATGGTGTTATGATGCTTGGTTAACACAACAAAGGATTCATTGGTTACCCGAAGAAGTACCTTTGGGAGATGATGTGAGAGACTGGCAAAAAAACCTTAAACCTGAAGAAAAAAATTTGCTAACACAAATATTTAGATTTTTTACACAAGCTGATGTTGAAGTAAGCAATTGTTACATCAGACATTATATGAATGTTTTTAAACCAACAGAAGTTTTAATGATGATGTCAGCTTTTGCATCAATGGAAACAGTTCATATAGCTGCATACTCACATTTGCTTGATACAATTGGAATGCCCGAAACTGAATATTCAGCTTTTTTAAAATATAAAGAGATGAAAGATAAATATGACTATATGCAAGGCTTTGATGTAAAATCACATCACGATATTGCAAAAACAATAGCAGTTTTTAGTGCATTTACAGAAGGACTTCAATTATTTGCAAGTTTTGCAATTTTATTAAATTTTCCAAGACAAAATAAAATGAAAGGTATGGGTCAAATAGTAACGTGGTCTGTTAGAGACGAAACTTTACACTGCAATTCTATGATTAAACTTTTTAAAACTTTCATTAAAGAACAACCAGAAATATGGACACCTGAATTGAAAAAAGAAATTTACGAATCTTGTAGAACAATAATTTCACACGAAGATGCGTTTATTGATTTGGCTTTTCAACAGGGCCCCATAGAAGGTTTAACTGCTCAAGAAATTAAAGATTATATAAGATGGATAGGAAACAGAAGACTGATACAGCTTGGTCTAGAACCAATTTATAAAGTAGAGAAAAATCCTCTTACTTGGCTCGATACAATGCTGAACGCTGTTGAGCATATGAATTTTTTCGAAGGAAGAGCAACAGAATATTCAAAAGCTTCCACACAAGGTACTTGGGCCGAAGCTTTTTCTTAGAAGTGAAATACAAAAAATACTGGAGAAAAACAAGCTTAAAGCAAAAAAATATTGGTAATGCTTTTTTAAATGAAATTTTACTTTCTCGTCCAAATAAATTTTTAGAAATCGGAGTTTTTCAAGGCGTTACCGCAAGAAATATTTGTGAACTTTTAAATAAAATTCATAAAGATAATTTTAAATATATTGGCGTTGATATATTTGAGCTTGACGAAAAATTAAATAATGAAATTATACCTGATTTAAATTTTAAAAACCCATTTAAGCAGATCTATCATAAATATATCAAGAGAGAAAATCCTTATAGTTTAATTTCAGTTAAAAAGCTTCTTAAAAAATTTGAAAAAAATGTAGAAATAATAAAAGGAAATTCAAAGGAAATATTGCCAAAAATTGACTTATCCAAAATAGATTATGTTTTTATTGATGGTGGACATAGTTATGAAACTGTAAAAAATGATTTAAATAATTGTAAGGCTGTAGTTGAAAATAAAGGTACTGTTTTATGCGATGATTATGACCTGTCTTATGCGCCAGGAGTAAAAGAAGCTATTGATGAATTTGTAGATAAAGAAAAATACGATATTAAAATACTTTATGAACGTTTTGCTAAAATAAAAAAAAAATAGCTTATCTTTGATTTAATTCTAATACTTTTCTATGTTTTGAACCTTTGTATTTAGCCAAAGGTCTAATTAATTTGTTTGCAGCGTGTTGTTCCATTATGTGTGCAGACCATCCAGTAATTCTAGAAATTACAAATATTGGTGTGAAAAAATCAGTTTCAAATCCCATTAAGTGATAAGTTGGTCCAGTAGGGTAGTCAACATTTGGATGAATATTTTTTCTATCTATCATCACTTTTTCAACAATGTCGTATATTTTATGAAATTTTTTGTCTTTTTTAATCTTTGCAACTTTTTTAAAATATTCTCTCATGGTAGGAACTCTAGAGTCACCACTTTTATAAACTCTATGTCCAAATCCCATTACAACTTCTTTGTTGTCTAAAGCTCTATTAATCCATTTTAATGCATATTCTGGTTTTTTAATTTTATTCATCATGTGCATAACTTCCTCATTTGCTCCACCATGAAGAGGACCTTTAAGACTTGCTATAGCTCCAGTTATTGCTCCATGAATATCTGATAAACTACTTGTAATAGTTCTAGCTGTAAAAGTTGAAACATTAAAACTATGTTCCGCGTATAAAATTAGAGAAACATCAAATGCTTTTATTATTTCTTTTTGTGGAACTTTGCCAAAACACATGTAAAAAAAATTTTCAGCAAAAGATAAATTTTTTTTTGGTTTTATTATTTTTTTACCCTTTCTAATTCTATAAAAAGCAGCCAAAGCAGTTGGAGTTTTTGCAAATATTCTCATAGCCTTTCTTATATTGGCTTGTTGACTGTTATCATGTGTTTCTTTGTCTTCTAATCCCATAACGCTAACAGCAGTTCTTGCAACATCCATCGGATGTGATTTTACAGGCATATGTTTAATTATTTCGTATAAATTTTTTGAAAGATCTCTGTTGTTTTTTTCTTCTTTTTCAAATTTTCTTAATTCTAATGAATTAGGTAAATCGTTATTTAATATTAAATATGCAGCTTCCTCAAATTTACATGATTCACAAAGATCTTGAACAGCATAACCTCTATAGGTTAAGGAATTAATTTCAGGCATAACTTTTGAAACCTCTGTTTCATCTACAACAATTCCTAACAAGCCTTTTTTTACTTCTTCACTCATTGTCATGTCCATCTGTACTAAAATTATAAATCTTTTCATCTAAAGAATTATATTTTTCATATTCAACTAAATCATATAATTTTTTTCTTGTTTGCATTTTATCAATAATATTGTTTTGGTGTCCATCTGCAAAAATAACTCTTAACCCATCCTCAACATTTTTCATTGCTAACCGTTGAGTAGTCACAGGGTATATAACTATATTATAGCCTAGATTTTCTAATTCTTTAAAATTTAATAATTTAGACTTTCCAAATTCAGTCATATTAGCTAATAAATAACAATCTAAAGATTTTCTTGCTTTTTCAAATTCTTTTTCATCTAGCAGCGCTTCTGTAAAAATTATTTCAGCCCCTGCATTCATATAAGCTTTACATCTATCAATCATTTTATCTAAACCCTCAACGTTTCTTGCATCTGATCTTGCAATAATTTTAAAATTATCATCTTTTTTTGAATCAACACATTTTTTAATTTTATCTACCATGTCGTTTTTAGATATAAGCTCTTTATTTTCTAGATGTCCGCACCTTTTTCTTTCTATTTGATCTTCAATATGTACAGCTGTAACTCCGTAATTTTCAAAAGTTTTAATTGTTTCTTCACAAGAATTAAAACCAGTATCAATATCAACTATTGTTGGAAGATTTGTAACTCGTGCAATTTGGTTAGATCTTACACTTACATCACTAAGAGTTGTTAAGCCTATATCTGGATATCCAAGATCATTAGACATTACCCCTCCAGACACATAGACACCATCATAACCAATTTGTTCAATTAGTTTAGCCGTCAATGGATTATAAGCACCAGGAAATCTTAAAATTTTTTTCGAAAATAATTTATTTACAAAATCAATTCTTTTTTGTTCAGGCTTTTTTTTAACAAAATGCATTTAATTATATTAGTTTGCATAGACGTCATATATTTCTTCATCAATTAAAGCATTAAAAGAAATTGAGCGTCTTTCTTCGTTTTCATTATAAAAAGGATAAACCGTATGCAACAGATAATTTGGAAAAAAGTAAAAATTTCCTACTTTTGGTTCAATTTTAAACAGACAATCAGATAAAAATTGCCTAGAACCATGTACCAAATGTATTTGTCCATTATTATTATTTTTTTTATTTTTTTGAAATGTTCCGCCAAAATCCTTAGGAACTTTTAAATATCCAACCCCAGAAATATGACCACCATGATAATGTAAAGGATTATATTCGTTTTGAAATTGTCTTACAATCCATGTACCAATTAAATGGAATTTTGTCATTTTTTTTCCAGTAGATTCTTTTATCCAATAAGCACACTCTTTGCTTAAAAATTGAACCCATCCACATTCATTTGCAAATTTTGAATCTAAATCAAATTCTTGTTTAACATTTCCAGCTAAGTTGGCGCCAACGTCTTGTTTTTTTGTTCTAATATCGTCTTTGATTAAATCATCGACATATTTATTTATTTTTTTCACAATATCTTCAGGTATAGAAGTTTTTCCTATGGAAGGTCCAAAAGGTCTAAATAGACGGCGATTTTCAATTTCAGTCATAAATTATAATAAAACATTATATACGTATTAATAGTTTTTAATTACTAAAAAATCCCTTTTGATTTATTTTTTTTTAGATATTTTTTGTTTACTTGAATATTTAGCTTAAATAATTGACCAGCTTTTAATTTTTTTAAATTTTGTACAGTTTTTAAAAATCTAAAAATTTCCTTTTTGTTAATTATCTTATCCGTAAGAGTAATAAATTTCTTAATATAATCATTAATTCTAAACGGTCGAGATCCATACGGATGTGCATCAGCTTTTTCAAGTTGTTCTGTCAATTTTTTACCATTAGACATAGTAACTATAACTTTTGCCCCAAAAGATTTCTTTTTAGGATCAGGATGATGATATTTTTTTGTCCACTTTTTATCTTCATGTGTTGAGATAGAATGCCAAATTTTTATAGTACTTTTTCTTTTTGCTCTGGATTTTGTGTAAGATTTTAAATGATGCCATTTTCCATCTTCAAGTGCCACTGCGAAAATATACATTATTGAATGATCAAGAGTTTCTCTACTTGCATTAGGATCCATTTTTTGTGGATCTTTAGCCCCTGTTCCAATTACATTATGTGTATGATGGCTTGTAAAAATATCAATTTTTTTAATTTCTTTTAAATTTTTAATTTTTTTATTTAATTTTTTTGCGATGTCTATTAAAGCTTGCGCCTGATATTCTGCAGAATATTCTTTTGTATAAGTTTCTAAGATTGCTTTCTTTTCTTGATTTTTTTTCGGTAGTGGAACTTTATATAGAGCATTTTTACCATCAAGTATTCTGGCTATTATACTGTCTTCGCCTTCGTATATGGGGCTTGGAGAACCTTCGCCTCTCATCGCACGATCTACCGCTTCAATTGCCAACTTACCAGCGTGTGCTGGAGCGTAAGCTTTCCAACTTGAAATCTCTCCTTTTCTAGATTGTCTGGTTGAAATAGTAGTATGAAGAGCTTGCTGGACAGCCTGATATATTGTTTCAGTATTTAATTTTAACAATGATCCAAGGCCAGCAGCAACACTAGGTCCGAGGTGCGCTATATGATCAATTTTATGTTTATGTAAGCAAATTCCTTTTACTAAATTTACTTGTATTTCGTATGCTGTAATTATTCCTCTTAATAAATCTAGGCCACTTTTTTTCTTTTGTTGAGCTACAGCAATTAATGGAGAAATATTGTCACCAGGGTGGCTGTAGTCAGCCGCCAAAAAAGTATCGTGAAAATCAAGCTCTCTTACAGCTGTACTATTTGACCAAGCTGCCCATTCACAATCAAACTTTAATTTTGAATTAATACCAAACAAAGTAGCTCCATTTTTATTTGGATGTTTTAAAGCCATTTGCCTTGAAGAAACAACAGATTTTCTATTTAATGAAGCAGCTGCAACAGACGCATTGTCTATAATTCTGTTTATTGCCATTTCGATACATTTATTATTTAATTTTGCATTATCACTAGCAATTTCAGCAATTTTCCAGGCAAGTTGTTTTTTCTTAGGTAGGTTTATTTTTGATGGGTAAACTTTAACTTTGTGTATTATCAAAACTTCTCCTTAAATTTTTGTTAATAGTAATAATAAATTATTTTTCTATTACAATCAAAATGGCAGTTATTAAAAGTAATATAGCTAAAAAATACTCTACAATTGCTTTTTTTTTATTATTTTTAACTAAATTTCTGATAGCAGAACCAAAAGCAGCCCATATTGATATTGAAATAGGACAAATTATTAAAGCAGTTATTGAAATAAAAAGTATTGAAATTAGTAAACTTTCATTTTTAGGCAAAAATCCTGATGCTACCATAGTTGAAATTGTCCATGCTTTTGGATTAACTAATTGAAATAAAGCGGCTTCATAAAATTTTAAAGGTCTAGAATCGTCTTCTTTAATCTTACTAAATGAACCAATAATTTTGTAACCAAGATACAAAAGATAAATCGCGCATAATATTTTAAGTATATTTTGAATTTGAGGAAACATTTGAAATAGTTTTCCAAGACCTAGGCATACAAGAATAACTTGCAAAACATGCCCAATTGTAATTCCTGACATATGAGGAATAGTTTTTGAAAAGCCAAATTTTAGACCTGAAGCAAGAACCATAGCATTATTTGGTCCTGGAGTTACATACATAACAAAATAAAAACTTACTAAAGCAATTAAAAGATTTAAATCAATCATCTAGATATGAAGATACTAATTTTTCCATACCAATAAAATCTTTTATTAAATGGTCATGAGGAATTTCATTTGATTTTTTTTCTGTATATCCGTTTTCTAAAAGAATAAAAGGAATATCAGCTGACTTAGCAGCATCAGCATCTGTTTCACTGTCACCAATCATTAAACTTTTTTTAATGTCTCCGTTCATAATCTCAATTACGCTTGTTAAATGTCTAGGATCAGGTTTGCAATATTCAAAGGTATTACTTCCTGCGACATACTCAAAAAAATCATAAACATTTATTTTTTTTAAAAGATCTATAGCTAAATAATCTTGTTTATTTGTACAAACACCCATTGAAATATTATTTTTTTTTGCCCATATTAAAAATTCTTGTACGCCATTTAAAAGTTTGCTTTCAACAGCAATATTTTTTTTATAAAAATTTAAAAATTCATTTACCATTTCTTTTTTAATTTTTTTATCATCAATTCTAGTAAATTCTTTTTTAGCCATTCCCCAAACAGATCTTGTAATTAACGAATCTGCTCCACGGCCAACAAGCTTCCTTATATTGTATGAAGATTTATCAGCATAACCAAATTTTTTCATAACATGATTATGTGCACTTACTAAATCTGGTGCTGTGTCTATCAAAGTTCCGTCAAGATCAAATAATAAGGTTAGTTTTTGAGTCATTTTAAAAGTATTAATAAGAAATAATTTGTGAATTAAAGAATATCATTAGTCAACTATAAGAAATCTTAATAAATGAAACAAATAAATTTACAAGATAATTTAAGAAAAAAATTTAAAAAACAAGGTGTTAAGATGCTTGCTCCTGACACAATTTTTTTTTCTAAAGATACAAAAATAGGAAGAAATGTATCAATTGATCCATATGTTGTTATTGGGGAAAAGGTAAAAATTAAAAATAATGTTAAAATCTTTTCTTTTTCGCATTTAGAAAATGTAAAAATAGAGAGCAATGTTAGAGTAGGTCCATATGCAAGATTGCGACCTGGTGCCATACTAAAATCAGGTTCTAGAGTTGGAAATTTTGTAGAAGTTAAAAAAAGTACTATTGGAAAAAATTCAAAGATTAATCATCTATCTTACATTGGGGACTCTTTTTTAGGTAAAAATGTTAACATAGGAGCTGGAACAATCACATGTAATTATGATGGAGTTAAAAAGAGTAGAACAAATATAAAAGATAAAGTTTTTATTGGATCTAATACTTCTTTAGTTGCTCCTGTAAAAATTAATGAGAATGCTGTCGTTGGAGCAGGATCAGTTATTACAAAAAATGTAAATAAAAGATCTCTGGCATTAACAAGATCTCCTCAAATTGAAATAAAAAATTATAAAAGAAAAAAATAATGTGTGGGATAGTAGGAATAGTTAGTAATAAATCAGTATCTTCTAGCATCATAGGTGCTTTAAAAAAATTGGAATACCGTGGATATGACTCAGCAGGCATTTCAACAATTAGCAAAGGTGAGATTAATGAAAAAAAATGCTCTGGAAGAGTTGATAATTTAGAAAAAATCTTATTTCAAAATCCTTCGGACGGAGATCTTGGAATTGGACATGTTAGATGGGCAACTCATGGAATTCCAAACCAAATTAATGCACACCCACACTCATCTGAAGTAGTTTCTGTTGTACACAATGGTATAATTGAGAATTCGGATAAATTAAGAAAAGAATATCAGACCAAAGGCTATTCATTTAAATCACAGACTGACACTGAGGTTATAACAATAATATTAACAGATTTTTTAAAATCAGAAGATTTAATAAATTGTATTCATAAAACTTTGCAAAAACTAGAGGGAAGTTTTGCTTTAGGTGTAATTTTTAAAGATTTTAAAAATGTTGTTGTTGGAGCAAGAAGAGGAAGTCCTTTGGCCGTTGGATATGGACATAATGAAAATTTTATAGGATCTGACTCCTATGCTCTTAAAGCAATGACTAATAAAATTTCTTATTTAGAAGATGGTGATTTTTGTTTTCTTTATAAAGAAAAAGTTGAATTTTATAATTCTGAAAAAAAGAAAATTAATAAAAAAATTTTTGAGTTGTCAAACGAAGATAATATTGCCGATAAAGGAGATTTTAAAGATTTTATGTCAAAAGAAATTGACGAACAGTCAATCACAACAAAAAAATGTATTAATGAATACTTGGATAAATCACGTAATGAAATAAATATTTATAATTTACCAATTGAACCAAAAAAAATTAATAAAATTAGATTAATTGCATGTGGAACAGCATATCATTCTTGTTTAATGGCAAAATATTGGATCGAAGAATTTACATCAATAGATGTAGAAGCGGATATTGCTTCAGAATTCAGGTATAGAAATGTAAAATTAAATTCTAATGATCTTTATATTTTTGTATCTCAGTCAGGTGAAACTGCTGACACTTATGCAGCTTTAGAAAAATGTAAAAAAAACAATGTTAAAACGTGTGGAATAGTAAATGTCGTTGAAAGTTCTATTGCAAGATTGGCAGACTTTGTTTTGCCTATTCACGCGGGACCTGAAATTGGGGTAGCATCTACTAAGGCTTTTTTAGGCCAAATGCTAGTGCTTTACTTGTTAACTTTAAAAATTTCTAAAGATAGAAATGATATTGATACAGAAAAATATAAAAAATTAGTTATTGATTTAAAAAAATTACCAGAAAATATTAGAGCAACTTTATCTAAACAGGATGATATTCAAGTTATTGCAAGGGATTTTTTAACAGCTAAAGGCACAATGTATTTAGGCAGAGGTTATTCTTACCCAATCGCTATGGAAGGTGCACTTAAATTAAAAGAGCTATCTTATATACATGCTGAAGGTTATGCGGCAGGTGAAATGAAACACGGACCTCTTGCCCTAATAGAGGATGGAATGCCAGTAATTGTTCTTTGTCCAAAAGATAGATATTTTGAAAAGACAATATCAAATATGCAAGAAGTTATAGCAAGAGGAGGAAAGGTAATTATGATTACCGACGATACCTCTGAAACTATGAATGAGAATATTAGATTTAAATTTCAAATACCCAGAACTAATTCTACTATAAATTCTTTCTTATTAAGTATTCCAATCCAATTTTTAGCTTACCACGTAGCTTTATTAAAAAATTGTGACATTGATAAACCTAGAAACTTAGCAAAATCAGTTACTGTTGAGTAAATAATACTTATAAAAAAACAAATTTACTTTTATAATATCTAATCTATATATACATCTTAGAGTTGTATTATGAAAAAATGGAAATTAAGTAGTTGGAAAAATTATCCTGTAAAACATATTCCAAAATATGAGGATGAAAAAGAACTAAATATGGTTCTTAACAAAATTAAAAACTTTCCTCCTTTGGTATTTGCAGGTGAGACAAGACATCTAAAAGAGCAACTAGCCAACGTCGTTGATGGAAAAGCTTTTTTATTACAAGGAGGAGACTGCGCTGAAAGTTTTGCAGAATTTAATCCAGACAATATAAGAGATTATTTTAAAGTTATTTTACAAATGTCCTTAGTTTTAACTTATTCTGCATCACTACCAGTTGTTAAGCTAGGAAGAATAGCTGGACAATTTTCGAAACCCAGGACATCTCCTACAGAGAAACAGGGAAATAAAGAATTACCAAGTTACTTAGGAGATAATATAAATGGAATTGAATTTAGTGAAAAAGCAAGAAAACCAGACCCAAAAAGATTATTTAAAGCATACTCTCAAGCAGCTTCTACTTTAAATTTAATAAGAGCTTTTTGTCACGGCGGTTTCGCAGATCTTAAAAAGGTACACCTTTGGAATTTAGGTTATATAAAAAAAAGTCCTCAAGCAAAAAAGTTTAAAGAACTAGAAGATAAAATTGCCGATGCTTTGGCTTTTATGGATGCTTGTGGAATAAATTCTGATTTTAACAGAAGACTCAAAACTGTAAATTTTTGGACATCGCACGAAGCATTACTATTACCTTTTGAAGAAAGCATGACAAGAGTTGACTCTACTACTGGAGAATACCATGATACATCTGCTCATTTTGTTTGGATAGGTGATAGAACAAGACAGCTAGAAGGTGGTCACGTTGAGTTTTGTAGAGGTATAGAAAATCCAATTGGAATTAAATGTGGACCTACTTCAAAACCTGATGAAATAGTAAAAATTATTGATGTTTTAAATCCTAAAAATGAAAAAGGTAAAGTCACATTAATCTCTAGATTCGGCTATCAAAATGTAGAGAAATTTTTACCAAAATTAATTAAAGCAATTAAAAAAGAGGGTTTAAATGTAATCTGGTCTTGTGATCCTATGCATGGTAATACAATAAAATCAGCAACAGGTTTTAAAACCAGACCATTTAACAATGTTTTAAATGAAGTTAAAAATGTATTTGCGGTTCATCAAAGTGAAGGGTCTTATGCAGGCGGTTTGCATATTGAAATGACTGGCCAAGATGTTACAGAATGTACTGGTGGTGCTCAAAAAATTTCCGATCGTGATTTATCTAACAGATATCACACTCATTGTGATCCTAGATTAAATGCAAACCAAGCCTTAGAACTAGCTTTTTTAATTTCCGACGAGATTAAAAAGAATTCCATTTATGCGAGAAGTGGAATTAGAGCGGCTTCTTAGACGTTTGTAAAAGAAATCCTTTAACGTATATTTGATTTATGGAAGTTAGTAAAAAAATTGTGTTTATAAAAGATTGGATATTGAATTATGTAAATTCAATGCCAAAGAAAGCGGAATCTTTAGTAATAGGAATATCTGGAGGAATAGACTCTTCGGTAACAAGCACTTTATGTGCAATGACAGGTATAAAAACAATTATTTTAACTATGCCCATTAAACAAAAAACAAATCAACACGATCTAAGTATTAAACATCAAGAATGGTTAAAAAAAAATTATAAAAATGTTGAATCACATACTATTAAACTTGATGAATTATTTAACTTATTTAAGGCTTCCTTATCAAATTTTGATCAAGATCATGGAATGGCGAATTCAAGAGCAAGGTTAAGAATGACAACGTTATATCAAGTAGCATCTGCTAATAATGGAATTGTCGTTGGAACAGGAAATAAAGTTGAAGATTTTGGAGTAGGTTTTTACACTAAATATGGAGACGGAGGAGTTGATATATCGCCGATCGCTGACTGTAATAAATCTGAAATTTGGGAGCTAGGAAAAGAATTAAAAATATTAAATGAAATTATTGAAGCACCTCCTACAGATGGTCTATGGGATGATGGAAGAACTGATGAAGGACAATTGGGCTTATCTTATAAAGAACTAGAAGAGGCAATGGTAAATGATAAATCTTCAAATAGAGAAAAATATCTCAAAATAAGAAAAAGCAATTTACATAAAATGCAACCAATACCAGTTTGTAAAATTCCAAAATAGTTATGAATAAAGATATTTTTCTATCAAATAGTTTAGGAAATAAAAAAGAAAAATTTGTTCCAATAAATAGCAATAAAGTAGGAATGTATGTTTGTGGACCTACCGTTTATGACGATCCACATATTGGAAATGCAAGACCATTAGTTGTTTTTGATATCCTATATAGAGTTTTAAAATGTAAGTTTGGCGAGAAAAAAGTTACTTACGTAAGAAACATTACTGACATAGATGATAAAATAATTCAATCATCTAATGAAAAAAAAATATCGATACAAAAATTAACAACAGACATTACAAAAAACTTTCATGAAGATTGTATTTATTTAGGATGTGAGAAACCTACATTTGAACCAAAAGCAACTGAAAATATTTTGTTAATGATTGAAATGATTAATAAATTAATTCAAAATGGATATGCGTACTTAAATAATTATCATGTCTATTTTGAAGTTAAAAAATTTAAAGATTATGGAAAATTGTCTAACAAAAAACTTGATGAATTAATAGCAGGATCTAGAGTTGAGGTATCAGAAAATAAAAAAAATCCAGAAGATTTTGTTTTATGGAAACCTTCAAATAATAATGAGCCATTTTGGGAATCCCCATGGGGAAAAGGTAGACCTGGTTGGCATTTAGAATGCTCTGCAATGTCAAAAAAATTTTTAGGAGACAAATTTGATATCCATGGAGGAGGTAGAGATTTAATTTTTCCTCATCATGAGAATGAAATTGCACAATCAAGATGTGCCAATGAAAATGAAACTTTCGCAAATTATTGGATACATAATGGTTTTATAACAATGTCAAATGAGAAAATGGCTAAATCACAAGGAAATATTTTAAGAATAAAAGCTTTTAGAAATAATATAAGCGGACAAGTATTAAGATTTGCATTAATGACAACTCATTATAAGCAACCATTAGATTGGAATGAAAAATTAATATACCAATGTCAAAGTACAATAAATAAATGGTATGAAAGCTATGTAGAATTAAAAAAAAAATTTTTAATTCCGGAAAATTATCTAGAGCCATTGTACGATGACTTAAATACCCCAGGTTATATTGCTAATTTACATAAACTATTTGAAAAATCACAAAAAGGAGACAATAAAGATAAGGAAATTTTTGTTTCTGCTTGTAACTTTATAGGATTACTTACAAGCTCAAAAGATGAATGGATAGAATTTAAAAAAAGAAAGTTATCTATAAATGAAAAGGAAATATTAAATAAAATTGATCAAAGAAATAAGGCAAGAGAGGATAAAAATTATAAATTGGCAGATCAAATAAGAAATGAATTATTAGATAAAGGTGTTTTAATTGAAGATACAGATGGTAAAACCACGTGGAAATTTAAATGAGCAAAGACAAAATATATATATTTGATACTACATTAAGAGATGGCGCTCAAACTCAAGGAGTCGATTTTTCTATTGATGATAAGTTAAAAATTGCAGAAGCTCTAGGAGGTTTGGGAGTTGATTATATAGAAGGAGGGTGGCCAGGTGCCAATCCAACTGATACAGAATTTTTTCAAAAGAAAATAAAACTTAAAAATTCAATATTAACTGCCTTTGGTATGACAAAAAAATCAGGAAGAAGTGCAGAAAATGATCCTGGTCTATCAGCATTACTAAATTCCAAAGCTCCTGCAATTTGTCTTGTTGGAAAATCTTGGGATTTTCACGTTGATGTAGCGCTTGGTATTTCAAATGAAGAAAATTTAGAAAACATAAGTGAAAGCACTAAACATTTTGTTAAACAAAAGAAAGAATTTATGTTTGATGCCGAACATTTTTTTGATGGATTCAAAAATAATAAAGAGTATGCAATTTCTTGTATAAAATCTGCATATGATAATGGCGCAAGATGGATAGTTTTATGTGACACAAATGGTGGAACGCTTCCTCATGAAATTGGAGAAATAGTAACTGAGGTTACAAAAAATGTTCCTGGTAATAATCTTGGAATTCATGCACATAACGACACAGGAAATGCCGTAGCCAATTCATTAGCTGCTATGCTAGCAGGCGCAAGACAGATTCAAGGAACTATAAATGGATTGGGAGAAAGATGTGGTAATGCGAATTTAATGTCAATTATACCTACAATTCATTTAAAAGATAATTTTTCAAAAAAATTTACAACAAATATAAAATCTGAAAATATAAACAAATTGACACAATGTTCTAGATTATTAGATGAGATTTTAAATAAAAAACCAAATCAGCATATGCCCTATGTTGGTGCTGCTGCTTTCTCTCACAAAGGTGGATTACATGTATCTGCTGTTCAAAAAGATCCTAAAACATATGAACACATAAAACCAGAGCTAGTGGGAAATGTTAGAAATATTATTATTTCTGATCAAGCTGGAAAATCAAATATTATATCTAGATTAAAATCTATTGGCGTAAACTTTAAAGAAGATGATCCAAAAATAAAAAAATTGTTAGAAGAAGTTAAGGATAGAGAATTTATTGGCTATAGTTATGATGGGGCCGATGCATCATTCGAGTTATTAGCAAGACGGATTATGGGAGAAATTCCAAGATTTATATCAATTAAAGAATATGATGTAACTGTGAAAAAAGACCAATCAGGTAATATTATTTCTTCCGCTAAAGCAAAATTAGAAGTAGATAAAAAAATAATATTATGTGAGGGACAAGGTAATGGACCAGTCCATGCTTTAGATAACGCAATAAGAAATAATGTGGATAAACTTGCAAAATATTCAAAATATTTGAAAGATTTAAAATTAGTTGATTATAAGGTTAGAATATTGAATACAGGTACTGAGGCAGTTACAAGAGTTTCAATAGAAAGCACAGACTCAAAAGGTAAAAATTGGTTTACAATAGGTGTTTCATCAAACATTATAGAAGCTTCATTCAAAGCTCTTATAGACAGCTTAGATTTTAAATTATTTAAGGACAAAGCACCTGCTAGTAATTAATGTCATTTTCAAACATTTCTTTTATTCTTAACAAGCCCCAATTGTCAGAAAATATTGGAGCTTGCGCAAGAGCATTAAAAAATTTTAACTTTAAAAAACTAGTTGTAATAAATCCAAAGCCTTTGTTTCCAAATGATAAAATTATAGCCACATCAGTTGGAGCAAAAAATATAATTAATAATACTAAGATTTATGAAAATATTGAATCTTCCATTAAAAAAGTTGATATTTTGATTGCTACAACTTCAAGATTAAGAAATAAAAATATTAAAAATATTAGTTTAAACAACTTAAATAAAATCGATTTTAGTAAAAAAATTGCTTTTTTATTTGGCTCCGAAGCATCAGGATTATCAAACAAAGAAATTAGTTTTGCCAACTGCATTATGCATATTCCCTCTAACCCACATTTTAAATCACTAAATTTATCACATAGTGTAATAATTGTTGCTCAAGTACTTTTTAATTTATTTAAAATAAAAAAATTAAAAAATTCTAAGTCAAAAAAAATAACAATCGCTAGTAAAAAAGACATTCAATCATTATCTAATCTTTGCATTAAACATCTTGAAAATATAAATTTTTTTAAACCTTTAGAAAAAAAACCCATAATGTTAGAAAACCTAAGAAGCATTTTTTATAAAATGGAATTGTCACAAAAGGAAATTCGCATTTTATCAAGTGTATTTGTAAATCTTGCCAAAAAAAGGTAGATTGACATAATTATCAAGATGTTTATAAACCCTCGTACTAAATGACAAAAAGATTAAACTCTAAACATAAAGTTGACAGAAGACTTAAAGTTAATTTATGGGGTAGACCAAAAAGTCCTTTTAATTCCAGAGCGTACCCACCCGGTCAGCATGGACAAACGAAATCATCAAAACCATCTGACTATGGTATACAACTTCAAGCTAAACAAAAGTTAAAATCATATTATGGAAACATAAATGAAAGACAATTTAGAAATCTTTACAAAAAAGCAATAATGAAAAAAGGCGATAGTGCAGAAAACTTGATTGGACTATTAGAAAGAAGATTAGATGCAGTAGTATACAGGTCAAAATTATCAACAACTATATTTGCTGCAAGACAATTAATTAATCATGGTCATGTCAAAGTAAATGGCAAAAAAGTAAATATTTCTAGCTATCAACTTAAAGAGGAAGAAACAATTGAAGTAAGAGATAAATCAAAAAAATTAATTTTAATCGACGTTGCTTTAGCAAATAAAGAGAGAGAAGTTCCTGAATACTTACAAGTAGATGAAAAAAATAAAAAAGTTAAATTTGTGAGAATACCTAAATTTGAAGAAGTGCCTTATCCTATTGCAATGGAGCCTAACTTAGTTATTGAGTACTATTCAAGATAATTAATAATCTAATGAAGAAAATATCATATGATGGCTATGAGCTTGATTATTTTGACGATGCATATAACTTTAGAAAATATCAAATAGAATTAATTAAAAAATATTTATCACAAACGTTAGCTGAAATAGGTCCAGGGCAGGGAGGCTTAGTAAATTACTACAACAAATATATAAAAAATGTTTATCTTATTGAGCCTGAAAGTAAACTTTATAAAATTCTAAAGAAAAAATTTAAAAGTAAAAGAATAAAAATTAAAAACAATATATTAAAAAATGTAAAAAAAAAAAAATTTCAAACAATTATTTACTTTGATGTTTTAGAGCATATAAAAAATGATTTAAACGAAGTAAAGGAAGCAAAAAGGAAAATGAATAAAAATGGATATCTAATTTTTAGCGTGCCAGCATTTCAGTATTTTTATAATAATTTTGATGAAGCCGTGGGTCATCATAAAAGATATAGTAAAAATGATTTTAAAATTATAGGCAAAAAAACAGGGTTAAAAATTGAAAAATTGATTTATTATGATAGTGTTGGTTTTTTGTTATTAATTTTGAACAAAATTTTTTCTCTTTCCTCAAAAAACCTTGGTTATAAAATTAAACTATGGAATTTTTTAATGCCAATTTCTAAAATAATTGATTTTCTAACCTTTAATCAGTTTGGAAAATCTTTATTGTGTGTTTATAGAAATGATAAAAAATAACAACCCTATCTATTTTGTTTTTATTATTATTTACTTAATATTTGGTATTTATTTAAGTATCACAAATGGAATAACTAGCGACGAGTCTTTCGAACAACTAAATTGGCAAGAAAACATATCTGGTATTAAAAATTTATTTAAATATGGAAATTATGACGAATTTTTAAAGTACCAAGATAAGTACCATGGCATCGCTTTTCATTATATAAGTCAACCAATTCAATTATTAACTTATAAATTTATAGCTAATTTAAATGATATAAGCGATTCAGGAGGATATTTATTATCTAAACATACTGTTGTTTTTGTATTATTTTTTATATCAGGCATTTTTTTTTATTTATTAAGCTTTAAGCTAACAAATGATAAATTATTTTCGGTAATTTCCTCATCAATTTATTTACTTTATCCATATTTATATGGACACGCACAATTCAATATAAAAGATATTCCCTTTTTGTCGTTTTGGCTAATAAACACATACTTTTTTTTAATTACCATAGAAGATATTTTTAATGAAAAAGAAATAAGTTATAAAAAAATATTTTTAATATCATTTTTTACCTCTTTTTTAATTAGTATTAGAATTTTAGGCGCTGTAATTTTTATACAATATTTAATAAGTTTTATAATTCTATTTAATTTAAAAAAAATAAACTTATTACAATTTATAGGATTGTATTTTAAAAAGTTTTTAATATTTATTTTATCGTTAATTTTATTTATTTATATTATGAATCCAATTTTATGGTTAAACCCTTTTGAGCTATTAAATTCAATTAAATGGATGGCAAATTACTTTAATAATATTTGCACATTAACGCTTGGCGATTGTATGAGTTCTTTAAGCTTGCCATCAAGCTATTATTTTATTTGGTTATTTTTTAAATTACCAATTTTAATTCTTCTAGGACTAATTTTATTACCATTGGTTGAGAAAAAAATTTTTTCTAATGAAATTACGTCTATCTATTATGGTACTTTTCTTTTTTCTTCAATTTTGATCATTTTAATTTTTATTCTTTTAAGAGTAAATATTTATGATGAAATAAGACACATTATGTTTTTACTACCAATGATTTTTCTATTTTCTTTAACAAATATTTTTTATTTTAATAAAAAATTTTTTCACGTTTTAGGATCAGCTGTAATTTTATTTTTTATTTTAGAAAATTTTTCCTTAAAACCCTATCAATACACCTGGCTTAATTCTTTTGCCAAATTTCTAGATATAAAAAAAAATTTTGAAATAGATTATTGGGGTGTTAGTGGTATGAATTTGCAAAAAAAAGTAAATGAATATGTTGAAAAAAATTCTATTTCTAAAGATATATGTGTATATGGAGATGAATTTACAAAAGATTATTTAATCACTAAAGGTTTTTCATGTTTTAAAAGATATCAAGAACTTGATGGAGCTAAAAATAGACCTGCAATAGCATACAAAAACTTAAGAAATGCAAAAAGATCTAATCCCCGCGATTGTAGCCTTATATGGGATGAAACTTATAATTATACTTTTTCTAATAAAGATATCAGTGTTGGAACTTTATGGTGGTGTTTTTAGTTTTCAGCTTCTTTAAGTTCTTTTTTAATTTTATTTATAAATTTATTAAGTAGTATGGCGTCTTCTTTTGACAAATATCTTTCTTTGTTAACTGCTTTTGTCATTTCATTTCTAAGTTTTTGAACACCATCTCTACGGCCTTCTTTTGAAATTAGAATGTCTGCTCTATCTTTAAACAATGCTATTTGTTTGCCTATTGTAAATTCATAAATTAAAAATACCGTTATTCCGACAATTAACATCTTATATATAAATACTCTCATAATTTATTTTTTATAATTTATGCCTTTTTCAGTTAAGATTTTTTTTAACTCTCCATTTTCATAAATTTCTTTGACAATATCGCATCCTCCTACAAATTCTTTTTTGATGTATAGCTGAGGTATAGTTGGCCATTCACTAAATTCTTTAATTCCTTGTCTAAGTTCGTTGTTTTCTAAAACATTAATTCCTTTAAATTTAACATCTAAAATTTTTAATATATTAGAAACCGCCATTGAAAAACCACATTGTGGAGCATCAGGAGTGCCTTTCATAAAAAGACATACCTCGTTATTGTTAATTTCATTATCAATTAATTCTTTAGTTTTATTATCCATTTTTCTCCTTTGTTTTTATTGCCAGTGCATGCAATTCATTTCCCATTTTACCTTTTAAAGCTGCATAAACAATCTTATGTTGTTCTATTTTACTTTTACCGTTGAAAGTTGCAGATGTTATTGTAGCTGAATAATGATTTCCATCTCCAGCAAGATCTTGAATTTCAATTAAAGAATCAGGAAGAGATTCTTTAATTAATTTTTCTATTTCTTTTAGATCCATTGCCATTAGTTGCTCATATAGTTAGGTAACCATTTTTTATTAGCTTCAATCAGTTCGTCAATTGTAACACTTAATTTGTCTTTAAGGACAATATTTTTCTCCTGAATTATACCAAATTCATTAAAATAAACTGAGTTTTTTTCTAAAATAGATTTTACTTTTGTTAAGTCTTTTTTTTCTATTTCAATCAAATATCTAGCTTGATCTTCCCCAAAAAAATATTGAAAATAATTTATTAAGTTTTTTGGCTTATTTATATAAATACCTTTATTTCCAAATATGCACATTTTTACAATTGCAACTAATAAACCACCCAAAGAAACATCGTGAGCAGATTTAACATATCCTTCATTAATTAACTTTAAGATTGTCTCTCCATTATTTTTTTCATTAAAAAGATTAATTTCTGGTGGGGGGCCTTTTTTTTTATTAAGTATTTCTTTAGCAAAAATACTTTGGTCGATATGTCCTTCAGTTTTTCCAATCAACAGAACTATATTATCAAGTTTTTTTAGTTCCATTGAAACCATTTTTTTATAATCTTGAATTAAACCAACTCCTCCGATTGATGGAGTAGGTTTAATTCCTTTATCTTTGGTTTCATTATAAAAAGAAACATTACCTGAAACCACAGGATAATTTAAATATTTACATGCCTCACCAATTCCTTGAGTGCATTCAACAAACTCACCCATATTTTCTTCTTTTTCAGGGTTGCCAAAATTTAGACAGTTAGTAATTGCAATTGGAGTAGCTCCTACAGAAATCATATTTCTCCAGCTTTCACATACCACTTGTTTCCCACCTGTTAAAGGATGAGCAAAACAATAGTTTGCAGATGAATCAACAGATGCAGCAATCGCTTTATTTGAGCCATGTACTCTGACTACACCAGCGTTACCACCAGGTTTTTGTATTGTATCTCCCATTACAGTATGATCGTATTGTCTCCATATCCATTCCTTGCTACAAACATTGGGATTAGATAAAATTTTTTTAAGAACATTAAGAATTTTCAAATTTTTATAAATATCTTTGTTATACTTATTTTTTATTGGAAGTTTTGTTTTTTTCCATTTTCTATCATACTCAGGGGCTTTGTCAGATAAAAATTCTATTGGAACATCGACAACTTTATTTCCATCAAAATAAATTTCTATTTTTTTGGAACTTGTTGTTTTTCCAATTATAGCAAAATCTAAATTCCATTTGTCAAATATTTTTTTAGCTTTGCCTTCTTTTCCATTTTCTAAAACTATAAGCATTCTTTCTTGGCTTTCTGAAAGCATAATCTCATATGGATTCATATTAGATTCTCTGCATGGAACTTTATTTAAATTTAATTCTATTCCAAGATTACCCTTAGATGCCATTTCTATACTAGACGAAGTAAGTCCAGCAGCACCCATATCTTGAATAGAAATAATTGAGTTATCAGACATTAATTCTAAACAAGCTTCTAATAAAAGTTTTTCAGTAAAGGGGTCACCGACTTGTACAGTTGGTTTTTTTTCTTCAATTTGATCATCGAAAACTGCAGATGCCATACTAGCGCCATGTATACCGTCTCTTCCTGTTTTTGATCCAACATAAATAACTGGTTTATCGATACCTGTTGCTTTTGAATAAAAAATTTTATTTTTTTTAACCAAACCTAAAGTCATTGCATTAACCAATATGTTTCCATTGTAAGATTCATCAAAACATGTTTGCCCTGCAATTGTAGGAACGCCAATACAATTGCCATAACCTCCTATACCGCGAACAACACCTCTAACTAAATTTTTAGTTTTTTTGTGTTGAGTTGATCCAAAATGTATTGAATTTAAATTTGCTATTGGGCGAGCACCCATTGTAAAAACATCTCTCATTATTCCTCCAACACCAGTAGCAGCACCTTGGTATGGCTCAATAAAAGAGGGGTGGTTATGACTTTCAATTTTAAAAACTACAGCTTCTTTATCTCCTATGTCAACCACACCTGCATTTTCTCCTGGTCCTTGAATTACTTTTTTTCCAGAGGTAGGAAGATTTTTCAAATGAATTTTAGAAGATTTATAGGAACAATGTTCATTCCACATAGCAGAAAATAATCCTAATTCTGTAATATTAGGAATTCTTTTTAGTAATTCACATATTTTTTTATATTCAGTCTTTTTTAGACCATGCTCTATTGCAATTTTTTCGTTAACAATCATTATTTAAAATTATTTAATAAAGTTTCAAAAAAAATAGATCCTTCATCGCTAGACAAACATTTATCTATCATTCTTTCAGGATGAGGCATCATACCAAGTATATTTTTTTTTTGGTTAAAAATTCCTGCAATGTTTTTACTTGACCCATTTGGGTTAAATTTTTCATTAATTTCGCCATTTTTATCACAATATAATAAAGCAATTTGATTATTATCCTCAATTTTTTTCATTTGATCGTTAGAACAAAAAAAATTTCCTTCATTGTGAGCTATATGAAGCTCTAATATTTGCTTTTTAATATTTTTAAAGTAATTATTTTCAACGTTATTAATTTTAACAAATACATTTTTACAAATAAATTCAGATAATTTATTTCTTAAAAGGACGCCTGGTAACAATTCAGTTTCAGTCAATATTTGAAACCCATTACATATTCCTAATAACAAACCACCAGAATTAGCAAATTTAATTATATCATTTATAATCTTTGATTTTGAAGCCATACTGCCACATCTTAAGTAGTCACCATAAGAAAATCCTCCTGGCAGAACTACAAGATCGCTCTTGGGTAGCTCAACATTATCATGCCAAATCATTTTATTTTTAAAACCAAATTTTTTTAATGCAACATCAATATCTCTATCACAATTAGAACCAGGAAAAATAATTACAGATGAGTTCATTATTAATTATAAAGATTTGATAATTTTAAAATCTTCTATAACTAGATTTGCTAAAAGTTTTTTGCACATTTCATTAGCTTTTTCTTCTGCTTTTCTTTGATTTTTTTCATCAATATCTATTTCAAAATATTTGCCCTGTCTTACTTCATTTATATTATTGAAACTCATGCCTTCCAAAGCTTTCTTTATAGTTGTTCCTTGAGGATCCAATACATTTTTTTTTAAAGTTACTATAACTGAAATTTTCAAATTATTACTTTCTGACTTTAATTGATCTTAATTTTCCAAACTCTACAGTCTTAATATTCGTTTCTTCATGTAGAATATTTAATCTTCTAGCAACTTCTTGGTAAGCTTCTAATATGTTTCCCAAATCTTTTCTAAATCTATCTTTATCTAATTTTTTGTCACTTAATGCATCCCATAATCTACACGTGTCAGGGCTTATTTCGTCTGCCAATATAATACTTTTTTTTCCATTTTGATTTAATCTTCCAAATTCAAGTTTAAAGTCTACAAGTTTAATACCAACACTTTTAAACATCCCTTGCATAAAATCATTTATTCTAAAACATTGTTCAGTTATCCAATCTAATTCCATGGCATTACTCCATCCAAAAGCATAAATGTGTTCTCTAGCAACTAATGGGTCATTTAATTCATCATTTTTGTAACAAAATTCTACTAATGGTCTTTCAAAAACAGTTCCATCTTCTATACCCAACCTTTTTGTTAAAGAACCTGTAGCAATATTTCTTACAATAAATTCAATAGGAATAATTTCTACTAGCTTAACCAATTGTTCTCTCATATTAATTCTTTTAATTAAATGAGTTTGAATACCTATTTGATTCAAACTTGATAAGATATGCTCAGAAATTCTATTATTTAAAATGCCTTTTCCCTCAATTATTGTTTTTTTTTGATTGTTAAAGGCAGTTGCATGATCTTTAAAATGTTGTATTGCAGTACCTTTTTCAGGGGCAGCATAAAGAATTTTAGCTTTACCTTCGTATAATTTTTTACCTTTTTTCATTATTTAAACACTCTATTAAAAATCAAATTAACATTTTTAAAGTGTGAAGAATAATTAAATATTTTTTTTAGTTTATTCAAAGGTATTTTATTGGTTATTAAATTATCATTTTTTACAACTTCAAATAGATTTAAATTTTGCGATAAGCATTTTTTTGCATGTGACTGAACTAATCTATATGATTTTTCTCTGCTTAGTCCAGATTTTGTAAGTTCTAGCATTAGCTCCTGAGAAAAAATAATACCTTTCGTTATATTAAGATTATTTGCCATTTTTTTTGGAAAAATAATCATATTTTTTAAAATGTTTGATAATCTGACTAGTGCAAAGTCTAATGTTATATTTGCACCAGGACCAATATTTCTTTCTACGCTTGAATGAGAAATATCTCTTTCGTGCCATAGAACTATATTTTCTAAAGCAGGAACTACATAGCCTCTAACTATTCTAGAAAGTCCAGTTAAATTTTCACTCAAAATAGGATTTTGTTTATGCGGCATCGCAGAAGATCCTTTTTGTTTATTTGAGAAATATTCTTGCAATTCATAAACTTCGGTTCTTTGCAAATGTCTTATTTCTGTTGCAATTCTTTCTACTGACCCAGCTATAATTCCTAATATTGAAAAATAAAAAGCATGTCTATCTCTAGGAATCACTTGAGTAGAAATTGGTTCAACTCTAAGACCAAGTTTTTTTGCTACATATTTTTCAACATTCGGATTAATATTTGCAAAAGTGCCCACAGCACCTGAAATTGCACAAGTTGAAACCTCATCAATTGCACTTGTTAATCTTTTTTTATTTCTTTTAAACTCTTCGTAAAAAGAAGCTAATTTTAATCCAAAAGTTAGAGGCTCAGCATGGATACCATGACTTCTTCCTATACAAGGAGTAAATTTGTATTTTTTTGACTGTTTTTTTAAAATATTTAATATTTGTTCTATATCTTTTAAAAGTATTTTACCTGACTGTATTAATTGTATGTTGAAACTCGTATCTAATACGTCCGATGAAGTCATACCTTGGTGGAGGTATCTTGCTTTGATTCCTGCTTTTTCAGTAATAGAAGTTAAAAAAGCGATAACATCATGTTTTACTTTAGATTCAATTTCATGAATTCTTTTAACATTAATCTTACCCTTTTTTTTTACTACAGACGAAACTCCTTTTGGAATAAAACCTAATTTTTCCATAGCTTCCGAGGCTGCTATTTCAACGTCTAGCCAAATTTTATATTTGTTCTCTTCCGACCAAATATTTGTAAGCTCTTTTCTAGAATATCTTAATATCATTGTTTGTATGGAGGCTTTAAATAGTTTTTATCAGATTTTGTAAATATTTCATAACCATTTTCTGTAATTCCAATAGTATGTTCAAATTGTGCTGATAAAGATTTATCTTTTGTAACAGCTGTCCAACCATCTTCTAAAACTTTTACATCATATTTTCCAGCATTAATCATTGGTTCTACGGTAAAAGTCATACCAGATTCTAACTCAAGGCCTGTATTTTTTTTTCCATAATGTAGAATATTTGGATATTCATGAAAAACATTACTTATTCCATGTCCGCAAAAATCTTTTACAACTGAAAAACCTTTATCTTCCACATAAGATTGTATTTCATGACCAATGTCACCTAATTTAATTCCAGGTCGTAAAATATTTATGGCTTTCATCATAGCTTCATATGTGGCGTTGATTAGATTATTTGCTTTAACCGAAGTTTTTCCAACGCAAAACATTCTACTAGTATCACCATGATAATTATCAACAATAGCTGTTACATCAATATTTAATATATCACCTTCATCCAAGGTACGATCAGCTGGAACTCCATGACATACTACATGGTTTAATGAAGTACATAAAGATTTTTTATATCCTCTATAAAATAGTGGAGCAGAGTAACCTTTGTTATCTCTTATAAATTCATAGCAAAGGCGATCAATTTTATTTGTTGATATACCTGGTTTTACATGTTCGGTAATCATATCTAAAGTTTGTGCAGCTAACTTACCAGCAGCACTCATTTTTTCAAATTTTTCTAAATAATTTTTATTCATTAATAATTTTTATTTTTTTTTCAATTTTAATTTCTTTAGAATTTACAGTACATTTATATGCCAAAAAATTAACACCAGCTTTTTTTGCAAGAAGATAATTTTTATAATAATTATAATCTATATCTTTAGCTATTTTAAAGTATTCTATATCGTGAATTTGAGTTAAAAATAAGACATAGGGATCATATTTTTTCTTCATCGAATCAACTAATTTTATCAAGTGTTTTGTGCCTCGTGATGTTACAGCATCGGGAAATTCTGCTATTTTATTTGAACGTGTTAATGTAACGTTTTTTACTTCTATTATTTTTTTATCACATAAAAAGTCAAATCTTGTATCCTTTGAAAATTTGAATTCTGGTTTAATTGATTTTACTTTTTTAAATTCATAAATGAATTTATTATTCAATCCATGTTCTACTATTCTGTTTGTCCTATGAGTATTTACACCGATTAAATTTTTGTTAACTTTAATAATTTCTAATGTATATTTTAGTTTTCTTTTTGGATCGTCAATTTTAGAAACCCAGACCTCATTATCCTTATCTAATAAACCCATCATTGACCCAGTATTAGGGCAGTGAGCAGTTATTATTTGATTATTTACTTTGATATCTGTAAAAAATCTCTTATACCGTTTGATAAGTTTGCCTTTAATTAAAGTACTGGTAAATTTCATATTAATTTATTTATATTTGTAAATGACAAATAAAAAAGAAATAATTGCATCGATTATTATTATTGGTAATGAAGTTCTTTCTGGAAGAACAAAGGATTTAAATACTAGTACACTCTCAGTATGGTTGAATTCTATTGGTATTAGTGTCCGGGAAGTAAGAGTAATACCCGATGTTGAAAAAATAATTGTAGATACAGTCAATGAATTAAGAAATAAATTTGATTATGTGTTTACTACCGGCGGTATAGGACCAACTCATGACGATATAACGGCACAGTCCATATCAAAAGTATTTAATTTAGAATATGGTTTTCATAAACAAGCTTTCTCAATTTTAGAGAAGTATTATGAGCCTGGAGAATTTAACGAAGGAAGACAAAAAATGGCGAAAATGCCCACTACAGCTAAACTTATTTTAAATCCTTCTAGTGGCGCACCTGGCTTTTATATAGAAAACGTATTTTGTCTTCCAGGAGTTCCATCAATTTTAAAAGCAATGCTTGGTGGATTAAACAATGTTTTAGTTGGTGGTGACCCAATTTTGAGCAAAACTATTAATTTAAGAACCTATGAAAGTGAAATAGCAGAATCTTTAACAAATGTTCAGAATAACAATAAAGATGTTGAAATTGGAAGTTATCCTTTTTTTAGACAAGGTAAATTAGGTGTATCTATAGTTTTAAGATCGGTGGATCAAAGTAAAATAGATAATTGCAATTCTCAAATTTTAGAATTTATTAAAAAAAAAAATATCGAGGTAGTTGAAATAGATTAATGTTTTATTTTGCTTACGGAAGTAATCTTAATTGGCATCAGATGAAAAAAGAAAGATGCCCAGGTTCAAAATATATACAACCATATATTCTCAAAGGTTATAAATTAATATTTAGCCATCGCAATGCAAACAATAAATATGGACATGCAAATATTGAAAAAAATAAAAATTTTTCTGTTCCAGGAGCTATTTGGAGTCTTACAAAAACACATGAAAAAGTTTTAGATGTTTATGAAGCTACAAATTACAATCCACCTTATTATTATAAAGAATATTTTACCTGGAAAGGAAAAAAAATTTTAGTTTATATTCAAAAAATTTATACAAAGAGGAAACCTTCTTATTCATATTTGCATACAATTATAGAAGGTTATAAAGATTGTAATTTAGATATAAATTATTTAAAAAAGAGAATATCAAATTATACTTTGAACTACAAAGTTCATTGGTAATTTCATTCTATATGTTTCAAGATATCTTCCAGGGTAATTTTTGAAATATCATTAGAGTTGTACAATTTTTTACTGTCTAAAATTATTACATGGTCTTTTTTAGGAGCAAATTTTTCTGAGCTCGTTGGTCCAAATAATACAATCATAGGAGCGTTTGACAAATTTATCATATGCATAACTCCATTATCTATAGAAATAGCTTTTTCAAGTCTTGAGCTTAATGCAGTTACTAGAGCAGGTCCTGCTAAATTTGAATTATGTTCTGGAAATAATGAATTAGTCACTTTTGATTTAATTTGCTTAACTATTTCATTGCTTTTTTTTTCAATAAAAAAAACTGGAGTTTTATTTTTTTTTTCGATTTTTTGAGCCAAATTAATAAAATTTTCTAAAGGCCAACTTTTTTTTCTGTATTCATTTCCTTGTGTAATTGAAAATCCAATATAATTGTTGTTAGGTAGTAATTTTTTTGCCTCATTTATATATGTTTCATCTAGGTTATCTAAATTAAAATCAGTGTATTTAATATTTATATCAAATAATTTTTCTAAATTTAAAATAGTTTTTTTACTTATGTTATCATTAGGCAAATAGTTTTTCTTAATTGAACAATATCTATAGTTAAAAGTTGATGAATAAAAATTTATTGAAGGAATTCTTTTTAATATTAATGTATTTCTTAATTTTGATTGTAGATCAATAATTAAATCAAATTTTTCTAAATTTAATTTCGAAAAACTATTTTTAGCTTTAAATAAGTGCCACCACCTGAAACCAAAATATTTCAACCCTAAATCTAAAGTTTTAATGTCTATATTGTAATTTTTTAATTTCCCCATGAAGTGGTTTTCGTGGGCTCCTAAATAATACAAATCTACCAATTTAAAATTTTTTTTAAGACTTAAGATTAATGGTATTATTTGAATGCTATCGCCAAGCCCACCACCTGAATTGTAAATAAGTATTTTTTTAAGCATATAAGACTATAAACTATAATTTACCCTTGTTAATTAATCCTTGATTTTTTTGGTTATATATGGGCAAAATATGTAAATTATATGTCAGACAAAACGAAATTTTTCTTGGAAGAAAGTAAAATGCCTAAGTCTTGGTATAATATTTCTGCTGATCTTCCAAAGCCACTTAGTCCAGTACTTCATCCAGGAACACTTAAACCTGTTGGTCCAGACGATTTAGCACCGTTGTTTCCAATGGCTCTTATAGGTCAAGAAGTATCACAAGAAAGAGAAATAGAAATTCCAGAACCAGTTAGAGAAATTTATAAACAGTGGAGGCCATCACCACTATATAGAGCAAGAAGACTTGAAAAAGCTTTAGATACTACAGCAAAAATTTACTATAAATATGAAGGCGTGAGTCCAACAGGTAGCCACAAGCCCAATACAGCAGTAGCTCAAGCTTTTTATAACAAAGAAGAAGGTACAAAAAAAATTACAACTGAAACAGGCGCAGGACAATGGGGTAGCTCACTTGCATTTGCGTGTTCAATTTTTAAAATCGAACTTGATGTCTATATGGTTAAAGTCAGCTACGAACAAAAACCATATCGAAAAATGATTATGCAAACTTTTGGTGCAAATTGTTATGCTAGCCCATCAAATCGTACTCCAACAGGTAAAGCTATTTT
Organism: uncultured Pelagibacteraceae bacterium; assembly: GCA_902560855.1. Taxonomy (GTDB): domain Bacteria; phylum Pseudomonadota; class Alphaproteobacteria; order Pelagibacterales; family Pelagibacteraceae; genus Pelagibacter. The sequence goes on from CACENJ010000001.1 coordinate 117,205, forward strand.
AGAAAAAGATCCAAATAGTTCTGGAAGTTTAGGAATAGCTATATCCGAAGCCGTAGAAATGGCGGCCCAAGATGAATCAACAAAATATTCTCTAGGAAGTGTTTTAAACCACGTATTAATGCACCAAACAATTGTTGGTAATGAAGCAATACTGCAAATGGAAATGGCAAATGATTATCCAGATATATTAGTAGGGTGCACAGGTGGAGGAAGTAATTTTTCTGGATTAGTATTTCCATTCCTTGGAAAAAAATTTAGAGAAAAAAAAGATGTTAGAGTTATTGCTTGTGAACCAAAATCTTGTCCTTCATTAACTAAAGGTAAATTTGCTTATGATTTTGGAGACACTGGAAATCGTACGCCACTTGTTAAGATGCATACATTAGGATCTTCATTTATGCCACCATCAACTCATTCTGGTGGATTGAGATATCATGGAATGGCACCAATGGTCAGTCATTTAACAGACATAGGTGCAATTGAAGCAAAAGCTTTTGGTCAAAAAGAATGCTTTGAAGCAGGAGTAAAATTTGCAAATGCAGAAGGTATTGTTCCAGCTCCAGAGGCAACACATGCAGTTAAAGGTGCTATTGATGCTGCGCTGGAATGTAAAAAAAATGGTGAAAAGAAAACAATTCTTTTTAATTTATGTGGTCATGGACATTTTGATATGCAAGCATATGGCGATTATTTTAACAATAAACTTTCTGAAGATAAATATAATGAATCCGAAGTAAATAAAGCTCTCGAAAAACTACCTAAAATTGCATAGAAATAATATTTATCAATATTAGCAACAATTATATCTAAAAAATAGAGTTGTTCTATTTAGTACTATTAATTAAATATCTACATGTATTTTATAAATCCATTTAAAGGTTTAAGACCATCAAAAGAAAAAGCCTCTTCTATAGCTATTACTAGCACTGACCATTTATCAAAAAAACTTATTGCTGATCATAAAAAAAATAATCCTTGGAGCTATCTAAATGTTTTTTCAGCAGAAAATAATTCTAAATCAAAAGAACAATTTGAATTAATGAAAAAAAAATCAATACTTAGCAAAGATATTAATAATTCATTTTACATTTACAAAATTTCTACAGGAAATCATGCACAAATTGGCATAGTCGGAACTGCAAAATTGTCTGCTTATGACAATTTACATATCCGAGGTCATGAAGAAATTTTTTTTGAAAGATCTCAAAGAAGAATGAAGCAAATGGATAATTTAAATGCACAAATAGGTCCTATATATGCGGTTTATCCTGATAATAAAATGCTTAATGACTTAGTTGATAAAGAGTTGATTAACTCTCCTGTATATTCTTTTAAAGGTATGGATGGAAGCAAGCATGAGATGTGGGTAATAGATGATGAAAAAAAAATTTCAAAAATACGAGATTTATTTAATTCTATAAACAGAATTTATATAGCCGATGGTCATCACAGAATGGATGCATTGTTAAAACTTTCAAAATTTAAACAGCATCAAAATCCCAATCACACTGGTGAAGAAGCATACAATTTTTTTATGATAGCAATTTTTCCTAAAAGCCAAGCAAGAATACTTGATTATAATAGACTTATAAAAGATTTATATGGTTATTCACCTAAAGATTTTATTAAAGAAATTAAAAAAAAATTTAAAGTGGAAAAACAAAATTCTTCATTTAAACCAAAGAAATCTCAAATATTTGGAATGTATTTAGAAAAACAATGGTATTCTTTGGAACTTAAAGAAAAACCTCATCAAAATTTATTTCACATTATTAATTTAGATATAAATTTATTGCACTACTATTTGCTAGAACCTTTTTTAGGTATCGGAGACCCTAGACAGGATAATAGAATAGATTTTTTAGCAGGCTTTCATGGTTTAGAAGGAATCGAAGCAAAAGTAGATTCTGGAGAAGCCAAAGTTGGTTTTGCTTTGTTTGCTACGCAAATGGAAAATGTAATAAGTTTTGCTGATAAAAAATTAAATATGCCACCAAAGTCCACTTGGTTTGATCCTAAACCATTAGACGGTCTAGTCGCTTATGATTTTGAATAATAAAATTATTCTTGTTTAGATCTAAAAAATATATATAAAAAAAATAGTGATAAGTTTTTTTAAAAAGAAATATATCTAAAAATTATATTTATGGAAAAACCGAGTATAAAACCAAAGAATCCAAATTTTTCTAGTGGGCCATGTGCAAAACGTCCAGGTTGGAGTATTGATGTATTAAAAAATACACCAATAGGAAGATCTCATAGACATAAAGTCTGTAAAGAAAAACTTAATGAAGTAATAATTAAATCTAAAGAAATTCTTCAATTACCTGATGGATATAATGTAGGTATAATGACAGGATCAAACACGGGAGCTTTGGAAGCTGCACTATGGTCTCTTTTGGGCTGCAAGGGTGTTGATATTTTAGCTTGGGAAAATTTTGGAAAAGATTGGGTAATAGACATACTTGATCAACTAAAAATAAAAGATGTAAACAGTTATATAACCGATTATGGAAATCTTCCTGACCTATCAAAAGTGAACTTTAAAAATGATGTAGTATTTACTTGGAATGGTACAACAGCTGGAGTAAAAATTCCAAACGGCGACTGGATACCTGAAGACAGAGAAGGTTTAACGATTTGTGACGCAACATCAGGTATTTTTGCAATGGATATCGAATATAGCAAACTTGATGTAATTACATGGTCTTGGCAAAAAGTTTTAGGGGCAGAAGCAGCCCATGGAATGATAGCATTGTCTCCTCGCGCAGTTCAAAGGTTGGAAACTCATGTTCCTTCTTGGCCTATTCCAAAATTATTTAGATTGGCGAACAAAAAAAAATTAATCAAAGGTATTTTTGAAGGAGGAACCATTAATACTCCATCAATGATTTGTGTTGAAGATGGTCTAGATGCTTTAAATTGGGTTGAATCTATAGGGGGAACAAAAGAATTAATAAATATTTCAAATGAAAATTTAAAAATAGTAGAGGATTGGGTTAGTAAAAATGATAGTTTTAAATTTATGTGTGAAGACAAAAAATCAAGATCTTCAACAAGTATTACTTTATTAATTAAAGATGAATGGTTTAATAAATTTAATGAAGAGGATCAAAGAGGATTATTAAAAAAATTGTTTTCCGTATTAGAAAAAGAAGGCGTGGCTAATGACATTAATGGCTATGCTAAAGCACCTCCAAGTATAAGGATTTGGGGAGGATCAACTGTACAGAATAGCGATATGAAAGCACTATTGCCATGGATAGACTGGGCATATAACTCTGTAAAAAATAATGCCTAAAGTTTTAATCTCAGATTCAATGAGCAAAGTTGCTCAAAAAATATTTGAAAAAAATAATATTTCCATAGATGTAAAAACTGGCCTTTCAGAAGATGAAATTATTAAAATTATTCCTGAATATGATGGATTAGTTGTTAGATCAGCAACAAAAGTAACAAAAAATATTATTTCAGCAGCAAAAAAATTAAAAGTTATAGGTAGAGCAGGTGCTGGCGTTGACAATATTGATATACCTTTTGCAAAAGAAAATAATATGATTGTTATGAATACACCAGGTGGAAATGCAAATGCAACAGCCGAACATACTTTTGCATTAATAATGTCTGTATTAAGAAAAATTCCTTTTGCAAATGAAACTACTCATAAAGGACAGTGGGAAAAAAAAAATATTAAAGGCAACGAACTATCTAAAAAGACACTTGGAATAATAGGTTTTGGAAATGTTGGGGTTAGATTAAGCAATTTAGTTAAAGGTTTTGATATGAAAATATTAGTAAATTCAAAATCATTAGAATCTAGAAAAAAAGATTTTCCACATGTTGAAAATGTTAGTTTTGATGAAATAATAAACAAAAGTGACATTATTAGCTTTCATTGCAAAGCTCCTAAAGATGGCAAACCTTTAATAACTAAAGAACACTATACCAATATGAAACCTACAGCTTATTTAATAAACGCAGCAAGAGGCAATATAGTTGATGAAAAAGATTTAAATAACGCTCTAAATGAAAATTTAATTGCTGGAGCAGCAATAGATGTATTTTCAAAAGAACCTGCCAAAGAAAACATTTTGTTTAATAATCCAAAAGTTGTTTTAACACCGCATATAGCTGCATCTACAAGCGAAGCATCTGTAGTAGTTGCAGAAATGGTAGCTAACCAAATATCAGATTTTTTATTAAAAGGTACAAAAATCAATACCGTTTAGATTGTTATTGTTTATTTTTTCATTTTTTATTTAAAAATAAACAATAGAATGAATATCTATATAGTTACCAACTATGAGAAACTTTTTTAAAATTTTAATTATCAACTTTTCAGTTTTTATTTTTTTAATAGCAATAATAGAAATTTTTTTTGGTTATTGGTTTGATAAGTATAATTTTGGTTATCTGATGAGAGAACATAGATTAAAAAATTCAACTTACAAAGTTAAACATTTTGAAAATGAATATGTAGTAAATTATAGGAGAAATTTTCATGGTTTTAGAGGTAAAGAATTAAATCCAAGTGACGTTAAATCTGTTTTTATTGGAGGCAGCACTGGAAATCAAAGATATACTCCAGAAGAATTTACTATTGTAGAACTTTTAAACAAAAGTTTTATAAAAAATAATATTAATTTAAAATTATATAATGCTTCAATGGATGGTAAATCTACATTTGGAATAATTAATGATTTTGAGCATTGGTTTACAAAATTAGAAAAATTTTCTCCTAATTTATTTATTTTTTATATTGGACTTAATGATAAATTTTACAGGGGTAATTGCGATGAAAATAAAGGAACATTTGACGGAAGTGATTGTCACTATGATCCAAAATTGCTAGGCAAAATAAGAGATTATATAAAAAATAATAGTTTTTTTTCATTCAAGATAAAACAATTACAAAGTAAATATAATAAAAAAATAAAGCTTAGATATGGTTTATTTGGATATACAGAAAATTTGTATGAAGACTACGATTTTATAAATTATGAATCGGCTAAAAAAAAACACAAATCTAAAGAAAATAAAGAAGAAATTTTTGTAAAAAAAGAACTTGTTAAAAGATTGAACAGGATAATGAGTTATGTAGAAAGATATAATGCTAAAGCCATTTTTATTACTCAGATAGAATTTAATGGCTTATCCAATAGAAATTTATTTTTAGCTAATGAAACAGTTAAAAAATTTTGCGAAGAAAACAACGTTGATTTAATAAGACTCGATGAAGATTTAGAAATGTCAAAATTTGATTTTTATGACCCATGGCACACTACAGTTGAGGGTTCAAAAAAAATTTCAAGATATATTTTTGATGAGTTAATAAAATATATTAATTAGAAGATAAAATTAGAATGATAGTGGATCGTATTTTGTAAAAATTATTTTTTTTGAAATACTTTTGTAATCATTTAAATTATTAATTTTTTTATAAATTTTTTTTGTAATATTTAAATTTTCAAGATGTAATCTTTTTTTATTTATCCTTTCAACAGGCGCATTAAAATTTGGATATGATGTATATTCATAAATAAATTTGCTATCAAAGTTTACAATATGGACAGAATAAAGATTCATTGAGTTTATATGATCTTTTGAGCGTAAGTAGCCACCTAATATAGCAACAAACATTGTACAAAAAATAAGTAATGAAAATATAATTTTTTTATATAAATGTATTTCGTTTAGCATTAATTTAAATAAATTTTTTAAAAAAATAGTAATTATTGCTAAAACAAATATACTTGGTAAAAAAATTCCAAAAGATCTAAGGATAGCTATATGAGGAGCACAAAGTAATATTATTAAAAAAATAAAAATTAATATTTTATTAAAATTCAGCGGTGCTTTTTTATTGAAAACATAGTTTGTTATGCAAATGAGTATTAATAATATTAACCAAATTATTTGAAAGTAATATTGGCCTAAATTGAAATTTCTTATACTAAAAAAACCCATTGGAAACCAAGATGCTTTGAAAGCCTTGATTAAACCTCCAAATCCAATAATTTCATTTCCATATTTTATGTAATCAAGAGTTATTTCAAAACCAGGTGCTTCAGGCACAAACTCTTTTCTTAAATACATATGAAAAATGACTAATAAAACTAATGGCAATGTTCCAAAAAAAATTCTTTTTACCTTATTTTCCATTTCAAATGTTATTAACAGTGAAGAAAGAAAAATAAATATAGGTAAGACGTACAGCTCTTCTCTTGTAAAAATAGATAGAATAGCAAACAAAAAACAAAAAATGTAATTTTGTATTTTTTTATTTTTGAGCCATGAAATAAAAAAAATAATTGAAAGTAAAGCATTTATGTATGTAAATATAAGGGCACTTAAAGTTATCCATGATAATAATGTGCTATAGATTTTTGAAAAAGTTATTAATAATGTAAAAAATAATAATTCTAATTTATTAAATCCTATTTGGTAAAGAAAAAAATTAACTAAAATAATCAAAGCAATCATCATAAGAAAAATAAAAAATCTTAAATAAAAAGTATTCTCACCAAAGATTAATCCTAGAAAATTGTAATATAGTATTGCGACTGGTCTATAGCTTGGTGTTTCAATTTTATTTGGTATCCAATTACTAAACCAGCTATTATATATTTCTTCGATCGAATACACTTTAATTAAATGCAAATCATCCCAAACAAATGGTTGATATATTAAATTGTAACCACTTAACAAAAACCATGCTAAAAATGTTGCTATTGTAACTAAAATTATGAATGAAACAGTACTTGAACTACTTATTTTTTTTTGATCAAACATAAATTTAAAAACAATGAATATATTAGAAATATAGATAATATACCTTAAATAAACAAATTAATTAGTTTTAAAAATTAGAGATATATTTACATTACATAATAGAATGAATTTTTTTATTTTAGATCCTTATACAAATAACAATTGGAGATTAGTTAAAGATACAGCCGGAGGTTACGGAACCGGTAATGACTTTGGAGATAATTTTCTATCTAAAGGTTTAAATAAATTTGTTTCAAAAATGATAAGTATGCCTCCTATGTATTCTATGTATGTATATTCAATATTAAAAATGAAAAATTGTAAAACAGAGTATTCAAAGGAATTTGAGGAAGAAAAAATTAAAAATGCAGATTATGTTATTTTGACATCTTCTATTATTTGTCATGAAACTGAAATTGAAACATTAAAAAAACTTAACTCTATTGGAAAAAAAGTTTTCGTCATTGGAATATTTGGAAATGTAATGAAGGAAAGGTACAAGTTAAAAAATACTCATGTAGTAAAAGGTGAACCCGAAAGTTTTTTTTTAAATTTAAACACAACAGAAAAAAAATTTGTAGATATATTCTTTACCGATGATAAATCAGAAATATCAAATTCTCTAGTTGTAGAAAATTTAGACTCCTTACCATTCCCAGATTGGAAATATTACAGTAGTAAATACGATCTAAAAAATAATTTTTTAGCTTTTAACTCTAAAATTGCTATTCCAATAGTAGCAACAAGAGGATGTCCGTATTCATGTTTTAATTATTGCACTTATCCGCTACAACAAGGACGTAAAGTTAGATTCAGATCAGTAAAAAATGTAATTGAAGAAATTAAGTACTGGATTAAAAATTTAAACACTAATAAATTTATTTTCAGAGATCCAGTCTTTTCTATAAATAGAAAGTATACAGAAGAATTGTGCAAAGAAATTATTAATGAAAATTTAAAAATAAATTTTCTTATCGAAACGCATTTAAAAAACTTGGATGATGAATTAATTGATTTATTAAAAAACGCAGGCCTTGAAATGGTTTATGTTGGTATTGAATCGTCCAATTCAGAAGTTTTAGGAGATATAAAAAGATTTACAATAAATAATGATGAACAGTACAAAATAATAAAAAAATTAGTTGATAAAAATATTTATGTTAAATCAATGTTTATGTTCGGAAATCCAGGTGATGACGAAAATACAATAAAAAAATCGATCGAATATTCTGCTTTTTTGCCAAATCAATTTGTTCAATACAGTGTTTTTACACCATACCCAGGCACACCTGTTTATAATCTTTTTGAAAAAAAAATAATTGAGCAAAAATATGAAAAATTTAATCAATACAATCTTATATATAAACATGAAAATCTAAATAATTCTAAAATAACTAAATTAAAAAACTACGCATATAGAAAATTTTATTTTAGAGTTAGCAAATTTCCAATAATAGCTAAATCTATTTTAAGCTTAGTAATACGTTAACAATTATAGATGAAAGAAAAAAATATTATAGTTACTGGTGGAACAGGAGGCATAGGTTTAGCCTTAGTTAAAAAACTAATTAATAAAAATAATAGAATTTTTATTATTGGTAAAAATGAAGACAAAGGTAATAAAGTTGTTTCAGATCTCTTTTCTTATAAAATAGAATTTTTTAAATGCGATTTATCTGAAAAGGAAGAAATAAAAAAGTTTATCAAGAACATTTCACATTTAAATAAAATTGATTTATTGGTTAACAATGCCGGAGCTCTTTTTTTAAATAGAGAAACAAATAGCGATAATGTAGAAAAAACATTTTCATTAAATCACTTATCATATTTTCATATGTCATTATCTTTGATTGATAAATTAAAAAATTCTTATGAACCAAAAATAATGAATATTTCTTCAAACGCACATAAATTTTATTCTTTAGATTTGAACGATCTAGAAAATGCATTAAATTATAATTCGTGGAAAGCCTATTGTAGATCGAAATTATTAAATATTTATTTTACTTACGAATTTAATAGAAAAATTAACAATAATGTTATTTGCAATTGTATACACCCAGGTTTTGTTGATTCAGATTTTGGTAATGTTAAAAAATCTTTTTATCGTCAAGGAGCCAAAATGATAAAAAAAATTTTTGGTATTTCCACTGAAAGAGCAGCAATCCCTATATATAATTTATGTAATGATGATACATTAAAAAAATCAGGACAGTATTTTTTCAAGGGCATTGTTAAAAAAAGTTCTAATATTTCTTATGATAAAAAAATAGCTGATTTTGTATGGAAAGAGTCATTAAAATATATAGTTTAATATTTTTTTATTGTAAAAAAATAGAGTTAACATAAACATTATGAAAATAACTAATGCCCTCGTGGTGAAATTGGTAGACACAAAGGACTTAAAAGCCGAGGGATTCACAAGTGAGTCAGTCCGTGGTAGTCCAGAGCAGTCTAAACATCCTATAAAATCTCTTAAATTTAAATTAGCTTTCTATTATGATTAGAAAATAAGGCTTAATTAATTTGTTCAAACTGGAGCAAGACTGGAGCATAGGGAGATAATATAATAAGCTTTAATTATGAAAAAACTTTTAGGGATCGTGGTTCTGGGTTTGTTGTGGTGTAATGTTGGATTTGCTTTGTCGCAATCAACAGCGATAGATCAATATTTGTCAGGAAAGAAACTAGATACAATCGAAGGCATCTGGTTAACTCACAGGGGTAATTTACTTGTATTTTATAAATCAGGATCAAGCTATGTTGGCAAAACTCTTGAGCAACACGAGTTTCTTAATCCAGGAACAGTAGCTGTCACATTAACGAAAAGTTCAAATAGTTTATATATGGGTCCTCAAATTTGGCCCATGGTTAATAACTCAAACAGAGTTGTTAGCACACAAAGATTTAAAATGATTTATAATGTTTATGGAAATAGCATAACATTAAGATTTGGAGATGGTAGCGGAGGAACAAGAACTTTTAGAAGAGTATGGCCAGAAAATTTGAATGCACATAACTCTCAATTCGAAAAGAAAAAAGTTGCTGAGAAAGATAAAGATAAAAATAAAATACAAGCATCATCAGGTACAGCTTTTTTTGTAACCAATAAGGGTCACACAATTACTAATTATCATGTTGTAGAAGGTTGCAAAGGTAAATCTAAGATCATTTACCAAGACAATGAATATAAAGCTAAACTAATTGCTAAAGACAAATATCTTGATTTAGCTTTACTAAAATCTGAGCTTAATAATGAACATTATATCGCACTATCAAATAAATCTCCAAAAAAACTTCAAAGAATAATTGCTGCAGGTTATCCTTTAGGTAAAGAATTAAGTGATGATTTAAAATTTACATCCGGGATAGTAAGTTCATTAAAAGGTCTTGAAGATGATTCAACACGTATACAAATTGATGCAGCTTTAAATTATGGGAACAGTGGAGGACCAATAGTTGATGAAAAAACAGGAGAACTTGTTGCAGTTGCTGTTGCAGGGTTAGATAAACAAGTAACCGAGAGCATTAACTTTGGTATAAAAGCTGGATCAGTTAAAAACTTTTTAGACTCTAATCAGATAAACGTGAATTTAAATGCTAAAAAATTTAGTTTAGGAGATATTGATCTTGCTTCAATTTTAGAAAACGCAACTGTTTACACTTTTTGTAAATAATAGAAAGTTTATAGGATAATATAGGACAACTGGAGCACAACTGGAGCATGGGGAGATAAATTAAAAAAATTTTACTTATTAACCTTGTTCAATTATAAATATTAGCATAAATACTCATGAAATTCACAAATGCCCTCGTGGTGAAATTGGTAGACACAAAGGACTTAAAATCCTTGCCCTTTTGGGAGTGCCAGTTCGAGTCTGGCCGAGGGCACCACAAAAAATATGATTAAACCACATATAGTTTTTGATAAAAATAAAAAGTCTTTAAAAATAAAATTAATTTTGGAAAAAAAAATTAATTTTTTGCCAGTATCCAAATCAAATTTAATTATTGTCATTGGAGGTGATGGCTTTATGCTTCAGACACTAAAAAAATTCTATAGGCTAAAAAAACCTTTTTATGGAATTAATTCAGGTGATTATGGATTCCTGATGAACAAATTTTCAAAAAAAAATACTGTGAAAAATTTAACTAAATTAAAAAAGGTTACTATTTATCCTTTGGAAATGATTGTTAAAAATAAGTCAGGAAAAATTAAAAAATCAATAGCCATAAATGAAGTTTCAATTTTAAGACAAAGTAGACAAGCAGCATCAATTTCAATTTATTCTGGATCTAAAAAAATTATTAAAAAGTTAATTTCAGATGGTGTTTTAGTCTCAACTCCCGCAGGAAGCACAGCTTATAATTTGTCTGTTCACGGTCCAATATTAAATTTGGATTCAAAAAAATTATCTATATGTCCAATTAGTCCTTTTAGACCACGTAGATGGAAAGGAAAAGTAGTTGGCGAAAGATCAATAATAAATATAAATAATTTAAATCCCAAAAAAAGGCCAATAAGCGCAGTAGCTGATAATGTCGAAGTTAGAAATTCAAAAAAGATTGTAATTAAAATTAATAAGAAAATTTATTTCAATTTACTGTACGATAAAAATAATAGTTTACAAAAAAAAATTAAAATAGAACAGTTAAGGAAAGAAACTAATCTTAAATAATGGTGCCCCCACACGGAGTCGAACCGCGGACCTACTGATTACAAATCAGTTGCTCTACCAGCTGAGCTATAGGGGCTTGGGAAGTTTTTTAAAGAGAATTTAAATATTATCAAGTTATTTTTTATGTTGATTTATATAATGAAAAACTATTGATGCTGAATTAGAAACGTTTAAACTCTCAATTTTTTCGTTAATGTTAATTTTAACTAAAAAGTCGGCATATTTTTCTGTATGTTTTTTTATTCCGTATCCTTCTGAACCAAACAAAAGAACTATATTTCCTTTCCATTTAACTTTTGTAAAATCTTGTTTTGTTTTAGAATCGAAAGCATATATCCAGAAATTATTATCTCTTAAGTATTTTAAAGTTGTATTTATATTTGCTACAGTAAATATATTTATATACTCCATACATCCGCTCGAAGATTTGTACATTAGTTTGCTTTTAGCCGGATAGTGTCTATCTTTAAATATTAAACCATCAATATTGAACGAAGCAGCACTTCTAATTATTGATCCAATATTTCTTGGATCTGTAACTTCATCTAAACAAACTAATGTTAAGTTGTCTTTTTTTTTAATAAATTCTTTTAATTCTAACTTTTCCAAATGTTCTATTTCGGCTACAAAACCTTGATGAAGTATGTCATCATTTTTACAGTAATTATCTAGTTCTTTTTTTGTTTTAAAAAAAATTTTTATATTTTTTAATAAATCTCTATTTTGATTTTCTCTATGTATAGTTTTTTTTGATTCTTCAGTTAAAAAAACTCTTAAGACTTTTCTATTTGGGTTTTTTAAGGCTTCTATAACCGCATGTTTCCCTACTATAAAAAAAGCTGAATTGTTCATTATTTTTCTCTGTTTTTACACATTTTCTCAGTATTTTACCTCTATTTCTCATATTGCATTTATGCAATAAAAATATATAAAACCCCTGTTGTTTAAAGCTTTATTGAACAAGGGGACGCTTTCCCCTGACTTTGTTAGGAGGGGTACCAAAGCGGTCAAATGGGGCGGGCTGTAAACCCGTTGACTTCGGTCTTCGAAGGTTCGAATCCTTCCCCCTCCACCATAAATAAAATTTTATACAACATTGGAGTGCGCACTTGGGTATGCGGGTGTAGTTCAGTGGTAGAACACTAGCCTTCCAAGCTGGTTGCGTGAGTTCGATTCTCATCACCCGCTCCAAAAAAATAAAAAGTAAATGAATATATAAAGAGGTAAAAAAAGTAATGTCGAAGGAAAAATTTGTAAGAAATAAACCGCATTGTAACATTGGTACAATCGGACACGTTGACCATGGTAAAACTACTTTAACGGCAGCTATAACAAAAGTATTAGCAGAAGCTGGTGGGGCAAAGTTTGTTGCGTATGACCAAATAGATAAAGCTCCAGAAGAAAAAGAAAGAGGAATAACTATATCAACCGCACACGTTGAATATGAAACAGAAAAAAGACATTACGCTCACGTAGATTGTCCAGGTCACGCAGACTATGTAAAAAATATGATTACTGGTGCTGCTCAGATGGATGGAGCTATACTAGTAGTTAATGCAGCAGATGGGCCAATGCCTCAAACAAGAGAACATATTCTTTTGGCAAGACAAGTTGGAGTACCAGCGATAGTGGTATTTTTAAACAAAGTAGATCAAGTTAAAGACAAAGAATTGATTGATCTTGTAGAAGAAGAAATTAAAGAATTGTTAACTTCTTATAAGTTTCCAGGAGATAAAACTCCAATTATTAAAGGATCAGCATTAAATGCAGTAGAAGGAAAAGATGAAGCTACTGGAAAAAATGCAATTTTGGAATTAATGAAAGCAGTTGATGAACATATACCTCAACCTGACAGACCAAAGGATAAACCTTTTTTAATGCCTGTAGAGGACGTTTTTTCAATTTCAGGAAGGGGAACTGTAGTAACTGGTAGAGTTGAACAAGGAACTGTTAAAACTGGTGAAGAAATTGAAATTGTTGGAATTAGAGATACTAAAAAATCTGTTTGCACAGGAGTCGAAATGTTTAGAAAACTTTTAGATAGTGGTGAAGCTGGAGACAATATAGGGGCTTTATTAAGAGGTGTAGAAAGAACAGATGTTGAAAGAGGACAAGTTCTGGCAAAACCAGGATCTGTAACACCTCATACTAAATTTGAATGTCAGGCTTATGTTTTAAAAAAAGAAGAAGGCGGAAGACATACTCCTTTCTTTACAAAATATAGACCACAATTTTATTTTAGAACAACCGATGTTACTGGTGAAGTAGAATTACCGTCAGGTACTGAAATGGTAATGCCAGGTGATGATTCTAAGTTCACTGTTAAATTAATAACACCCATCGCGATGAGTGAAAAATTAAACTTCGCAATTCGTGAAGGTGGAAAAACAGTAGGAGCAGGTGTAGTAACAAAAATTTTAGAGTAACCTCCTTTAGGAGTGTAGCTCAATTGGTAGAGCGCCGGTCTCCAAAACCGGAGGTTGGGGGTTCGATTCCCTCCGCTCCTGCCAAAAATATAGAATTATTATTATGAGAAATCCTTTAAAATTCATTCAAGAAGTTAAACAGGAAGCTTTTAAAGTTACATGGCCAACAAGCAAAGAAACTTTACAAGGGACTTTAATGGTGGTTGCAATGGCGATCATAGCTTCATTATTTTTTTTGCTTTTAGATCAAATATTAAAATTTTTATTGGAAATATTACTTAGAGTGAGTATTTAATGAAAAATTGGTACATCGTTCAATCTCATTCAAACTTTGAAAACAAGGTAGCAAAATCTATAAAAGAGGAAGCAGAAAAAATGAAATTTTCAGAAAAAATAGAGGAAATTATTGTTCCCACTCATGATATTACTGAAGTAAGAAGAGGAAAAAGAGTACAAAGGAAAAAAAAATATTTTCCCGGCTATATACTAATGAAATCAGAAATGAATAACGATCTATATCATATGATTAAAAATATTAAAAAAGTTAGTGGTTTTTTGGGATCTAAAGGTATGCCCACTCCTGTATCAGATAAAGAAATTGAAAAAATATTAGGCCAAATAAAAGATGGAGTTGCTCAACCAAAATCTGCTATAGATTATACGGTTGGAGAAAAAGTTCAGGTTATCGATGGACCTTTTGCTTCGTTTAATGGATTAATAGAAGATATAGATGAAGACAAATCGAGATTAAAAGTGTCAGTTTCCATATTTGGTAGACCAACACCAGTCGATTTGGAATATAATCAAGTAGAAAAGGTAAGCTAATGGCTAAAAAAGAAATTAGTGGATATGTTAAATTGCAAATAAAAGGTGGTCAGGCAAATCCTGCACCTCCCGTTGGTCCAGCACTAGGACAAAGAGGAATAAATATTATGGAATTTTGTAAAGCATTTAATGAGAAAACAAAAAATTTTATGGGAAAGCCTGTCCCAGTAATAATTACAGTTTATAAAGATAAAAAATTTGATTTTATAATAAAATCACCTCCCGCATCGCATTTTATAAAAGAAGCAGCAAAGTTAAAAGGTGGATCCAGCGAACCTGGTAGACAAATAGTTGCTTCAATTACAAAAAAACAAGCCGAAGAAATTGCTAAAAAAAAAATGTCAGATTTAAATGCTAATGACTTAGATCAAGCAGTAAAAATTATAGCTGGGTCAGCAAGATCAATGGGAATTGAGGTAAAGGAATAATGTCTTCAAAAAGATTTAAAGATTTATTGAAAAATAAAAAAATAGCTTCAACAGATGTTATTGAAAAAATAATACCAGAAGCTAAAAAAAATTGTACATCTAAATTTGATGAGTCAATAGATTTAAATTTTCAGATCAATAATAAACAAAAAAAAGGAGAAATAAATTTAAGAACAATTGTTAATATGCCAGCTGGAATTGGAAAAAAAATTAAAATTGCCGTAGTTTGCGAAGATACAAAAACTGATGAAGCAAAAAATTCTGGAGCTGACGAGGTAGGTGGAGATGATTTTATTGAAAAAATTAAAGATGGATATTTGAATTTTGAAAAACTCATATGTACCCCTACAATGATGGTTAAATTATCTAAACTCGGAAAAGTTTTAGGTCCAAAAGGCTTAATGCCGAACCCAAAACTTGGTTCGGTAACAAATAATCTTAAAAAAGCAATAACTGATGCTAAATCTGGGCAAGTAGAAATTAAGAATGATAAAGATGGCAATATAGGCCTAAGCATAGGTAAGAAAAGTTTTTCGGATGAAAAATTAATAAAAAACTTTAATGCAGTTTTTGAAATACTTGAAAAGGAAAAAGGAAATAATACAGTTAAGGGTGAGTTAATAAAAAGTGCTTATTTAACTTCAACAATGGGAATTTCTTATAAAGTTAAGTTACCTAAAAATATTTAGTTATGATGAACAAAGAACAAAAAAAAATTTATATAAAAGATATGACAACTCAATTTGAAGAAAGTGAAGCGGTATTGGTTGCCCATTACCAAGGGTTAAACATGAAACAGCTCGATGATCTTAGAAAACAAATGAGAGAACATGGTATAAAATTTAAAATTACTAAAAATAGAATTACTAAATTGGCTTTAGAAAAAACTCGCTGTAAAGATTTAGCTAATTTATTTACAGGTCCTACAGCAGTTGCTTTGTCAAAAGATGCTATATCGTCAGCAAAAATTTTAACGAAATTTTCTAAAGACAATAAAAATTTAAAGATTCTTGGTGGCATCATGGGTAAAGATGTTTTAGATGTCGCAGGAGTTGCAAAAGTAGCGACTTTACCAACATTAGATGAAGCAAGAGCGAAAATTGTTGGTATTTTGAGGTCTCCTGCACAAAAAATTACTAGTATTTTACTTGCACCAGCTTCAAAAATCGCTATTTTAGCGCTCGAAAAAAGTAAAAAATAAACCCTACAAAAATACAAAATATTATGGCAGACCTAAATAAAATAATCGAAGATTTATCAAGTTTGACTGTTGTTGAAGCAGCTGAACTTTCAAAACAACTTGAAGAAAAATGGGGAGTTACAGCAGCAGCAGCAGTTGCAGCAGCACCCGCAGCAGCAGGAGCAGCTCCAGCAGAAGAAAAAGATGAATTTACA
This sequence comes from uncultured Pelagibacteraceae bacterium, assembly GCA_902560855.1. Taxonomy (GTDB): domain Bacteria; phylum Pseudomonadota; class Alphaproteobacteria; order Pelagibacterales; family Pelagibacteraceae; genus Pelagibacter. Next base: position 133,729 of record CACENJ010000001.1, read on the forward strand.
ATAGTGCTAGCAGCAGCAGGAGACAAAAAAATTAACGTAATAAAAGAAATTAGAGCGGTTACTTCTCTCGGACTAAAAGAAGCAAAAGATTTAGTTGAGGGAGCGCCAAAAGAAGTTAAGTCAGGTGTAAACAAAAAAGAAGCTGAAGAAATTAAGAAAAAATTAGAATCAGCTGGCGCAAAAGTAGAACTTAAGTAAATAATTTTAAAATTTTAAATGTCAGTTATTTTTTAATTGGCATTAAGGTGTAGATGCAACTATCTTTTACTGAGAAAAAAAATATTAGGAAAAATTTTGGTAAACTTAAAGAAAGTTTATCAATACCAAACCTTATAGAAGTTCAAAAAAATTCATACAAAGAATTAACAGAATATAAAACTGATCCAAATATAAATTTAACAAAAGGCTTTAATAGAGTTTTTAAAAGTATTTTTCCAATTGAAGATATTAATGAAAAAGCAACTTTAGAATATGTTTCTTACAGATTAGAAAAACCAAAGTTTGATACTGAGGAGTGCATACAAAGAGGACTTACTTATTCTTCAGCTTTAAAATGTACATTAAGACTAGTTGTTTATGAGATAAATCAGGAAAATAATACTAAAGATATTTTATCAGCAAAAGAACAAGAAGTTTATATGGGTGAAGTTCCAATGATGACAAACAGCGGAACGTTCATTACTAATGGCGTTCAAAGAGTAGTGGTAAATCAAATGCACAGAAGCCCAGGAGTATTCTTTGATCATGATAAAGGAAAGTCTCATGCAAGTGGTAAATTGTTGTTTAACTGCAGGGTTATACCAAATAGAGGTTCATGGCTAGATTTTGAGTATGACGTTAAGGATTTATTGTATTTTAGAATTGACAGGAAGAAAAAACTTTTAGTCTCAACTTTATTAATGGCTTTAGGTTATTCAAAAACCGAAATTGTTAATGAGTTTTATGAAAAAGAAAATTTTACATATAATGAAGAATTAAAAAAATGGAAAACTAATTTTAATCCAGAAAATTATAAAGCAAAAAATTTTTCAGAAGAAATTATAGATGCTAAAACAAAAAAAATTATAGTAAAACTTGGTGAAAAAATAAATTTTTTAAGTGCAAAAAAACTTTTTAACGAAGGCTTAAAACAAATATATATCTCAAACCAATCTCTTTACGGAAAGTTTCTTCAAAAAGAAATAATTATAGGTGATGAAATTTTTCCAATTGGAACTGAATTAAACGAAGCTATTTTACAAAAAGTAATTGAGTCAAATAATTCGTCACTCGATGTAGCCATAACAAATTCAATTAATAAGGGGCCATATTTACTACAAACTTTAATAAATGATAAAAATAATTCAAAACAGGAAGCAATAACTGAAATTTATAAAGTTTTAAGACCTGGGGAACCTCCCACAGCTGATATTGCAAATCAAATTTTTCAAAATTTATTTTTTAGTTCAGAAAGATACGATCTGTCAGATGTTGGCAGAGTAAAAATGAATTCTAGACTTAATTTAGAATGCTCTGACAAAATAACAATTCTTAGAAATGATGATATTTTTGCAATAATAAAAAAAATGTTAGATCTTAGAGATGGTAAAGATGAAGTTGACGATATAGATCATTTAGGAAATAGAAGAGTTAGATCAGTGGGTGAGTTAGTTGAAAATCAAGCAAGAATTGGCGTTTATAGAATGGAGAGAGCAATAAAAGAAAAAATGACAACATTGGATGTAGAATCAGCAATGCCCCAAGATTTAATTAATGCTAAACCATTAACTATTTCTTTAAAAGATTTTTTTGCAACTTCTCAGTTGTCGCAATTTATGGATCAAACTAATCCATTATCTGAAATTACTCATAAAAGAAGAGTTTCAGCTTTAGGCCCAGGAGGTTTGACTCGTGAAAGAGCAGGGTTTGAAGTTAGAGACGTTCATCCAACTCACTATGGGAGAATTTGCCCTATAGAAACACCCGAAGGACCAAATATTGGTTTGATAAATAGTTTGTCAACATATTCTAAAATAAATAAGTACGGATTTATCGAAAGCCCATATAAAAAAGTAAAAAATGGTGTTGTTGAAAATAAAATAGAATATTTATCAGCAATGGAAGAAACAAAATACACAATAGCTCAAGCGAACTCAAAAATTGATAAAAGTGGAAAGTTCATTGAAGATTTAGTTTCATGCAGGCAAAATTTAAATTTTATTTTATCAAAACCTGAAAATATAGATTACATAGATGTTTCACCAAAGCAATTGGTTTCAGTAGCCGCTTCTTTAATACCATTTTTAGAAAATGATGATGCTAATAGAGCATTAATGGGATCGAACATGATGAGACAAGCTGTTCCACTTTTAAAACCAGAATCTCCTTTAGTTGGAACAGGGATAGAAGGAGACGTAGCATTAGATTCTGGCGTTACAATAGTAGCAAATAGAGATGGTGTCGTTGATAAAATAGATGGAAAAAGGATAGTTATCAAAGCTTCGAGCGAAACAGATTTAAAAAAATCTGGTGTTGATATTTATAATTTGCAAAAATTTAAGAGATCAAACCAAAACACTTGTATAAATCAAAAACCTTTAGTTAGAGTTGGAGATATTGTTAAAACTGGAGATATAATTGCTGATGGACCTTCAACTAGACTTGGCGAGTTAGCTTTAGGAAAGAATGTGACAGTAGCTTTCATGCCTTGGCAAGGTTATAATTTTGAAGACTCAATTCTAATATCTGAACGTTGTGTAACAGATGATGTTTTTACTTCAATCCACATAGAAGAATACGAAGTTATGGCAAGAGATACAAAGCTTGGTGAGGAAGATATTACAAGAGATATTCCAAACGTTAATGAAGATCAATTAAGAAATTTAGATGAATCCGGCATTGTATATATTGGAGCTGAAGTTAAACCTGGAGACATACTAGTTGGAAAAGTGACTCCAAAAGGAGACTCAGCATCAGGACCAGAAGAAAAATTATTAAGGTCAATCTTCGGTGAAAAAGCTATAGATGTAACAGATACATCTTTAAAAATGCCAAGTGGAAGTGGTGGAATTGTAGTTGATGTAAGAGTTTTTAATAGACATGGTATAGAAAAGGATGAGAGATCTATAACTATAGAAAGAGCTCAAATTGAATCAGTTCAACAAGACAAAATCGTAGAAGAAGAAATATTGGAAAGAAGCATTAAACAAAGAGTTGGTCAAATTTTAAATGGTCTAAATTTAACAAAAAAAGTTAAAAATATAAATTTAGGCGAAAAAATAGATCAGGAGAAAATTGAAAACTTAAGTATTACTGATGTTTTTAAACTTATTGTAGATAGTGAGAAAAAAAATTCATCTATAATAGAACTTAAAGATCAATACAATAATGCAAAGCAAGACATTCAAGAAAGATTTGAAGATAAAGTATTAAAAATTAGAGAAGGGGATGATTTGTTACCTAGCGTTATGAAAATGGTAAAAGTTTTTGTTGCAATTAAAAGAAGATTAAGACCAGGGGATAAAATGTCAGGCCGCCATGGTAATAAAGGTGTGGTTAGCAAGATAGTGCCGGTAGAAGATATGCCATACAGGGAAAATGGCAAACCTGTAGATATCGTTTTAAATCCTTTAGGAGTTCCTAGTAGAATGAATGTGGGACAAATTTTAGAGACCCACATAGGATGGGCATGCACAGAGCTTGGCGATAAAATTAAAGATTTAATAAACACCAATCAAAAAGTAGCAGAAAAAAATGAAAAGATATCAAGTTTTTTAAAATCAGTGTATGGACAGGAAATTTTTAAAGATACAGTAGACAACCTTAATAAAACTGAGTTTGAAGATTTGTACACAAATTTACAAAATGGAATTCCTATAGCGACTCCTGTTTTTGATGGAGCTAAAGAAACAGATGTAACTAAAATGTTAGAACTTGCTAATTTACCAAATTCTGGTCAAACATATTTATGGGATGGTAGAACAGGTGATAAATTCGACAGGCCAGTTACTGTAGGAACTATATATATGTTAAAACTACATCATTTAGTAGAAGATAAAATTCATGCTAGATCAACTGGTCCATATAGTTTGGTAACCCAACAACCTTTGGGAGGCAAAGCACAATTAGGAGGTCAAAGATTTGGAGAAATGGAAGTTTGGGCTTTAGAAGCTTACGGTGCATCTTATACTTTGCAAGAAATACTAACAGTCAAATCTGATGATGTTGCTGGAAGAGTTAAAGTTTATGAAACTATTGTTAAAGGTGAAGAAAATTTTGAATCAGGCATACCAGAATCATTCAATGTTTTGGTTAAAGAAATTAAAGCTTTAGCTTTAAATGTTGAATTAAGTTAAATATGAAAAAAGAAATTACAAACCTATTTAAAAGCTCTGAAATTTCAGAATCTCAAAATTTTAGCAGCATTAAAATTACATTAGCAAGTCCAGAAAAAATTAAATCTTGGACTTATGGCGAGATAAAAAAACCTGAAACAATTAATTATAGAACATTTAGACCAGAAAAGGATGGACTTTTCTGTGCAAGAATTTTTGGTCCAATTAAAGATTACGAATGTTTATGCGGAAAATATAAAAGAATGAAGTTCAGAGGAATTATATGTGAAAAGTGTGGTGTTGAAGTTACTAAATCAAATGTAAGAAGAGAAAGAATGGGACATATCAATTTAGCTACACCAGTAGCTCATATATGGTTCCTAAAATCTTTACCTAGTAGAATTTCTCTTGCCATTGACATGAAACTTAAGGAAGTAGAAAGAGTTTTATACTTTGAGAATTTTATAGTTATTGAACCTGGTCTTACAGGATTGAAAAAAAACCAATTGTTAGGTGAAGAAGAACTGGTCAAATACCAAGATGAATATGGAGAAGAGTCTTTTACAGCTGGAATTGGAGCTGAAGCTATTTTAGAAATTTTAAAATCCATTAATCTCGAGGATGAAAGAAATTTACTTATTAAAGCAATAAAAGAAACAAAATCTAAAGTTGCAGAAGAAAGAGCTATTAAAAGATTAAAACTTATAGATTCTTTTATTGAGACTGGAAATAAACCAGAATGGATGATTCTTACAGTAGTACCGGTAATACCACCTGAGCTAAGACCTTTAGTTCCTTTAGATGGAGGAAGATTTGCTACATCTGATTTAAATGATTTGTATAGAAGAGTTATAAATAGAAATAACAGACTTAAAAGATTAATAGATCTTAAAGCTCCAGATATAATTATTAGAAATGAAAAACGAATGTTACAAGAATCTGTTGATGCATTGTTTGATAATGGAAGAAGAGGAAGAGTAATAACAGGAACAGGAAAAAGACCATTAAAATCTCTTGCTGAAATGCTTAAAGGTAAGCAAGGCAGATTTAGACAAAATTTATTGGGTAAAAGAGTTGACTATTCAGGAAGATCAGTAATTGTAGTAGGACCAGATTTAAAATTGCATGAGTGTGGTCTTCCAAAAAAAATGGCATTGGAATTATTTAAACCTTTTTTATATGCAAGACTTAATAAATTAGGATTAGCATCAACTATAAAACAAGCAAAAAAAATAGTCGAAAAAGAAAGAAATGAAGTTTGGGATGCTTTAGAAATTATTGTTAGAGAGCATCCAATACTTTTAAATAGAGCTCCTACTTTACATAGATTGGGTGTGCAAGCATTTGAACCAAAATTAATAGAGGGTGATGCTATAGAATTACATCCCTTAACTTGCGCAGCTTTTAACGCTGACTTTGATGGCGATCAAATGGCAGTTCACATACCTTTAAGTTTAGAAGCCCAATTGGAAGCAAGAGTTTTAATGATGTCAACTAATAATATACTAAGTCCTTCAAACGGAAAGCCAATTATTGTACCAAGCCAAGATATGATACTTGGTATTTATTATTTGTCACAGCAACCTTACCAGACAGATAAAATTGAAGGTTATTTTGTAAATAATTCTGAAATACTTCATGCTCTAGAAACAAGAGAGATAAAAGTTCATTCTAGAATTATTTCAAGATTTGAAACTGTTGATGAAAAAGGAAACGTAAAATTTGAAAAATATACAAGTACAGCAGGAAGATTTTTATTAGCTAATGTTTTGCCTAAAAATAAAGATATTAAATTTTCTTTAATAGATAGATTACTACCAAAAAAGATAGTTTCAGAAATAATTGATATTGTTTTTAGGTTTACAGGTCAAAAAAGTACAGTAATATTTTGTGATAAATTAAAAGACTTAGGTTTTAAACATGCATTTAAGGCTGGAATTTCTTTTGGTAAAGATGATTTAATTATTCCAAAAAATAAAGCTCAATTAATTGATGAAACAAAAAAGTTAATATCTGACTATGAGAATCAATATGCAGAAGGACTAATCACTAGAGGAGAAAAATATAATAAAGTAGTTGATGCTTGGTCTAAATGTACAGACAGAGTAGCTGCTGAAATGATGAAAGGCATTTCTGCTACAGAAAATACTGAAGATGGTTTAAAGATTAATTCAGTATTCATGATGGCTGATAGCGGAGCAAGGGGATCAGCTGCTCAAATGAAACAATTAGCTGGAATGAGAGGTTTAATAGCCAAACCATCAGGAGAAATAATTGAGTCACCAATCACTTCAAATTTTAAAGAAGGATTAACCGCTCTTGAATATTTTAATTCAACGCACGGAGCAAGGAAAGGTTTAGCTGATACAGCGCTAAAGACTGCAAATTCTGGTTATTTAACAAGAAGACTATGCGATGTAGCTCAAGATCTAACCATAACGAAAAAAGAATGTGAAAAACCAGGAAATTTAAAACTTTCTGAAATTATTGAAGGAGGAAACGTAATTGTAAGTCTATCAGAAAGAGCACTTGGAAGAGTTACCGCTGATGATATTAAAAATCCAATAAATGGTGAGCTAATATTAAAAAAAAATGAAATGATAGATGAAGCGATTTGTGAAAAAATTGATGCCGCAGGAGTCAAGATTATAAAAGTATATTCTGTAATTACATGCAGTTTAAAAGAAGGTGTTTGCGCAAGATGTTATGGTAGAGATTTAGCTAGAGGAAAAATAGTTCATGTTGGTGAAGCTGTAGGAATGATCTCAGCTCAATCTATTGGCGAACCTGGTACACAATTGACCATGAGAACTTTTCACGTAGGTGGTACCGCTCAAATTAAACAAGAATCCCAAATAATTTGTAAAAATGAAGGTGTTTTAAAAATTATAAATACAAACTTACTTGAAGATTCCAAAAAAAATCTAGTAGTAATGGGAAGAAATACACAACTTTCTATTGAAGATGATAAAGGAGCTCAAATAGCACTTTATAAAATTCCTTATGGATCAAAATTATTATTTCAAAGCGGTGATAAAATTAAGAAGAATTCAAAAATTTGCGAATGGGATCCATATACAACACCTGTAATAGCAGAAAAAAGCGGAACGGTAAGTTTCGTTGACTTAATTGATGGAGTTTCACTAACAGAAACCGTAGATGATGCTACTGGAATATCCTCAAAGTCTGTAATTGATTGGAGATCACAATCAAAAAATACAGATTTAAAACCAAGAATAACTTTAAGAGATGATAAAGGAAATGTTATCAAAAAAGCTGATGATAATGAAGCAAGATATTATTTAGTTCCAGATTCAATACTATCGGTTAAAGATGGCCAAAAGATTTTTGCTGGAGATGTATTAGCAAGATTACCAAAAGAAACATCCAAAACAAAAGATATAACAGGAGGTTTACCTCGTGTAGCAGAATTATTTGAAGCAAGAAAAGCAAAAGATAGCGCAATAATTGCTGAAAATAATGGCAAGGTAATGTTTGGAAAAGAAGTAAGAGGAAAACAAAGAGTCTCAATAATTGCTGATACAGGGGAAACATCGAACTATCTAATTCCAAAAGGCAAACATATAAATTTTAACCAAGGTGAAGAAATTAAAAAAGGAGAATATCTTCTAGATGGCCAACCTTTACCGCATGATATTTTAAGAATTTTAGGAGTTGAAGAATTAACTGAATATTTTGTTAACCAAGTTCAAGAAGTTTATAGACTCCAAGGTGTAGTTATTAATGACAAACATATTGAAACAATATTAAAACAGATGCTCAAAAAAATTGAAGTAAAAGAACCTGGCGATTCTAATTTATTACCTGGGGAAATTATTGATAGAGTAAAATTCAATAATATAAATGAAAAATTAAAATCTGATGGAAAAAATGAAGCAAAAGGAGAACGAGTTTTAATGGGTATAACTAAAGCTTCATTGCAAACAGAATCTTTTATTTCTGCTGCTTCATTCCAAGAAACCACAAGAGTTTTAACAGATGCGGCAATTAGAGGGAAAACTGACGTGTTACAAGGTTTGAAAGAAAACGTAATAGTTGGCAGATTAGTCCCTGCAGGAACAGGTTCTATAAAAAATAATTGGAACAAAAAAGCACTTGAAGACGATCAAAAATTTCTTACTGAAAAAGAGCAGATAGAAACGTCAGAAACCCAAGTAAATCAATAAAAAACATCAGATTTTAGATGTTTTAGAGTTTGACAAAAACAAATTCTATAGTACTTTGTGCGTGTTTTTGGTTGGAATGTAGTGCCTTGAGTACTAAACGCTGCCACAAAATATCGTAGATATATTGCAGTTATTTCCACTCAAAAAAATAAATTAATAATTAATGATTAGGAATTATGCCAACAATTAATCAGTTGTTAAGAAAAAAAAGAGTAAAGCCCAAATTAAGAGATAAAGTTCCAGCATTGGAAAAATCTCCACAAAAAAGAGGTGTTTGCACTAAAGTTTATACAACAACTCCAAAAAAACCTAATTCTGCATTAAGAAAAGTAGCACGTGTAAGATTATCAAATGGACACGAAGTTACATCTTATATACCTGGAGAAGGACACAATCTTCAAGAACACTCTGTAGTTCTTATACGTGGTGGAAGAGTTAAAGATTTACCTGGTGTTAGATATCATATTCTTAGAGGAAACCTTGATACACAAGGAGTTACAGCTAGAAAACAACAACGTTCGAAATATGGGGCAAAAAAAGGTAAATAAAAAATGTCTAGAAAAAGAAACGCTCCAAAAAAAATTTCAATTTTAGATCCTAAATACAAATCTGCAATTATTCCCAAATTAATTAATTGTATTATGTATGATGGAAAAAAAACTGTAGCGGAAAAAATTATATATGATGCTATGGAAAAAATTAAAACTAAGTCAAAAGATGAACCAATCAATGTGTTTAACGAAGCAATAAACAACATCAGACCAACTGTAGAAGTTAGATCTAGGAGAGTTGGTGGAGCTACGTATCAAGTTCCAGTAGAAGTTAAAGCTAACAGGTCACAAGCCTTAGCTTTAAGATGGTTGATTGATGCATCAAGAAAAAGAAAAGATAAGAAAATGTCTGATAAAATATTCAACGAAATATATGATGCTTATCAGAGTAGAGGAGCAGCAATTAAGAAAAAAGAAGATACACACAAAATGGCAGAGTCAAATAAAGCTTTTGCTCATTTTAGATGGTAATAATTTATGCCTAGAACTCATACTTTAGATAAATATAGAAATATTGGTATCATGGCTCACATTGATGCTGGCAAAACTACTACAACTGAAAGAGTTCTTTATTACACTGGCAAGAGTCACAAGATTGGGGAAGTTCATGATGGCGCAGCAACTATGGACTGGATGGAACAAGAGCAAGAAAGAGGCATCACAATTACTTCAGCCGCTACAACTTGTTTTTGGAAAGAACATAGAGTTAATATTATTGATACACCTGGTCATGTAGATTTTACAATTGAAGTTGAAAGATCATTAAAAGTCCTTGATGGTGCAGTTGCCGTATTTGATGGAGTTGCCGGTGTTGAGCCTCAATCAGAAACAGTATGGCGACAAGCTGATAAATATAAAGTTCCTAGAATTTGTTTTGTTAATAAATTAGATAGAACTGGTGCTGATTTTTTTAGATGTGTTGATATGATTAAAGAAAGATTAGGAGCGAAACCTTTAGTAATGCAAATACCTATAGGCATAGAAGCATCTTTGCAGGGAGTAGTTGATTTAGTACGAATGAAAGCAATAACTTGGAAAGATGAAACTCTTGGTGCTGAGTTTGAAATAAAAGACATATCTGATGATTTAAAAGAAAGCGCAAATAAATATAGACAAGAACTAGTTGAAACAGCTGTTGAACAAGATGAGAAATTAATGGAAAGTTATCTAAATGGAGACGAAATTAAAGATGAAGATTTAATTAAATGTATTAGAAAAGGATGTTTAAATTTTGATTTTGTCCCAGTTTTAACAGGTTCAGCTTTTAAAAATAAAGGCGTTCAGCCGTTATTAGATGCCGTTGTAGACTATCTTCCAAGCCCTGTAGATATTGGATCTATAAAAGGAACTAAACCTGGTTCAAAAGAAGAATTGGAAATGAAATTTGAAGATACCGCTCCTTTTTCCGCTTTAGCATTTAAAGTTGCAAATGATCCTTTTGTTGGATCTTTAACTTTTATTAGAATTTATTCAGGTACGCTTAAAACCGGAACAGGTATTTATAATACCTCAAAAGATAAGGAAGAAAGAGTTGGTAGAATGCTTTTGATGCATGCAAATTCTAGAGAGGATATAAAAGAAGCTAACGCAGGAGATATAGTTGCTCTAGCAGGGTTAAAACATACAATAACTGGACATACACTTTCAGATGAGGATAAGCCAGTTCTTTTAGAACCAATGGAATTTCCAGATCCTGTGATTGAAATTGCCGTTGAACCTAAGACAAAAGCTGACCAAGAAAAAATGGGCGAGGCTTTAGGAAGATTAGCCAAAGAAGATCCTTCTTTTAGAGTAAGTTCCGATGAAGAGTCTGGGCAAACGATAATTAAAGGAATGGGAGAACTTCATTTAGATATAATCGTTGATAGAATGAAAAGAGAGTTTAAAGTAGAAGCTAATGTAGGAGCTCCACAAGTAGCTTACAGAGAAACGATACAAAATTCATCTGTATTTGACTATACTCACAAAAAACAAAGTGGTGGTGCTGGACAATTTGCAAGAGTTAAACTTTCAATAGAACCTCTAGAACCAGGAAAAGGTAGAGAAGTTGAAAGTAAAATTAAAGGAGGCGCAATACCAAAAGAATTTATACCTGGTGTAGAAAAAGGTATAGAAACAGTTTCTGATGCTGGAATTTTAGCTGGCTTTCCTATTATAGATTATAAAGTTATAATTTTAGATGGTTTACATCATGATGTTGACTCAAGTGTATTAGCCTTTGAGCTAGCTTCTAGACAATGTTTTAAAGAAGCTTGCAATAGAGCAGTATTAAAATTACTGGAACCAGTAATGAGAGTAGAAGTTGTTACACCTGAAGATTATATGGGAGATGTAATTGGTGATTTAAATAGTAGAAGAGGCCAAATTAATACTCAAGAACAAAGAGGCAATGCAACTGTAATTACAGCTATGGTTCCATTAGCAAATATGTTTGGATATATAAATAGTTTAAGATCAATGTCACAGGGGCGAGCACAATATTCAATGTTTTTTGATCATTATGCTAAAGTGCCGCAAAATGTTCAGGATGAAGTTACAAAAAAAGCAGGTTAATTAATGGATAAACAAAATATTAGAATAAAATTAAGAGCTTACGATAATAAAATCCTAGATAAGTCTACGGAAGAAATCGTAAACACAGTAAAAAGAACTGGAGCTAATATAAAAGGTCCTATTCCTTTACCAACAAAAATTGAAAAATATACAGTTTTAAGATCACCACATATAGATAAAAAAAGTAGAGAACAATTTGAAACCAGAACACATAAAAGGCTTATAGATATAATAGAACCAACGCCACAGACAGTTGAAGCTTTAATGAAATTAGATTTAGCTTCAGGAGTTGATGTGGAGATAAAGATATAACAATGAGCGAAATAGGACTTATAGGTAAAAAGGTAGGAATGACAAGGGAATTTTATAAAGGCGGTCAGTCTGTGCCAGTGACAGTAATAAGATTAGAAAAAGCTAGAGTAATACAAGTTACCGATGAAACAAAAAGGGGATATAAAGCAGTTCAAATGGGTTTTGGAAGCATCAAATCTTCTAAAGTTACAAAGTCAATGAAAGGGTTTTTTTCTAAAAAAAACACACAACCAAAAAAACATTTAAAAGAATTTAGGGTAAACAATTTAGATAATTACAAAGAAGGAAACGAATTTGGTATTGAAATTTTTAAAGATGTGAAATTTGTTGATGTAAAATCCAAAACGATTGGAAAAGGTTTCGCTGGTGTAATGAAAAGGCATAATTTCTCAGGTTTAAGAGCTACTCATGGGGTATCAGTTTCACACAGATCACACGGTTCTACTGGTCAAAGACAAGACCCAGGTAAAGTTTTTAAAGGTAAAAAAATGGCAGGCCATATGGGGAGTAAAATCAGAACAATGCAAAATCTTGAAATCATTAAATCTGATATAGACAATAGCTTACTGTTCGTAAAAGGTTCAGTTCCAGGATCAAAAAATTGTCAAATCTTGGTAAAGAAAGCAATAAAAAACACTAAAAAATTAACCATGAAAGAAAAAATAGAAGCAATAGAAAAATTAAAAAAAATACCAGATAAAAAAAAAAAGAAATAAAAAATGAAATTAAATACAATTGATATAAATGGAAAAAAAAGTTCGATAGAAGTTTTAGATACTTTCATATCAGACAAAGTAAATAAGAAACTAATTGACGTTGTCTTATATAAGACTATTGCCAATTTTAAAGGAAGAAAAGCTAAAACAAAACAAAAAAATGAGATTGTTGGATCTACAGCAAAAATTTATGCACAGAAAGGTACTGGAGGAGCAAGACACGCTAGTAGAAAAGCTCCTTTATTTGTAGGTGGAGGTGTTGCCCATGGACCTAAAGGTGAGCTTTCTTACAAGAAAAGAAAATTAAATAAAAATGAAAAAAAACAAAGTGTTGCATCATTAATTTCAGAAAAAAATAAGCAAAATGAATTAATTATTTTTAATGATTTTAAAAATGAAATTAAAAAAACAAAAGAAATGAATGATATTCTAAAAAAATTAGATGCAACTAATTCTTTAGTTATTTTAGATAAAACTTCTAAGGAAAACATTATTAGATCAGTAAAAAACATACCAAACGTTAAAGTCACAGATATAAATCATTTTAGCGCTTTTGATATTGTAAGGTTTAAAAAAATTATTTTTACAGAAAGTTCAATAAAGGAATTAGAAAAGAGATACGCATAATGCAAAAAATACATCTTTACGATAAAATATTATTTCCAGTAGTTACAGAAAAATCAACAAATTTATCTGAACAAAATAAAATTGTCTTTAAAGTACCTGCTACTTCAAATAAAAAAGTTTTAAAAAAAAATATTGAGAAAATATTTAAAGTAAATGTAATAAAAGTTAATATAATTAATAAGAAATCAAAAGAGAAAATCGTAAGAAATAGAAAAGTTAGAGTTGTTGGTTATAAAAAAGCAATAATAACACTTAAAAAAGGTCAAAATATTGATCTAACGACTGGAATATAATTAATGACATTAAAAAATTTTAAACCATATACAAAATCAAGAAGATCTACTGTTCTAGTTGATAGATCTGATTTATGGAAAGGGAAGCCATATAAAGCATTAACTGAAAAGAAAAAATCCTCAAAGGGTAGAAATAACATGGGTAGAATTACATCAAGAAATACAGGTGGTGGTCATAAGCAAAAATATAGAGTTGTTGATTTTTATAGAAAGAAAAAGGATATGACAGCACAAGTAGAACGTATCGAGTATGATCCAAATAGATCAAGTTATATCATGCTGGTTAAATTTGAAGATGGGGAAAAATTTTACTATTTAGCACCACAAAATATTAAAGTTGGTGACATCATTCAAAACGGGTCTAATATAGAAATTAAAAATGGTAACTGTATGCCATTAAGCGAGATACCTTCAGGCATTAATATACACAATGTTGAAATTCAACCTGGCGGGGGAGGAAAAATAGCAAGATCTGCTGGTACATCTGTTAGTATTTCTGGAATAGATGGTAATTATTCAATAATTAAAATGACTTCTGGAGAAATTAGAAGAATAGATTCGAGATCAAATGCAACTATTGGTGTTTTGTCTAATCCTGACCAAAAAAATATTAGCATTGGTAAAGCTGGAAGATCTAGATGGTTAGGTAGAAGACCTCATACTAGAGGAGTCGTTATGAACCCAGTTGATCACCCACACGGTGGAGGTGAAGGTAAATCTGCTGGAGGAAGACATCCAGTTTCACCTACAGGTGTATCAGCAAAAGGTTTAAAAACTAGAGACAACAAAAGAACTGACAAATTTATAATAAGAAGAAGAAAGAATAAAAAGGTATAATTTATGGCACGAGCAGTATGGAAAGGACCATTTGTAGAAGAAAGCATAATTAAAAAAGTTGAAAAACAAAAAAATGAAACTAATAGAAAACCAATAAAAACGTGGTCAAGAAAGTCTACAATAATTCCTGATTTTGTTGGAACAAGTTTTTTAATTTATAACGGAAAAAAGTTTATTCCAATAACTATATCGGAAGATATGGTAGGACATAAGTTTGGTGAATTTGCTCCAACCAGACAATTTGCTGGCCATACACCCGCAGATAAAAAAGCTGCTGCAGAAGAATCTGCTCCAAAAAAAGATGATAAAAAATAATTTATGAACAAGTCAACGAAAAGTATTGAAAATAAAATTAAACTAGTAAGATCTGTAAATAAAAATATTAGATCAAGTACAAGAAAATTAAATCCTATTTTAAGAGCAATTGTTGGAAAAAAAGTAGATGTAGCAATAAGAGATTTAACATTTTCTGATAAAAGAATTTCTAAAGATATTAAAAAAACATTATCATCTGCAATAGCTAATGCTGAGAATAATTTTCAATATGATATTGATAGATTAATTGTGAAGGAAGCTTATTGTGGGAAACAAATAATTATGAGAAGATTTAGGCCAAGGGCAAAAGGAAGAGCAGCACCTATTAAAAAACCTTATTCTAATTTAACAATAATTTTATCAGAATTAAAGAAAGTAGAAAAACAATTAAAGAAAGTAGAAAAACATGGGACAAAAAGTTAACCCCGTTGGCCTAAGACTAGGAATAAATAGAGGCTGGGACTCGGTTTGGTACGCAAAAAAGAAAGATTTTGGAAGATACTTAATTGAAGATTTTAAAATTAGAAAATATATTAAGGAAAACGTAGTAAACTCTGGAGTTTCTAAAGTTATGATTGAAAGAGCTGCACAAAAATGTTTTGTTACTATTTATACTTCAAGACCTGGATTTGTAATTGGTAAAAAGGGTAGCGACATTGAAAAAATAAAAACAAAACTATCAAAATTTACTAAAAACGAGATAACTTTAAATATTAAGGAAGTAAAAAAACCTGAAACTAACAGTTTCTTGGTGGCTGAAAACATAGCTCAGCAATTAGTAAAAAGAATTTCTTACCGTAGAGCCATGAAAAGAGCAATGCAATCTGCACTTAGATTGGGAGCCAAAGGTATAAAAGTTTCTATAAGCGGCAGATTAGGAGGTAATGAAATTGCCCGTACTGAATGGTTACGAGATGGAAGTATACCATCACACACATTAAGAGCTGACATTGATTACGCTGAAGCAGAAGCTTTAACTACATATGGTGTAATTGGTATTAAAGTATGGATTTATAAAGGTGAAATTTTTACAAAAGAATTTAGCCAGGAGACAAATAAAAAATAAATATGCTACAACCAACTAGAACAAAATTTAGAAAAGCTCACAAAGGAAGAATTCATGGAAAATCTTCAAGAGCCAATTTAATGAATTATGGTGCTTATGGATTAAAAGCATTACAACCAGATAGAGTTATTTCTAAACAAATTGAAGCTGCAAGAGTAGCATTAACAAGATTTATGAAACGTCAAGGAAGAGTATGGACAAGAATCTTTCCAAATATACCTGTTTCAAAAAAACCTGTAGAAGTAAGAATGGGTAAAGGAAAAGGTTCACCAGAATATTATGCATGCAGAGTTAAACCTGGTAGGATATTATTTGAGGTAGATGGAGTATCTGAAGAAATTGCGAGAGAAGCTTTATATAAAGCATCAGCTAAACTTCCTATAAAAACAAAATTTATTAAAAGGTTTTCCTAAAATGAAAAAGAAAGAAATAAATAAATTGACTAAAAGCCAAGCAATTAAAGATATAGATAAGTTTAAAAAAGACCTATTTAACTTTCGTTTTCAAAAATCAAACGGTCAATTAACTAGCCCATCGAAAATTAAGGAGTCAAAAAAAACAATTGCAAGACTTAAAACTTTGATAGAAAGAAAATTTAATGCCTAAAAAAATATTAACAGGTGTCGTTGTAAGTGATAAACCAAATAAAACTATAACAGTTTTAGTTGAAAGAAAGTATCAACACCCAGTTCTTAAAAAAATTATTAAAGTGAAAAAAAAATACCATGCACATGACGAAAATAATAAATTTAAAAATGGAGATAAAGTTTCAATTATTGAAAGCAAGCCATATTCAAAAAATAAAAAATTTGAAGTTATGGGAGATAACAAATGATACAAGTACAAACAGAATTATTAGTTGCAGATAATACCGGTGCAAAAAGAGTTGAATGTATAAAAGTTTTAGGTGGTTCAAAAAGAAGATACGCTAGTATTGGAGATATTATAGTTATAGCTGTTAAAGAGGCAATTCCAAAAGGTAAAGTAAAAAAGGGAAGTGTGCATAAAGCTGTTGTAGTACGTGTAAAAAAAGGCATCCATAGAAAAGACGGATCTAAAGTAAAATTTGACAATAATGCTGCAGTCCTTGTTGATGAAAAAGGAGAACCAGTAGGTACTAGAATTTTTGGTCCTGTAACAAGAGAACTTAGAACTAGAGGACAAATGAAAATAATTTCACTAGCGCCGGAGGTTTTATAATGAAAATTAAGAAGGGCACAAAAGTTAAAGTATTAACTGGAAAAGATAAAAAAAAAGAAGGTGAAGTGATAGAAATTGACAGACAAAATTATAGAGCAAAAATAAAAGGAATTAATATTGTAAAAAAACATATTAAAACTACTAAAGAAAAAAAAGGTGGTATTATAGAAAAAGAAAACTTTATAAATATTTCAAACTTGATTGCCAGTGAACCTGTAAAAACCACTAAAAAAGAGGTTAAAAAATGACGCCAAGATTAAAAAATCTGTACGCTAAACAAATTAGACCTGAGTTAAAAGAAATGTTTTCTTTTAAAAACCTATATATGGCTCCTGAAATTAAAAAAATAGTTATAAATATGGGTTTGGGTGTGGACGGCACTGATAATAAAATTATAAAATCTTGCGAAGAAGACATAAGCAAAATCGCAGGTCAAAAACCTGTTATAACAAAATTTAAAAAATCAATATCAAACTTTAAAACGAGAAAAGGCTCTAACGCAGGTTTAAAAGTAACTTTAAGAAAAGACAAAATGTATGAATTTATAGATCGTTTAGTAAATATTGCTTTACCAAGAATAAAAGATTTTAAAGGATTGACAGAAAAAGGTTTTGACAAATTTGGCAATTATACATTTGGAATTAAAGAGCATATTATATTTCCAGAGGTAAATTTTGATAAAGTTGAAAGAATTAGAGGTTTAGATATAACAATTGTAATATCATCTTTAAACAAAAATCATAGTCTAGAGCTATTAAAGAAATTTAACTTTCCATTCAAACAAAAAGGGGCAAATTAAAATGGCAAAACTCAGTTCTATAAACAAAAATAACAGAAGAATTAAACTATCTGACAAATTTTTTAAAAAAAGAAAAGCTTTAAAAAAAATCATTATGGATAAAAAATTACCACTTGAAGAAAGATTTAAAGCACAACAAAAACTTTCAAAACTACCAAGAAATTCAGCTAAAATTAGAGTTAGAAATAGATGTCAAATAACAGGAAGACCTCATGGGGTCTACAGGAAATTAAGAATTTCAAGAATAGCTTTAAGAAAACTAGGACTTGAAGGAAAAATTCCTGGAATGGTAAAATCAAGTTGGTAGAAAGGATTTATTATGAGCTTAAGTGACCCAATTGGAGATATGATAGCAAGAATAAAGAATGCACAATTAAGAAATCACAAAATTATAAAACTTCCTTCATCTGGATTTAAAGTTAAAATTGCAGAAGTATTAAAAAAAGAGGGTTTTATAATTGATTATAAAGTAGAAAATCAAAAATCAAATAATTTTGATTTATTAATTAATCTTAAATACAATCTTGGTTCTCCAGTAATAAACACTATTGAAAGAATATCTAAGCCTGGAAGAAGAATATTTTCTAGTGCAGAAAGTTTGCCTAAAATAAATAACGGGCTAGGAATTGCGATCATATCTACACCTAAAGGAGTAATGACTGATATTGATGCGAGAAAACAAAGATTAGGTGGAGAAATAATTTGTAAGGTATTTTAATGTCTAAAATAGGAAAAATAAATATTAATGTTCCGGAAAAAGTTAAGGTAGCAATATCTGGTGGCGTATTAAATATAGACGGACCACTAGGGAAAAGAACATTAAATATAGATACTGATATTTTTGACTTTAATATAAAGGAAGGAAAGGAAATAAGCATTAAGCCTAAAAAAATTAATGATGAGACAAAAAGACTGTGGGGAATGAACAGAAGTTTAGTTAATAATGCTATTATAGGAGCAAGCTCAGGGTATGAAAAAACACTTGAACTTACTGGAGTTGGTTATAGAGCTGCATTAAAAGGCAAACAGTTGAACTTACAACTTGGATTTAGTCACGATATAAATTTTGATATTCCTGAGAATATTAAAATAGCTGTTGAGAAACAAACTATAATTAAAATTGCAGGTGCAGATAAACAACTTGTTGGTATGATTGCTGCAAAAATTAAAACTATGCGACCACCAGAACCATACAAAGGAAAAGGAATTAAAGAAGTTGGTCAGTACATATTAAGAAAAGAAGGTAAGAAAAAATAATGAAAATTACTACAACTGAAAGAAAAAAATATAGAGTTAGAAATAAACTAAAAAAAGTTTCTGATTTCGACAGATTTAGATTAAGTATTTTTCGTTCATCTAAAAATATATCTGCACAAATTATAGATGATAGAGAAAATATTACTTTATTATCAGTTTCTTCAATCGAAAAAGATATTAGGTCATTAAAAAATAATAATAAAATTGAATTATCTAAACTAGTAGCAGAAAAGTTAGCAAAAAAAGCTCAAGAAAAAAATATATCAAAAATATATTTTGATAGAGGTGTTTACAAATACCATGGTAGAGTCAAAGTTTTTGCTGAAACATTAAGAAAAAATGGAATGAAATTATAAAATATGGAAAAAAAAGACGATTATTTAGAGAAACTTGTTCACATTAATAGAATAACTAAAGTTGTTAAAGGAGGACGTAGATTTGGATTTTCAGCTTTGGTTGTTGTTGGTAATCAAAATGGTAAAATAGGTATAGCTCATGCTAAAGCTAAACAAGTACCAGATGCTATTAAAAAAGCCAACGATCTTGCGAAAAGAAACATGATACAAATACCTTTAAGAGAGAGCAGAACAATTCATCACGATTCATTTGGAAAAGATGGTTCTGGAAAAATTAAATTAAGATCTGCCCCAAAAGGTACTGGAATTATCGCTGGTGGACCTGTTAGAGCTGTATGTGAGGTATTGGGAATAAAAGATATTGTTGCTAAATCTATGGGTACAGCCAACCCTCATAACGTTATTAGAGCATGTATAAAAGCTTTAAAAAACCAGCACTCACCTAAACATATCTCAATACTAAGAAGCAAAAAAATTTCTGAAATAGTAGAAAAGAGAGGATAATGACGACATTAAACAGCTTAAATCGTATTAAAGAAAAAAAAATGAGAGTTGGAAGAGGTATTGGTTCAGGAAAAGGAAAAACTTCTGGAAGAGGACACAAAGGTCAGAAATCTAGATCTGGTGTTGCAATTAAAAGTTTTGAAGGTGGCCAAATGCCTCTATATAGAAGATTGCCAAAAAGAGGTTTTAATCCGATTAAAAATAAAAAAAAACATATTGGAAAAATAAATTTAGGAAAAATTCAGTATTTTATTGAAAAAAAATCTATAGATAACAAAGAAAAAATAAATTTAGAATTGTTAAAAAAGTTAAACATAATTAATAAGAATTCAGCCAAACTTAAAGTTTTAGGAACTGGTGAGATAAAAAGTAAAATTATTATCGAAGCTGATTCTTTCTCTAGTTCAGCCAAAAGTAAGCTGGAAAAAATTGGAGCAACAGCCTCTAATTCAGCTAAAATCAAGCTGGAAAAAATTGGAGCAACGGCTGAAAAGTTAAAATAATAAAAATTAGCTATGAGTACATCACCTCAATCTAATGATTTAAGAAATCGTATAGTATTTACGATATTAATATTAACAATATATAGACTTGGAACTTTTGTTCCATTACCCGGTATAGACCCACAAGAATTACAAATTTTGATGGAAGGAAATCAAAAAGGTTTGTTAGGAATGTTCAATGTTTTTGCAGGTGGGGCTGTATCACGAATGGCTATTTTTGCGTTAGGTATAATGCCTTATATTTCCTCTTCAATTATAGTTCAATTGTTAACTGGAACATCTGACTATTTTAAAAACTTAAAGAGCCAAGGAGAAATAGGTAGAAAGAAAATTTCGCAAATTACTAGATATGGAACGGTTTTATTAGCTACAGTTCAAGGTTATGGATTAGCTGTTGGATTAGAATCTTCAGCTAATTTAGTTATAAACCCTGGAGTTTACTTTAAGGTTTCAACTGTAACATCAATAGTAGCCGGAACAATTTTTTTAATGTGGCTAGGTGAGCAAATTACTCAAAGAGGTATTGGAAATGGAATATCATTAATTATATTTTCTGGAATTGTTGCAGAAATTCCAAGAGCTTTATTAACTACTTTTGAACTTGGTAGAACAGGAGCAATATCTACTGTAATGATAATTGGTCTATTTATTTTATTGATAGTAACAATAATGTTTATTGTGTATATGGAGAGAGCGCTTAGAAAAATTCTCATAAATTATCCAAAAAGACAAATGGGAAATAAAATTTATGGTGGTGAATCTTCACATTTACCTTTAAAAATTAACCAAGCCGGTGTTATACCCGCAATATTTGCTTCTGCATTATTGCTACTACCAGTAACTTTTTCAAACTTTAATTTTTCAAATAATGAAACTTTTTTAAACATATCTTCATATTTTTCTCAAGGACAGCCTCTTTATATGATTTTATATGCTTCCGGAATTATATTTTTTACCTTTTTTTATACCTCAATAACTTTTAACCCAACTGAGACAGCTGAAAATTTAAGAAAATATGGTGGATTTATACCAGGAATAAGACCAGGTGAGAGCACAGCTATGTACATAGATAATATTTTAACCAAACTAACAACAATAGGTGCACTTTATTTAACATTAGTTTGTTTAATGCCTGAATTTTTAATTGCAAATTATCCAATACCTTTTTATCTAGGAGGTACATCAATTTTAATTGTTGTGGTTGTTGCTATTGATACAGTAACTCAAGTTCAAACTAGACTTATGAGCGCACAATATGAACAACTGATTAAAAAAACTAAATTTGGAAGATAAAGTGAATGTAATAATTTTTGGTCCCCCAGGAGCTGGTAAGGGTACCCAATCTCAAAATATAGTAAATAAATATAATCTTTTTCAAATTTCTACCGGAGATATTTTGAGAAATGAAATAAAAAATAAAACTGAAATTGGTATTAAAATAGATAAATTAATTTCCGAAGGAGGTTTTGTTAACGATGAGATTGTTGATGAAATGCTTAAAAATTTCGTAACAAATCATAAATATAGAAATAGAATTATATTTGATGGTTACCCAAGAAATATTAAACAAGCTAAAAATTTAGAATCCATGCTTAATAGTGATAACCAATCAATAAACTTTATTTTTAATTTAAAAGTAAAAAGAGAAATTATTGAAAAAAGAATTTTAGGAAGAGTTGTATGTGAAAAATGTAATAAAACTATGAATGAATATTTAAATAAAGATGAAATAGAAAATCACGAATGTGGTAAAAATTTTTTAAAAAAAAGAAAAGATGATAATCATGAAACTATAGTAACCAGATATGATGAATATATGAAAAAAACTAAACCAGTTTTAGATTATTACTCATCCAGGTCTTATTTTCATGAAATAGATGGAAGTGAAAAAATTCAAGTAATAACTACCAAAATTGACCATATTCTAAGGGTATAATACGTTGACTTTGAATAAACTTCTTATATAAAAGGCTAAATTTATTCTCAAAAAATATGGCTCGTATAGCAGGTGTTAACATTCCTACAAATAAGATTGTCCAAACTGGCCTTACTTATATTTATGGCATAGGCGATAGGTTTTCAAAACAAATATGTGATGCATTAAATATACCAAAATCGATGAGAGTAAATCAATTAACCGATGAACAGATCTTAAAAATAAGAGAATATATAGATAAAAATTTTACCGTAGAAGGAGATCTTAGAAGAGAAACATCTTTAAGTATAAAGAGACTAGTTGATTTAGCAAGTTATAGAGGTTCAAGACATAAAAAAAAATTACCTGTAAGAGGTCAAAGAACAAGATGCAATGCTAGAACACGTAAAGGAAAAGCTATTGCGATTGCAGGAAAAAAATTAACCCCACTTAAAAAATAAAATGAAAACTGAAGAAAAAAAAGATAATAAAAAAGTTGAGACTGAAGACACTAAATTAAAAACTTCTAAAAAAAGTTCGTATTTAAAAAAAAAGAAAACAAAAAAAAATATATTAAACGGTATTGCTTATGTTCAATCAACTTTTAACAACACTATTATATCAATAGCAGATACTAGTGGCAACGTTATATCATGGGCATCTGCAGGACAAAAAGGTTTTAAAGGATCTAGAAAATCTACACCTTATGCAGCACAAGTAGCAGCTGATGCTGCGGCTGCTAAAGCTATTGAATGTGGCATGAAAGTTTTATCTGTTGAAGTAAAAGGTCCTGGAGCTGGTAGAGAAACTGCTCTAAGAGCTTTGCAGGCTAGAGGATTTAAGATTTTATCTATAAAAGATACAACACCTCTACCACACAATGGGAGCAGACCACCAAAAAGAAGGAGAGTTTAAATGCAAAATACTGAAGTGAATATAAAAAACTGGAAATCATTAATTAAACCAACAAAACTAGATATTAAACTTAGCGACGACAAATCTTATGCAAAAGTGATCGCTGAGCCTTTAGAAAAAGGATACGGTCTTACTCTAGGTAATTCTTTAAGACGTATTCTATTATCTTCAATAAGAGGCGCTGCTGTTACCAGTATACAAATAGATGGAGTTCTTCATGAGTTTACATCTATTAAAGGTATTAGAGAGGATGTTACTGATATTGTGTTGAACGTTAAATCTTTAGCATTAAAGAGTTCATCTGAAGGTACTAAAAAATTAATTTTGGATGCTAAAGGTCCTGGAGAAATAAAAGCTTCAAATATAACTCCAGTAGCTGATGTTGAAATACTTAATCCAGACCTAGTTATTTGTAATCTAGATGAAAATACTAAGTTTCATATGGAAATGAATGTTGGAACTGGAAAAGGATATGTTTCAGCAGAACTTAACAAACCTGAAGATCCACCACTAGGGTTAATTCCAATAGATTCATTATTTAGTCCCGTAAAAAAAGTATCTTATTCTGTTAGCACCGCTAGAGAAGGTAAAGCTCTTGATTATGATAAATTAACAATGGAAGTTGAAACAAATGGATCTATATCTGCTGAAGACGCAATAGCATATTCTGCAAGAATTTTCCAAGATCAACTGGGAATGTTTATAAATTTTGATGAACCTCAAGAAGTAGTGGTACGAGAAAAACCTGCAGAGCCTGAGTTTAATAAAAATTTATTAAGAAAAGTAGATGAACTTGAATTATCAGTCAGGTCTATGAATTGTTTAAAAAATGACAATATAATTTATATCGGTGATTTAGTGCAAAAATCTGAAGGTGAAATGTTAAGAACACCTAATTTTGGACGTAAATCTTTAAACGAAATTAAAGAAGTTTTGACTGGGATGTCATTGTATTTAGGAATGGAAATACCTAATTGGCCGCCAGACAATATAGCCGAATTATCAAAGAAACTCGAAGAATCCATATAGTAAAATGAGACACGGTATAAGTCATAAAAAATTAAATAGAACATCAGAACATAGAAAAGCTTTATTGAAAAATATGTTAAATTCATTAATAAAATATGAACAAATCACAACTACATTACCAAAGGCAAAGTTTTTAAAACCTCAGGCTGATAAAATAATTTCTTTAGGCAAGAAAGAAACATTACAAAATACAAAAATTTTAATCTCAAAACTTCAAGATAAAATTTCAGCAAATAAAGTTATTAAAAAATTGTCCAAAAGATATTCTAACCGAAAAGGTGGATATACAAGAATAATTAAAGCTGGTTTTAGATATGGAGATAACGCTCCAATGGCGGTAATAGAATTTGTAGATAGAGATGTTGATGCAAAAAGAGTAGATAAAAAGAAAAAAGAAGTTCTAAAAGAAGATAAAGATAAAAAAGAACAAAAGAAAACAGCAACAGCTTAATTTCAGCTCGATATTACAATAAATAGAGAATGAAAAATTCTTACAAAGTTGACCATCCATACAATGAGATGCGCCTTGATAGATGGATTAGAAATAATATTGGAAAAATTCCTCAAGGTTTAATTGAAAAAAAACTAAGAAAAGGAATTATAAAAGTAAATAAAAAAAAGGTAAAAAGCTCATATAAAGTTAAAACGAACGATCTTATAGATTTTTTTAATTTTAAATTTGAGAATAAAATAAATCTCAAAACGAATAAATTTAATCCCACTAAAGAAATAATTAAATCTAACGAAAACTTAATTATTGATAATAATAATGATTTTATTGTAATAAATAAAAACTCAGGAATTTCTGTTCAAGGCGGAACAAAATCAAAAAAAAACTTAATAGATATATTTTCTAAAAGTAAAATTTTTGAAAAGTCAAAGCCATTTTCAGTACACAGACTTGATAAAGATACATCAGGTGTCTTTTTAATAGCAAAAAATCGTGAAACTGCTCAACTTCTTACATCATTATTTAGGTTAAGAAAAGTTTATAAAACTTATTTAGCAATATGTCATGGAGAAATAATTAAAGATTCAGGAGAGTGGAAAAATTATTTAATTAGATATGAAAACAATAAGCCAATAAAAGAAGAAGCGAAAACTATTTATAAAGTTTTAGATAAAAACTCATTATGCAGCTTAGTTGAAATGAAGCCAATAACAGGCAGAAAACATCAGTTAAGAAAACAATTATATTCCATTGGACACCCAATTATTGGAGATCAAAAGTACAAGTTAAATGTTTTAAATAAGTCAATAAATAAAAATCTTATGCTTCATTCTTATAAAATTAAATTCATGATAAATAGAAAAAAATACACCTACACAGCACTGTTACCAGATTATTTTAAAAAGTTAATTAAAACTAAAAGACTTTCTTTTTCAAATTTTTAATAAAATTTTTAACTAATTCTTTTTTAATATTATTATAATTTTGATTTTTAATTAATTTTAGCGTTGTAATATTTTTATCTTTTATACCGCATGGAACTATTTTTTTATATTCATTTAATTCGTTAGTAATGTTTATTGAAAAACCATGATAGACAATCCATTTTTTTACTTTTAATCCAATTGCTGCAACTTTTTTTAACTTTTTTTTGTCTTTTATCCAAATACCAATATTTTTTCTATCACTGAAAGAACTTATATTTTTTTTTTTTAATGTTTCTATTATTGTTTTTTCAATTAATTTTAAAAACTTTCTTATGTCTCTCTTTCTTTTATTCAAATCAATAACAAAATATACAATTAGCTGTCCCGGTCCATGCCAAGTAATTTTACCTCCTCTAGACGTGTGTATTATTTTGATTTTTTTATCAATTATTTCTTTTTCGTTATATGTTTTTCCAGCTGTGAATGTAGATGGATGTTCCAATATCCATATTAATTCATTTGCTTTTTTCAAATTTACATCCTTTGCTCTTTTTTCAAGAAATTTAATAGCATAAATATAATTAACTGGCTTTGTTGATTTTTTTATATCAATATTCATATTAATAAGAATTGTATTATTTGAATTTTGTATTAATAGTGCTTTATTAATTTATAAGGAATTTATGACTTTAATAAAAAAATTAAAAGATAAAAAAGTCAATTTTGAATTTAACAAGGAATATATAAGAGTAGTAAACGAAAAAATTCAAAAAAATGATGCAGAATTTATTACAAATTCATTTAAAGAAATGCACCCCGCTGATACTGCGGACATAATTGAGCATCTTAATGAAGATGATAGAGAAAAATTAATTAAGCTCAACAATTTTAAAATTGACCCTGAAGTTTTTATTGAGTTAAACGAATCTATACAATCTGAAATAATTAAATATTTATCCACTGATACAATTGTCTCTATACTAAAAAATCTTGAGTCTGACAATGCAATCAAAATACTCGAAAATATCGATGAAAAAAATAAAGATATTATTTTAAATTCTTTACCACCAAAAGATCGTTTTGCTCTTCAAGAAAGTTTAAGTTATCCAGAAGATACAGCTGCACGATTAATGCAAAGAGAATTTACTGCTATACCAAGCAATTGGTCTGTAGGACAAACAATTGATTATCTTAGAGAAAATAAAGATTTACCTGAAGAATTTTTAGAAATATTTATTGTTGATAACGAATTCAAACCTATTGGTACAGTACCTTCTTCTAAAGTTTTGAGAACTTCAAGAGATGCAAATATGCAATCAATTATGCTTGAAACACAATTATCAATTCCTGTTGATATGGACCAAGAAGAGGTCGGACATTTATTTGAAAATTATAATTTAAACTCAGCTTGTGTTGTAGATAAATCAAATAAGTTAGTTGGCATGATAACAAGTGACGACGTTTTGACTGTATTAAAAGAAGAAGCCGAAGAAGACGCTCTAAGATTAGCAGGAGTTGGCGATGAAGAAATTACAGATGGAGTAATTAAAAAAACTAAAAGAAGATTTAACTGGCTTTTGCTAAATTTACTTACGGCTTTTTTAGCAACTTGGGTCATTAGTATATTTGGAGCAACAATAGAACAAATGGTAGCACTTGCTTTTTTAATGCCAATTGTTGCATCAATGGGTGGAAATGCTGGAATGCAAACTTTAGCTGTAACTATTAGGACATTAGCTACAAATGAATTAACCAAAAATAATTTTATGAAAACAGTTTCAAAAGAATTTAGTATAGGTATATTAAATGGTGTTATCTTTGCCGCTATAAGTGCTTTAGTTGTACATTTATGGTTTAAAGATATTAAGCTTTCACTAATTATATCAATTTCTATGATTTTAAATATGATTGTTGCTGGCTTGTTTGGAATATTAGTTCCTGTAACTTTGAAGAGAATGAAAATAGATCCTGCGATAGCATCTAGTGTTTTTGTCACAACAATTACAGATGTTATTGGTTTTTTATCTTTTTTAGGTATAGGTGCTTATTTTTTCCTAAATTAGAAATTATCAATTAATCTTATCCCATCTATGTTGTAGGCAACAAATAATCTGAAATTATTTCTATTATAACTAAATGATAAATTTTTTTCATTTCTTAATTCTAAATAATCGATTTTAATTGGATAATTTGTTGTTAAATAATTTTTATAAAAAATAATCTTTTTTTTATAATTATAATTATTTTTTATCATTTTTTTTAATTTATATAAAGTTTTTGCAATTTTTTCGACCATATACATTGATTTTTTGGTTAGTAATAAATTTCTACTTGATAAAGCGGCAAAATTTTTATTTCTTACTGTTTTGCATGAAATGATTTTAGTGTTAAATTTCTTATCAACATATTTTTTAATTAAAAAAAGTTGTTGAAAATCTTTTTCACCTAAAAAAATATACTTTGGTTTTATTATATTCAAAAACCTATCTATTATGTCTACTACACCTTCGAAATGACCTTTTCTAAACTTACCACACAATATTTTTTTTTTAATATGGATTTTAATTTTTTTTGATCTTTTTTTTTTATAAATTTCCTTTGTCTTTGGAATAAAAATATAATCAACATTTATTTTTTTAAGTAATTTAATGTCATTATTTATATTTCTTGGATATTTAGAAAAATCTTTTTTATTGTTAAATTGAGTTGGATTTACGTAAATTGATACTATAGTTTTATCACATTTTCTTAAAGATTTTTTGATTAATGACAAATGTCCTTTATGAAGGCCCCCCATAGTTGGGACAAAGCCAAGATTATCGACTTTAGAAATATTTTTTTTTATATTTTTTATAGTTCTTATTATTTTCATTTGTAATAATCTATTTTATAAGTAAAACATTTAAATGATTAAACAAGCAATAATTCCTCTAGCAGGATTAGGTACCAGATTACTTCCTTTAACTACAGTTATTCCAAAAGAATTACTACCTATTAATGGTAAGCCAGGCTTAGAATATATTTTAGATGAATGCATTGAAGCAGGAATTAAAGAGGTAATTTTGATAATTTCAAATAAGAAAAAAATGATCAGAAGCTACTTTCAAAATGATCTTTTCTATAAAAAAATAATTAAAGAAAAGAAAGATAAAAGAATTTCAAATGAATACAAAAAAATTTTAAAATATAAAAAAATAATAAAATTTGTTTATCAAAATAAACCTTTAGGAACTGGCGATGCAGTTTTAAAAACGAAAAAATTTATAAAAGATAATTTTTTTTTAATGTTGTTGCCAGATGATCTTATTATAAGGAATAATTGTTCAAAAGAAATGATTTCAGTTCATAAAAAATACAAATCATCAGTAATGGCTAGTATGAATGTTGATAAAAAAACAGTATCCAGGTGGGGAATTTTTAAAATAAGAAAAAAATTGAATAATAGTAATTTTTTAATTGATAATGTAATCGAAAAACCATCTGTTAAAAAAGCACCTTCAAATAAAGCAGTAATAGGAAGGTATATTTTGCCAAAAGAAATATTTAAAAAATTAAATAAACAAAAGAAAGGCAAGGGTGGAGAAATACATATCACAGATGCAATTCAAAAACTTATTTTAGATAAAAAAAAATTTATTGGTCATAATTTTGCCGGCAAATATTTGGATTGTGGTACAATGAACGGATATATTAAATCTACGATTAGAATTTCAAAAAAATGAAAATTTGTATTATTGGTACTGGTTATGTAGGTCTTGTTAGCGGCGTTTGTTTCTCTGATCTTGGAAACGATGTGATATGTGTTGATACGAATGTTAATAAAATTGAAGATTTGAAAAAAGGATTAATACCAATTTATGAACCAGGTTTAGAAGAATTGGTAAAAAAAAATTACAAAGCTGGAAGATTAAATTTTACTACAGATTTAAGTAACGCAGTAAAAAATTCAAATATCATATTTATTTGCGTAGGAACACCGACTAAAAAAAAATCCTATTCCGCTGATTTAAGACAAATTTACAAAGCAGTAAATAATTTACGTAAATATATAAATAGTTTTAAAGTTATTGTAACCAAGTCAACAGTCCCTGTTACAACAGGTGATAAAATTGAAAGTCTAATATCTAAAAAAAAATCAAAAAAAATGTTTTCTGTTGTTTCTAATCCAGAATTTTTAAGAGAAGGAGAAGCTATAAGAGATTTTATGTTTCCAGACAGAATAATTGTTGGCACTGACAATACTAGAGCAAAAAATCTATTAAAAAATTTATATGATCCGCTTATTAAACGAGGAAGAAAATATTTAATAACTTCTCGTAGAGGAGCCGAGTTAATTAAATATGCATCCAATGCATTTTTAGCAACAAAGATAAGTTATATAAATGAAATTTCCAATTTATGTGAAAAAGTAGGTGTAGATATTGAGGATATTTCGATTGGTATGGGTTTAGATCAAAGAATAGGGTCAAGATTTTTAAGACCCGGGCCCGGTTATGGTGGATCATGTTTTCCAAAAGATACTAGAGCTATAATTGATACTGCAAAAAAATTTAATACTAATCTATCCATAATAGCTTCAACCATCAAATCTAACAATGATAGATATAATATTTTATTTAGTAAAATTAAAAAAATTATGAAAGGTAAAATTGCAAAAAAAAAAATAACTTTTTTGGGAGTCACTTTCAAACCAAATACCGACGATATGAGAGAATCGCCAGCATTAAAACTTATACCCAAATTAAACAAAATCGGAGCAAAAATTTCTTACTACGATCCATCAGGATCAAAATCAATTCTTGAAAAATACAAAAATGTTAGCTTTGCGAATAAAATATCTTCAGCTTGTGTTCATAGTGATTTGATAATTATTCACACTGAATGGAACGAATTCAAAAATCTAAATTTTAAGCGATTAGTAAAAACTAGCAAGTTTTCCATATATGACATGAGAAATATTTACTCTCAAAAAAAAATGAAAAATAGTGGAATTAAATATTTTAAAATTTAATTAATTTCGAAAATTGCATCAACTTCAACAGCAACTCCTAAAGGCAAGCTATTTGCACTAACAGCTGCTCTAGTATGTTTGCCAATATTACCAAAAACAGATGAAATTATATCTGATGCACCGTTTATAACTTTTGGCTGCTCTATAAAATCATCAGTAGAATTTACATATCCTGTTAATTTAATGCATGATTTAATTTTAGATAAATCATTATTACAAGCTTTTTTTGTCTGAGAAATTATATTCAACGCACATCTTTTAGCAGCTTCATAACCTTCTTCTACATTTAATTCTTTTCCAAGCTTGCCTTTGATAAATTCCCCATTTTCATTAATTGATATTTGTCCAGATACGTATAATAACTTACCTACAATTTTAGTTGCAACATAAGATCCGACTGGATCTGGCGCATTAGGTAAATTTATATTCAGCTTTTTTATATTTTCTTCAATTGTCAATTGTTAAAATTTATATTTATTTGTTTTCTACTTTAGATTTTAAATTTTTTGCTGTATCTGATATTTTTTCTTTAGTTTCAGCTTGCTTTTCATTTAGTTTTGTTTTTAAATTTGTTGCTTTGCAATTTATTTTTTTTAAAAAATTAGTTTCTTTAGAGCAATCAATTATTTCTGCTGAATATGAATAAGTAGTTATAAATAAGCTTATAGTAATAAAAAATAAAATTTTCATTTTTTCCTTTTCTTTTTATTTTTATCGTATTCTTTTCTTTTTTCAATTAATATTAATGCATCCTCCATATTAATATCAGTAGGGTCTTTTTCTTCAGGTATTGTAGCATTTAATGATTTATATTTAATATAAGGACCGTATTGACCTTTCATAATTCTTACTGGTTTTTTGTCTTCAGGATGTTCACCCAAATCCTTTATTAAAGATGATGAGATTCTACCAGGCTTTGCTTCAGCTATTAATGTAATTGCTCTATTTAAACCTATTGAAAATATTTCATCTACATTATCTAATCTTGCTGATTTTTTTTCACATTTAAGATAAGGACCAAATCTTCCCACATTTAAAGTAATATCTTGATCATTATCAGGATTTTTTCCTAGGGAAATGGGTAATGAACATAAAAATTTTGCTTTTTCTATGTCAATTGTGTCAATAGAAATTCCTTTTGGTATAGAAACATTTTTTAAACCATTATCTTTTTTTTTCTTTTTATTCACTTTTTGTGCACTTTCAGTTTCTATTTCAAATTGCAGATAAGGTCCAAATCTGCCGTTTTTTAAAAAAATATCTTTACCTTTATCATTTTTACCAATTAGTTTTGGTTCAGATAAATTTGATTGTTCAGCAGCTTTAGCTTTAGATAAAGGTCTTGTAAATTTACATTCGGGATAATTAGAACATCCTATAAAAGCTCCTCCTCTAAAACTATTTTTAAGACTTAATTCACCGTTATTGCATAACTTGCAATTACGATCGATTTTACCATTCGCATCAACATCAAATACTAGGTCACCTAAACTTTCGTTTAACAAATCTAAAACTTCACGTGTTCTTTTTTCTTTTACATTATTAACATTTTTATTAAAGTCAGACCAAAATTGTTCAAGAACCTCTGTCCAATCTTCTTTACCACTAGTTATATTATCTAATTGATCTTCTAGATTTGCAGTAAATCCATAATCAACATACTTAGTAAATAATTTTTCTAAAAATGCAGATAAAAGTTTTCCCCTATCTGTGGGAAAAAATCTTTTATTATTTATATCAGCATAGCCACGGTTTGATATTACTGATATTATGCTAGCATAAGTCGAGGGCCTTCCTATTCCTAATTCTTCTAACTTTTTAACAAGACTAGCTTCTGAATATCTTGGAGGAGGTTGTGTAAAATGTTGTTCATCTATAAATTCATCTAAGTCTACATTTCCTTTAGATACTTCTGGAAGAATTTTTTCATCATCATTTTCAATCTCATTTTTGTAAAGTTTTAAGAATCCGTCAAACTTAATAACTGATCCTGATGCTTTAAAGATATTGGATTTATCTTTAGACTCTATAACTATTGTGTTTCTGTCAAATTTTGCCGATTCCATTTGTGAAGACAAAGCTCTTGACCAAATTAAATTATATAATTTATATTGATCTGTGCTTAAGTATTTTTTTAAGCTATCTGGATTTCTTTCAATATCGGTAGGTCGTATTGCTTCGTGAGCTTCTTGAGCATTTTTAGCTTTTTTACCTGAATAATTTAAAGGTGTGTCGGGTAAATAATTTTTTCCAAAATTATTTTCAATATAATTTCTGAATATTTTTATGCTATCATTAGATATATTTGTTCCATCAGTTCTCATATATGTTATTAAACCAACGGCATCACCTTCAATATCAATTCCTTGATAAAGTCTTTGAGCTATTTGCATAGTCCTTGAAGCGCCAAATCCAAGTTTGCTCGATGCAGATTGTTGAAGAGTTGATGTTGTGAATGGCCCGGATGGATTTCTAGTATAAACCTTTGATGAAATATCTGTAATTTCATAATCCTTCTTTTTAAGATCTTGTATTATATTATTTATGTCATTTTTATTTATGAAAGAAAATTTTTCAATTTTTTTATTATTTATTTGGTAAGGACTTGTATTAACTATATTTCCATTTTTGTTTTTAAAGTTAACGAATAATTTCCAAAATTCTTCTGGTTTAAAATTTTCTATCTCATGCTCTCTTTCAGTTAGAAGTCTCAGCGCAACTGATTGAACTCTTCCAGCAGACTTTGATCCCGGAAGTTTTGTCCATAATATTGGTGATATATTGAATCCAACAAGATAATCTAATGCTCTTCTTGCCATATAAGCATCTACCAGTTGAGGCTCAATGCTTCTAGGATTTTCAATTCCATTTGTAACTGCTTTTTTTGTAATTTCGTTAAAAATAACTCTTTCAATTTTTTTATCTTTTAATAGTTTTTTTTCATCTAAATATTCTTTTACATGCCAAGCAATAGCTTCACCTTCACGGTCTGGATCAGTGGCAAGAATAATTTTATCAGAATTCTTAACAACATTTACTATTTCATTTAGATATTTTTTTGAAAAACTATCAACTTCCCAAATCATTTTAAATTTATTTTCAGGATCTACGGAACCATTTTTAGATGGAAGATCTCTAATATGCCCATAGCTAGCAAGTACTGTATAATTATCGCCAAGATATTTATTTATAGTTTTAGCTTTTGCAGGACTTTCAACAATTACTAAATTCATAAATCACGAAACTACATAAATGATTTAGATAGTCAAATTAATAAATTTTTGTCTTAGATTCTTCCTTATTTATCAGACGTTTAATATTTTCTCTATGTGTAAAAAATATTAAAACAAACATTATAAGAAAAAAAAATATATTTTGTCCGTTTAAAAAAAATAATAAATACATTGGAACACTTAATGATGCTATCAGTGAAGATAATGATGAATATTTAAAAATAAGAAAAAATATCATCCAAATAAAAATAAATACAAAACCAAATATAATATTTATAGAAAACAATATTCCAACGTATGTGGCCACACCTTTGCCTCCTTTAAATTTCAGCCATAAAGGAAATACGTGTCCAATAAATACACATAAAGCACAAATATAAATAAATTCATTATAATAAAATTTTATAAAAATTACTGGCAGTACAGCTTTTACTATATCTAAAATCAATGTACTGTATCCAACAGCTTTATTGCCTGTCCTTAGAGCATTTGTAGCACCAATATTTCCAGAACCTATATTTCTTATATCTATTTTTAAAAATATTTTAGTTAAAAGATAACCAAAAGGAATTGATCCGATTGTATAGGAACATAAAACTATTATTAATAATTCCATTTTTATAATTTATATAACTCCTCACCATTAACAAAAGTATTTGTTACTTTGCCTTGAAGTTTTTTATTTTCAATTGATGTATTTTTCGATTTTGAAAGCAAATTTTCCTTTTTAACAATCCAAGGTTTGCTTATGTCTACTATACAAAAGTCAGCATTATTTCCAATGTTTAAATTTCCTTTGTTTATTTTTAAGATTTTAGCAGGATTACTAGTTAGTGCTTCTATGATGGTGTACAATTTTACTGATTCATTATGAAATAATTCTAGAGATAAAGATAATAAAGTTTCAATACTTGAAGATCCAGTAGCCGCTTTAGAAAAAGTTAGTCTTTTTTGTTCCTCATCTTCTGGTTTATGATCTGAAACAATTACATCTATGGTTTTTTTGTTTAATCCTTCAACTAAAGCCAATCTATCTTTTTCGGTTCTTAGCGGCGGAGAAAGTTTTAAAAAAGTTCTGAAATTACCTATGTCATTTTCATTAAGTGATAAATTATTTATTGAAACGCCACATGAAAATTTTAGAATTTCTTTTTTTTCTTTAATTAGATCAATAGATTTTGCTGATGATATTTGTGATATATGATATCTGCATTTGTATTCTTCTAATAATGATAAATCTCTCTCTATTATTATTTTTTCCGCAACATCAGGAATGCCTTGCAAACCAAGTTTAGTGGAGATTATCCCATCATTCATCATTCCATTTTCTGCTAGTTCAAAATCTTCAGCGTGTTGAATTACTAATGAATTTAAATCATTAGCAGAATTCATTATTTTAGACATTAAACGAGTATTTTGTATTGTTTTTATTCCATCAGTAAAACCAATAATTCCTTTTTTTTGTAGCAAACCAAACTCCGTCATATTTGTTCCTTCAAGATTTTTTGTTAGTGAAGCTGTAGGAAAAATATTTATTTTTGATTTATCTCTTCCTCTTCTTTTAAGAAAATCTACCATAGAAACATTGTCTATTATTGGATTCGTATTTGGCATAGTAACAACTGAAGTTACACCTCCCGATAGAGCAGCGTTGCTCAAAGTTCTAAAATTTTCTTTATATTCGTAACCTGGTTCGCCTACAAAAACTCTCATATCAACTAATCCTGGAAATATATATTTACCTTTAAGATCGATATATTTTTCTCTAGAAGGTATATTATTTTTATTAACTTTTTTACCTACAGCTTCAAATTTACCATTTTCATCAATTATCAATCCTCCAATTTCATCTAATGAATTAGAAGGGTCAATTATATTTGCATTTAGAAAATATTTTTTTTTCATTTAATTACAAAAAATTTTTAAACAAGCCATTCTTACAGCAACTCCTAGCTCTACTTGTTCTTGAATTACACTTTTATTAATATCATCAGCTAGATTTGTATCTATTTCAATTCCTCTGTTCATTGGACCTGGGTGCATAATTAGTGCATCATCTTTGGCACAATCTAATTTATCTGGAGTAAGCCCGTAGTATTCATAATATTCACGATTTGATGATAAGAATGAACTGCTCATTCTTTCATTTTGAAGTCGAAGCATCATAACAATATCACAATCTTTTAAACCTTTTTTCATATCTGAAAATTTGTTAACACCAAATTTTTCAAGATCTTTAGGCATTAAGTTTGTCGGAGCAACTATGTTTACTTCTGCTCCCAACATGGTTAACAAATAGATATTTGATCTAGCTACTCTTGAATGGAGAATGTCACCACATATTGCAATTCTTAACCCTTGAATTTTTTCTTTTTTTTCAATTATTGTTAAAGCATCTAATAATGCTTGAGTAGGATGTTCTCTTCTACCATCACCCGCATTTATAACTGCACATCTAACTTTTTGTGATAGTAAATTACAAGCTCCTGAATCTTGATGTCTGACTACAATTAAATTCGGATGCATTGCATTTAATGTCATTGCTGTGTCGATTAAAGTTTCACCTTTTTTTATTGCAGAATTAACTATATTCATTGACATTACATCTGCCCCAAGTCTTTTTCCTGCTAATTCAAATGAGCTTTGAGTTCTTGTAGAAGGTTCGAAGAAAAGATTTATTTGAGTTTTACCCCTAAGTGTATCTAATTTTTTATTTTCACTTCTATTTAATTTAATAAATTGCTTTGCTTCAGAAAGTATAAAATTAATATCAGAAACTGTTAAATCCTGGATTCCTAAAAGGTGTTTTTGAGAAATTTTAACAGCTTTATCTGATTTAGTTGCCATTAAAACTAACTCTATAACTATTAATCTTCAATAGCGCAAGTATTAATTTTTTAAATAATCAATAGCACCTTGTAAAATGAATGCAGCAGCATTTTTATCTATGTTTTTAACTTTTTTAGAAGTATTTATATCCAACTGACTAGATAAATTATAGGCACCAACAGTAGATAATCTTTCATCCCAAAGACATATTGGAGTGTCTACATGTTTGCTTATATTTTTGCACACATCTTTTATCGATTGTGACCTTCGGCCTAAAGTGCCATCCATCTTAATAGGATTGCCAACAATAATTCCTTCAATAGAATTTTCTTTTATTATCAATTTCAAATTGTCAATAAATTTAGTGCTATCTTCTTTTTTTATCATACTAAATGGTGTCGCTACTGATTGCTGATCATCGCATATAGCTACTCCGATTCTTTTTGACCCTAAATCTAAACCTAATAATCTTGATTTTTTAGTAATTTTATTTTTGAATTCCTCTATAGTGATCATATTGTATCTTTCAAACTTAAGTGGTAGTTTGCTAATACTTAACTATCACATGACAATTGATCTTAAAACAGTAAAACATATATCTAAATTAGCTAGAATTTCTATTGACGATGAAAAAGCTAAAAAACTAGCGAATGATTTAAATTCAATATTTGAATTTATTGAAAAATTAAACAAACTTAATACAGAAAAAGTAGAACCTTTAACATCAATTGCTGAAACTACTCTTAAATTAAGAATTGATGAAGTTAAATCAAAGAATATAAGAGAACAAATATTGAAAAATTCCCCAGACAAAAATAAAGACTTTTTTGTAGTACCAAAGGTGGTCGAATAATGAACGATATAACTTCACAAAATTTAAATGAATTAATAAAAAATATTAAAGATAAAAAAGTTTCATCAGAAGAAGTGACCAAAAGTTTTATAAAAAGAGCAGAAAAATCTAAAACTTTAAACTGTTATATTACAGAAGATTTTGATAGTGCTATCAATAAAGCAAAAAAATTTGATAATAAACCAAACTTTAATTTAAAATTACCTGGTATACCTATAGCAGTTAAAGATTTGTTTTGCACAAAAGATGTTAAAACTACTGCTGGTAGCAAAATATTAAATAATTTTATTCCTACTTATGAATCGACGGTTACTCAGAATCTTTGGGATGAAGGTGCAATATTACTCGGTAAATTAAATTGTGATGAATTTGCAATGGGCTCATCTAACGAAACTAGTTTTTTTGGTAATGTACAAAACCCAATTGATTTAAATTTAGTCCCTGGTGGTTCATCGGGTGGATCATCAGCTGCGCTTGCATCTAATCTTACTCCGGTAACTATTGGTACTGATACGGGTGGCTCTATAAGACAACCAGCATCATTTACTGGAACTGTTGGACTTAAACCTACTTATGGTAGTTGTTCAAGATATGGAATAGTTGCCTTTGCATCATCTTTAGATCAAGCAGGACCTATGGCAAAAAATGTTAAAGACTGCGCATTACTGCAAGAAGTAATTAGTTCTTATGATTCTAAAGATTCCACATCAATTGATTTTAAGAGAAATAATTATAGTAAACTTTTAAAAAATGACATCAAAGGTAAAAAAATAGGAATACCAAGAGAATACAGAGTTGAAGGAATGCCAAAAGAAATAGAAGATCTATGGATTAAAGGTAAAGAGCTTGTTAAAGAATGTGGAGCTGAAGTTATTGATATATCTTTACCACACACTAACTTTGCATTACCAGCTTATTATATTGTTGCTCCAGCAGAAGCATCGTCTAATTTAGCGCGTTACGATGGTGTTAAATATGGCTTTAGATCACAAGGAGAAAATTTAATTGATATGTATGAAAAAACTAGATCAGAAGGCTTTGGAAACGAAGTCAAGAGAAGAATAATGATTGGAACATATGTATTATCCTCAGGCTATTATGATGCCTATTATCTTAAAGCACAAAAAGTAAGAAAACTTATTAAAAATGACTTTGATGAGGCATACAAAACTGTTGATGCCATTATAACTCCATCTACACCAAGTTCAGCATTTAAAATTGGAGAAAAAACGAACGATCCTGTTTCAATGTATCTTAACGATATTTTTACAGTTCCAGTAAATTTAGCGGGATTACCAGGAATTTCTATTCCTGCAGGATTAGATAATAAAGGTTATCCATTAGGATTACAAATAATCGGTAAAGCATTTGATGAACAAAATTTACTAAACATCGCTTATGCTTTAGAAGAAAAAATTAATTTTCAAAATAATATTAAAGAATGGTGGATAAAATGAGTGAAGATTTGAGTCAATATTTAATAACTAGAAATAAGAATGTATATGAAGTTATTATAGGTTTAGAAGTTCATGCTCAAGTTCTTTCAAAATCAAAATTGTTTTCATCTTCATCAACAAAATTTGGCGCTGAGCCAAACACTCAAGTAAGTTTAGTCGATGCAGCTTTTCCTGGGATGCTTCCAGTAATAAATGAGTTTTGTATAAAACAAGCGATAAAAACTGGAATAGGATTAAAAGCTAAAATAAATAATAAATCAGTTTTTGATAGAAAAAATTATTTTTACGCAGATCTTCCTCAAGGATATCAAATTTCTCAATACAAATATCCAATAGTGGGAGAGGGTGTAGTTATTTTAGATATGCCTTATGGTCAACGAGAAATTGGAATTGAAAGGCTTCATTTAGAACAAGATGCAGGTAAAAGCATACACGATATTGACCCAGAAAACACTTTTGTTGATTTGAATAGGTCGGGTGTAGCATTAATGGAAATTGTTAGCAAACCAGACTTGAGAACATTAAACGAAGTTAATGTCTATATTAAAAAACTCAGATCAATAATGAGATATTTAGGCACATGTGATGGAAATATGCAAGAAGGATCACTTAGAGCCGATGTTAACGTCTCAGTTAAAAAAAAAGATTCAAAGACACTTGGTACAAGATGTGAAATAAAAAATGTTAATTCAATCAAATTTATGCAATTAGCTATAGATTATGAAGCTAACAGACAAGTAGATATAATCGAAGAAGGAAAAAAAATTGATCAAGAAACAAGATTGTTTGACACTAAAAAGAACGAAACTAGATCTATGAGGTCAAAAGAAGATGCTCATGATTATAGGTACTTTCCAGACCCAGATCTTTTGCCATTAGAAATAAATGACAAATTTATTAAAGATTTAAAAAAAGAAATACCTGAATTACCAGATGAAAAAAAAAAAAGATTTATAGAAAAATTTAAATTATCAGCTTATGAGGCAAACATATTAGTGTCAGATATAGAAACTTCTAAATATTTTGAAGAAGTTATAAAGAAATCGGATATAAAACTTTCTACAAATTGGATTACAGGGGCTTTATTCGCATTATTAAATGAAAAAAACTTAGAAATATCGCAAAGTCCAATTAGCGCAAAAAATTTGTCAAAAATGATTAATTTAATTAAAGATGGGACAATCTCAGGAAAAATTGCAAAGTCAGTTTTTGAAATCATGGCAAAAGGCGACATTGATCCCGAAAAAATAATTAAAGAAAAAGGCCTTAAACAAGAAAGTGATCCAAAAGAATTAGAAAAACTAATTGATAAAGTCATCAATGATAACCAAGACAAAGTAATGGAATATAAATCTGGAAAAGAAAAATTATTTGGTTACTTCGTTGGACAGGCTATGAAAGTCTCTGGAGGTAAAGCAAATCCACAATTAATAAATGAGATTTTAAAAAAGAAGCTAAAATAAAATGGGTTCAAATCTCATTATTGATAAAGAAATCGAGAATTATATTAATAATCATTCATTGGAATTGAGTCCAATTCAAAAAGAAATAATTGAATACAATGATAGCTTGGGAACTATTAAAAGAATGCAAATTTCAGTTTCTCAATGTCATTTTTTACATTTAATTATTAAAACATCTAATATTAAAAAAATTTTAGAAATAGGTACATTTACAGGTTTGAGCACATTATCAATGGCATTAGCTCTATCCAAAGAAGGTAAATTAATTGCTTTGGATAATAATGAAGAAACAAATAAAATTGCGATTAATTTTTTTAAGAAAGCCAAACAAGAAAACAAAATTCAAACTATTATTAAACCTGCTTTAGAAAGTTTAAAAGAAATGATAAAACTAAAACATTCCGGTAAGTTTTTGTATCACCTTCGGCATGAAGTAAAGAGTTTAAAGAAACAACCAATATAAACAAAAAAGAACCTGAATAAATAATATTTGTATATTCAAGTCCTAAATATGCAACTTCTTCAGTTGAACCCATTAAAAAAAATACTTGCTCAGAAAAATACAAACCTAAAAAAGTAATAAAAATAGAAATTAAAATTCCATAATAAATAATATGAGAAAAATAATTTAATGTTTTTTTATTATCTTTTTCTCCAATGCTATTTCCTATTAAAGATGTCCCAGCAACAGTCACACCAATAGATGTTGCAATAATAATAAAATATATTGGAAAA
>CACENJ010000002.1 GCA_902560855.1 uncultured Pelagibacteraceae bacterium
TTTAACTAAAAAAGGATTTATCAATGTTCATGCTTCTATACTTCCAAAATTTCGTGGACCAGCTCCAATACAAAGATCTATAATAAATTTAGATAAGCAAACAGGAATCAGTATAATGAAGATTGCCGAAAAACTTGATACAGGACCTGTGTGTAATTCTTATTCTTTAAATATTTTAGAAAATGAAAATGTGGAAAGTTTATCTGAAAGGCTATCTTTGTTAGCCGCAGAAAAAATACTAGATAATATTGATGCTATTTTGGAAGACAAAGCAGTTTTTAAAACTCAGAACGATCTAAAAGCTACCTATGCACACAAAATTTTAAAGTCCGAAGGAAAAATAGACTGGTCTGAGTCCACAAAAAATATTATAGGAAAAATAAATGGCTTATATCCAAATTCTTTTTTTCTTTATAAGGCAGAACGTTATAAAGTACTAAAAGCTGAAGCATCCAGCAAAATTGGAGAAATAGGAAGTGTTTTAAGCAATAATTTAGATATAGGTTGCAAAGATGGATCAATAAAAATTTTAAAGATACAGAGAGAAGGAAAACGCCCACAGAAAATTAATGAATTTATACTTGGTTCAAAAATAGCTAAGGGATCTAATTTAATTGATGCCTAGATACCAAATATTGATTGAGTATGCTGGAACCAATTTTATAGGATGGCAAGTTCAAAAAAAAGGACGTTCAATACAAGGTTTAATTCAAAAAAAATTATCTAAGATTTTAAAGGAAAAAATAAAAATAACTGGTTCTGGGAGAACAGATAGTGGAGTGCATGCTATAGAACAGTCTGCACACTTTAACTGTGAAGAAGAAATAAAAGATCTTAAAAAATTTATAAAGTCCGCTAATTATTTTTTAAACAAAGATTTAATTTCAATTTTGAAAATTAAAAAAAGAAAACCAACATTCCATGCGCGTTACTCTGCAAAAATGAGATTTTACCTTTACGTAATTTATAACAGAGAGAGTCCAATTTCTTTGAATAAAGATAGAGGCTGGCATATAAAGAAAAAATTAAATCTTAATTTAATGAAGAGAGGAGCTAAAAAACTTATAGGAACTTTTAATTATTCAACATTTAGATCGTCGAGCTGCAGTGCAAAAAGTCCAGTA
This sequence comes from uncultured Pelagibacteraceae bacterium, assembly GCA_902560855.1. Lineage (GTDB taxonomy): Bacteria > Pseudomonadota > Alphaproteobacteria > Pelagibacterales > Pelagibacteraceae > Pelagibacter. The sequence continues at coordinate 1,125 of CACENJ010000002.1, forward strand.
AGAACTATAAAAAATTTCTCAGTATCAAAGCATAAAAACACTATTAAAATAAGAATTAAATCAAAGTCTTTTTTACAACAACAAGTTAGATCTATGGTTGGATGTATAAAATATTTAGGAGAAGAAAAATGGAATATAAAATATTTTGAAAAGGTTTTTAAATCTAAAAAAAAATCTTTATGTGCTCCGCCAGCACCAGCATGTGGATTATTTTTGGAAAAAATTAGTTACTAAATTTTTATTTTTTTTAAATTTTTTATTTATTCTCCAGCGTGATCCAGAACGTACTATATAACCAACACAAATTTTTTCCCCACATTTGCATGGAAATTGTTTATAATCTTTGTCATAGCTAAATCCATAATCATAGCTTAGCTCTTCTCCTTTTTTAATATCTCTTAACGAAGAAATCCAAAGTTTTAAACCTACGCCAGCAACCTCACAATTTGGGTCGCAAGAATGATTTATAAGTCTTGCAGTATTAAATTTAAAATCTCCATCAAGATCATATTTATTATTTAAATTAAATAAATAAATATCTCTTTTATTATCAAACTTTTCATTTTGTTCAGATTCTTTTTTTGAAATAATCTTTCCAACGTATTCTATAATTTTTGTACCTTCTTTAATATTTTTTGAAGCGTATAATCCTCTTTTATCTATGTTTGATTTTTTTATTTTATATAATTTCATATGATGTTCTCTAATTTAAAGAGTAAAAATTTCAATTAAATTCTAGGAGTGCGTTAATATGCTGCTCAGTACTTTCTTTTAATGCATTTAAATCATATCCTCCTTCTAAAATTGATACGACTTTTCCATTACAATCATTTTTTACACTTATCAAAGTCCTTTTTGTAATTTCGTAAAAGTCCTTAGAAGTTAGTTGCAATTGTGCGAGAGGATCATCTTTATGTGCATCAAAACCGGCAGAAAAAAGAATGAACTGAGGTTTAAATTCTTTTAATTTTTTTAAGACATGTTCATAAGCATCAAGATATTCCGTTGAGGTAGTTCCTGCCGGTAAAGGAATGTTTAAAACATTATTATATTTCCCTTTTTCTTTGTCACTACCGGATCCAGGGTAATAAGGATATTGGTGCGTTGAGATATACAATACTTTTTTATTATCATAAAATATATCTTGAGTACCATTTCCATGATGAACATCAAAATCTATTATTGCAATTTTTTTGTAATTATATTTTGTTATTAAATAATTAGCGCCAACAGCAACATTATTATATATACAAAAACCCATAGCTTTTTGTCGTTCACTATGATGTCCTGGAGGTCTTACAGCACAAAATGCGTTTTTAAATTCATTTTTTAAAACCCCATCTATTGCTGAAATAATTGAACCGACAGCATCAGAAGTTGCCTCTTTGCTTCCCGGAGAAATAATTGTGTCACCATCTAGATTAGAAAATCCTTTTTTAGGGAATGAATTTTCTATTAAATCAACATATTTTTTGCTGTGTGTAATATTAAGAAAATTTCTTTCAAAATTAACTGGTTTTTTCCAAATAAATTTTTTTTTAAATTTTTTTAGATTATTTATTATTACAGTTACTCTGTCAGATCTTTCAGGATGTCCGGGCCCAGTATCATGACTTGCATATGTTTCTGTTGTTATAATACCAGTTTTCATTTTTTTAATAATTTTTCTTTTAAAAAAATAGAATGCCACAAGAAATAGTAGCAAAACAAAAATTCTTGAAATTCTGAAAGTCTTATAAATTTAAAACTTATCAAGACTGTAAAAAGCATTTTAAAGTTATAGCCATTTTCTGTTTGCATTTTTGAATAATCAATTAGATTAGCCTTAGAAATTATTTGGTCTGGCACACTAACAATTAATAAAACTATACTAATAATAATTAATTTATCATTTGGCATTATTATTTTATAATAAATATTTTTAATTTTCGGTTTGAAATATTTTAAAAATAGTGCAGACAAGCCACACCAGATAAAAACAAAACCTTTTGGCAATTCATTAAATAAATTTGAAATATTATGTAGATTAAATTCTTTCTGATTATTAACATTTATAAAAAATTCAGGTGTATCAAATTTAATTAAATGTTGACCCCAACTAATTTCTTCTAAAAAAAAATAGCTTAATCCTATAATTTCTATTATTAAAAACACTTTAACAAAAATATCTAAACTTTTATAAAATTTCTTTATAAAATAAAAAAGATAGCATATTGTGAAAAATAGTATTAATGCCTGTATAGTTTCTATTAGTCCATTTTCGTTCCAAACATCTTTTCTCCAACCAAAATCATGCCAGTGACTCATTCGAGTTGCAATACCAATTTTTTTAATAATGTATATGTCAGGAAAATCTCTAAGAAGAAAATATCCAAGATAAATTGTAAAAAGATATAAAAAAAATATTAAAAAAAAAATATTTGTAAATTTATAAATTTTTTGAATTTTCATTTATATAAAAAGTAATTTTTAAAAATAATATTTTAATATATTAAAATAAATTTCAGTAAGTTTTTTCATATCAGAAACTTTAGCAGCTTCATCGATTTTATGCATAGTTTTTCCAACCAAACCGAATTCTAGGCAAGGTGTAATTTTTCTAATAAATCTTGCATCAGACGTTCCTCCTGTGGTTGACAATTTTGGTTTTATTTTTGTCATTTTTTTTATGATATTTTGAATTACGTAAGTAGTCTGGTTTGGCTTAGTTATAAACGCCTCTCCAGAAACAATATATTCTATTTTAAACTTACATTTGTTTGCTTTTGAAATACTTTTAAAGATTAAATTTAATTTTTTCTTTAATGAACTAGAAGAATGTTTGCTATTAAATCTTATATTAAAAGAAGCTTTAGCCGATCCGGGTATAACATTATCAGCTTTGTTATCAATATTAATTTGAGTTACTTCTAAATTAGTAGGCTGAAAATCTTTTGTGCCTTTGTCAAAATTTATTTCTTTTATTTTATTTAAAATTTTAATTATACAATTTGATGGATTGTTTGCTCTATCAGGGTATGCCACATGACCTTGAATTCCAAATATAGTTAAATGTCCAGTTATTGAGCCTCTTCTACCAATTTTAATCATTTCTCCAAGTTTATTTGGATTAGTTGGCTCTCCCAACAAACAAAAGTCAATTTTTTCATTTCTTTTTTTTAAATATTCAACCACTTTTTTAGTTCCATTAACTGCTATTCCTTCTTCGTCTCCTGTAATTAACAAGCTTATTGATCCTTTAAATTTTCTATTTTTTTTTAAAAATCTGCTAACTGCCGCTACAAAACATGCAACTGAACCCTTCATATCGTTGGCACCCCTACCAATTAAGTAGCCATTTTTAATGACAGGTTTAAATGGATTAATAGACCATTCTTTTATATTTCCTGCAGGAACAACATCTACATGTCCGGCATAACAAAAATTAGGTTTTGAAACTCCTAATTTAGCATATAAATTTTTAACAGGTTTTGTTTTTTTATTTTTAAACTCCAAAATTTTACATTTAAAACCTATAGAAGAAAGTTTTTTTGATAAAAAACTCATTATCCCAGAATCTATTGGAGTGACACTGGGAAATCTAATTAGCTCTTTTGCTAATTTTATTTCATTATAACTTTTCATTTTATTCTCTTAGAAGGTCGTTTATTGATGTTTTTGATCTAGTTTTTTCATCAACTTGTTTAATTATCACTGCACAATTTAAAGAGGGAGAGCTTGGATTTTTTTTATCTGGTAATGAGCCAGGTACAACTACAGAATATGGAGGAATTTTTCCATATGTAATTTCTCCTGTTTTTCTATCAACTATTTTTGTTGATTGACCAATATACATACCCATACTTAATACCGATCCTTCTCCAACAATTATTCCCTCAACAACCTCAGACATTGCTCCTAAAAAAACATTGTCTTCTATAATTGTTGGTAATGCTTGAGCTGGCTCTAAAACACCCCCAACACCTGATCCTGCAGATATATGACAATTTTTTCCAATTTGACAACAGCTGCCCGCTCTTGAGAAAGTATCCATCATTGTACCATCATCAATATAAGCACCTATATTCACAAAACATGGCATTAATACAACATTTTTCCCTATGTAAGATCCTTTTCTTACCGGAGAATTTGGAACCATTCTGAATCCAGCTTTTTCAAAATTTTCTTTTTTCCATCCGGCAGTTTTGCCCTTAACTAAATGAGCCTTATCATGCCACGAACTATATGGACCAGATAAAGTTTCCATTTCGTAAATTCTAAAACTTAACATTATAGCTTTTTTAATATGTTGATGAGTTATCCAACTTCCACTTATTTTTTCTGCAACTCTCACTTTTCCTTGGTCCAGATTTTCTATAGTTTCATTTATTGCATTTATAATTGATTTATCTGAATTTTTGCTTATATTTTCTTTATTTTCCCAGGCATCATTAATTATTTTTTCAATATTACTCATAAATTTTATGCTACTTTTAATATATTAATTTCTTTAAGAAAACTAGAGAGATTTTTAATTTTTAAATCAATAAAATCTTTATCAGAATCTTTTTTCCCCCAATATGCATCATTGATCAACCACACAGTCTTCATACCCAGTTTTTTTGCAGGTTCTAAATTTCTCGCTATATCTTCAATAAAAACTGTTTCTTCTGGAATAATATTAAATTTTTTTACCAATTTTTTATAAGGTTCTATTGAAGGTTTAGGTATCATATTACAATCTGTAATATCAAAGGTGCCATCAAATAAGTCATCAATACCTACATGCTTAGTTACATTTTTTACATGATTATGTGACCCGTTAGTAAAAACAAACTTTTTTGCATTTAACTTTACAAGTTCTTTTCTTAAAACTAAATCTTTTTTCATAAAATCTAAATTTATGTCATGGACATATTCAAGAAATTCTTCGGGACTCACGTTATGGTGAATCATCAGACCGTTTAAGCTTGTATTATATTTGTGAAAATAATTAGTTTGTAATTCTTTTGCTTTTTTTAAATCTAAGTTCAGCTTTTCAGAAATATATTTTGTCATTCTTCTGCTAACTTGACCAAAAACTGCCTCCAAATCTTGATACAAGACACCATCACAATCAAATATAAAATTTTTGATATTTTTAAAATTATTCATTTTCTAATTAATGTTCCTGAACCTTTGTCAGAAAATAATTCAAAAAGAATAGAATGAGGTTTTCTTCCATCAATTATTACAACACCCCTTACTCCTTCATTAACAGAATCTATGCAAGTATTAATTTTTGGAATCATCCCACCTTTTATAACTTCTTTATCGATCATTTTTCTAGCTAAATCAGGAGTAATTTCTGGGATTAATTTATTATTTTTATCCATCACACCTTCTATATCTGTCATTAACAAAAGTCTTCTTGATTTAAGTTTCTTAGCTATAGCCCCTGCTGCGGTGTCAGCATTAATGTTAAATGTTTGATTATCTTTTAGTCCCATAGGAGCTATTACAGGAATTTTTTTAGCTTTGATTAATTCATCCAAAAAATTTGCATTAATTTCAGTTGGCTCTCCAACATAACCAAGTTCTTTTTTTTCGGACTTAACCTTAATTATATTATTTTCTTTAGATGTGATTGATTTAGCATCACAATACTTGTCTTTTAAAGCATCTACAATTTCTTTATTAAAATCTGTTAAAACGTCTTCAACTATATTTATAGTAACTTTATCTGTAACCCTTAAACCTTTTATAAAAGTACTTTTAATATTTAATTCTTTTAATTTGTTATTAATTCTTTTTCCCCCTCCATGCACAATTGTTGGAGTTAGTCCAAGTTTTTTCATAACGGCTATATCAGTTATAAAAAGATTAAAAAGATTAGGATCTATTAAAACACTTCCACCACATTTTATTACAATTTTTTCCTCACTGTACTTTTCTAAATATTTTTTAACTTCGTCGATGGAAGGGCCATTTGAAGGTAAAATTGATTTTAAGTTTACTTCTTCAATTGTTTTCATTTATGTTGTTTTAACAGTTGTTCTTTTCATAATCACAACTTGTTGAGCCATTGTTAGTATGTTGTTAATTGTCCAATAAACAACCAAACCTGAAGGAAAAGGAGCAAGTATAATTGTTAAAAAAATTGGAAAAAACATAAATATTTTTGCTTGCACTGGATCTGGTGGTGCTGGATTAAGTTTTTGCTGTATCCACATACTTATACCCATTGCAATTGGCCACGCACCAATTATTAAAAAAGAAGGTGGGTCCCAAGGTATTAAACCAAAAAGGTTAAATATGGATGTTGGATCTTTATCTGACAGGTCTTTTATCCAACCAAAGAAAGGCTGATGCCTCATTTCTATTGTTACAAATAATACTTTATACAAAGCAAAAAATACTGGGATCTGTACCAGTATAGGCAAACACCCGCTCATAGGATTTACTTTTTCTTTTTTATAGAGAGCCATCATTTCTTGTTGTAATTTCATTTTGTCGTCTTTATGAAGCTCTTTTAGCCTTTTCATTTCTGGCTGAAGCATTTTCATTTTAGCCATACTCCGAAAGCTAAAATTAGCAAGAGGGAAGAATACTAACCTAATACAAACAGTTACCGCTATAATTGCTAAACCATAATTACCAAGCAATTTAAAGAAATAATCAATTGCAAAGAATAATGGTTTGGTTAAAAAATACAATACACCCCAATCAATGACTAAATCGAATTTTTCAATTTTTAATTTTTCAGCATAACCATCAATTGTTTCAACCCTTTTTGCAGCAACAATTATTTGTATTTCTTCTTCTATAGTTTCGTTAGGACCTGCTTCAATTCCTTCTGAGGATATATAATTTGCTCTAAATTTATTTTTATAATCAAAAGTTGTTTTAAAGCTTCTATTTCTTGGAGGAACAATACTTGTAATCCAGTATTTATCTCCAATTCCAAGCCAACCTTTCGAAGCGTTTCTAGAAAACTTTTTTTCCTGAATATCATCGTAATCTTCCTCAATTAATTCTTCATCGAGAGTTGCTATTAAACCTTCGTGTAAAATATAGAAACCAGAGATTTCTGGTTTTTTGTTACGAATTATTTGACCATATGAATAAAAATTATAGGTCTTTTCTGATGTATTAATTATTTTTTCTTTAACAGTGAATAAAAATTGGTCATCAAGCTCGATACTTTTTTGGAATTCGATTCCTTGAGAATTTTTCCATACCAGTATTATAGGATTATTATTTGTTAATTTATCATTTCCTACAATTTTCCAAACCGTAGATGAATTTGGCACATCTATATTTTTGTTATTTGTTACAAAGCCACTTTCAATTGAATAGCCATTTTCAACTTTTCTTGGATTTAAAAGAATAATTTTTTCATTACCATTAAGTTCAAAATTATATTTTTTAAAAGTTAAATCATCAATAGTAGCTCCTACAGTATTTATTGTTCCAACTATATTTTCATTTTCAAATGATATTCTATTACTTTCGGAAAGCGCTTCTTTTCTTGTTAATTTTGAAAAATTTTCATTTTGATCCAGCGCAGGAGCATCCGTAGATTCAACGACTTTTGTTTTTTCAACTAGATCTTTTTGAACTTTATTTGGATCAGGTGGCTCAACAAAAAAAAGAGAATATAGGATTATTACAGCAGCTGACAATGAAATAGCAGCTATAACATTTTTAGTGTCCATTTTTATTTTACTTCCTCTTCTTTTTTTACAGGATCATATCCTCCATGGCCAAACCAAGGATTGCATTTTGCTATTCTTTTGATTGATTTAGAAAGACCAACAATTAATCCATAAGTTTTTAAAGAATCAATACAATATTGACTACACGTTGGTTCAAAACGACAAGTATTTAAAAATATTGGACTGATAAAAAATTTATATAATTTTATTATTCCAATCAATAAATAAGTTATAATTTTCATTATCTCACTTTGTTAAATTCAGAAAAGATTGTTTTTTTTAAATCTTCAAAAGAATCTTTTTTTAAAGCATTATCTTTTGCTAATATTAAATAAGAATAGTTAAAGTTCAGTGAAATTTTTTCTACCGCTTCGTTAATTGCACTTTTAAATCTTCTTTTACAAAAGTTCCTCTTTACAGCATTGCCTAACTTTTTTTTTGCAACAATACTTATATTTAAATTTTTAGATTTTTTTTTAAGTAATTTTTTATAAAACATTATAAAATATTTATTTGATAATTTACGTCCTTTTAATAAGCTTTTAAAATCTTCATTATTTTTTAGAGCAACAATTTTACTTTTCATTAATTAGATAGAAACAGTTAATCTTTTGCGAGCTTTTTTTCTTCTTGCGGCTAACACTTTTCTACCCTTCATGGTAGACATTCTTTTTCTAAACCCATGTTTTCTAGCCCTACGCTTTTTTTTGGGATTCCAAGTTCTTTTCATATATCTGCAATGTTAGTATTGTTAAAATTTTGGGTATTTATAGTGTATAAAATTGAATTATGCAAAGAATGAAAAATATTAAAATTTGGATAGGTATGCTTTATTTAATATTGCTTTTTGCTTTTCTATACTTTTTGTTTTCCAAGTTTAGATTTGAAGAAATTACTACCTATAATTTTATTAGGTCAAACACAGAGTACCTAGCTGATTTTAGAGAATCCAATCTAATTTTAACATCCATTACTTTTTTATTATTGGGGATTGTATGGGTTTTACTCCAGGGCTTTGGATCTCCATTAGTTTTAGCATCTGGTTTTCTTTTTGGCCCTTATATTGGAACAGTAATTGCAATTATATCTTTATCTGTCGGAGCTACATTAATATATATTTTTGCAAATTTTTTTTTTCTAGATTTAATTAAAAATAATTTTTTAAGCAAATTTAAAAATTTAGAAAGCAGATTTAAAAAAAGAGAGTTAACTTATATGATTATTTATCGTTTTATTGGAGGAATACCTTTTCAGATATCAAATCTAATTCCATGTATGTTTTCTGTTAGTGTAAAAAATTTCTTTATTGGAACTTTTGTTGGTCTTATACCTCAAGTATTTATAATATCTTCTTTAGGAGCTGGTTTAGAAAAACAAATAGAAAAAAATATTGAACCGCCTAGTTTTACAGAAATTATTTTTTCATTTGAAATATATGCTCCAATTTTATCTTTTTTGTTGTTGCTTATAATTATTTTTGTCTTTAAAAATTTATTTTACAAAAATTAAAACTGGTGCCCATAACCAGAATCGAACTGATGACCTCTTCCTTACCATGGAATTGCTCTACCGTCTGAGCTATATGGGCTTAAAATGACAATTATAAAACAACCAATGTATAAAACAAATTTATTCAAATTATTGCCTTAATTTTTATAATATAATGAATTATATCTATAGAAAATATTTTTTGAGGAAAAAATGGGAATTCATTACGATTATAAATCTACTAGAGGGATGAAGGCTATGGAAAAAGCAGCCAAAAGAGAACGTAGGCTTGCTGAAAGAAAAGCCAAGAGAGAAGCCAAAGAAGGTAAAAAAAAACAAGAAGATGTTAATAAACTTAATGTTCAAGAACCCATTACTCTTGATTTTATAACCAATCCAAATAAAGACAAATGAACAGTAAAGAAAAAAATCTCAAGCTTGAATTAGCTCTTAAAAAAAATTTAAAAAAACGAAAATTATTTCAAAAAAAGATTAAAAAGAAAAAGTAAATGTCAGTTCTTTCCGATAAGTGGATCAAAAAAATGGCATTAAATGGAATGATAGCTCCATTTGAAGAAAAACAAATTAGAGAAGGAAAAATTTCTTATGGCCTGTCTTCGTTTGGTTATGATGCCAGAGTTTCAAATGAATTCAAAATATTTACAAATGTAAATTCTGAAATTGTTGACCCTAAAAATTTTAAACCCAGTAATTTTGTTACAAAAAAAGTTTCGGAATGCATAATTCCACCTAACTCATTTGTATTAGCTAGTACAATTGAATATTTTAAGATCCCAAAAGATATTTTGGTTATTTGCTTGGGAAAATCAACTTATGCAAGATGTGGTATTATTGTTAATGTAACTCCCCTTGAACCAGGTTGGGAAGGCCATGTAACATTAGAATTTTCTAATACGACCCCTTTACCAGCTAAAATTTATGCAAATGAAGGTGTAGCACAATTTATCTTTCTCAAAGGAAATGAAAAACCCGAGGTATCTTATTCTGATAGAAAAGGTAAATATATGGGTCAAGTCGGTGTTACTTTGCCCAAAATATAGATAATGGAAAAACTGGAGGTTACAGGAGCAAAAAGGCTTAAAGGTACTATAAAAATCTCTGGATCAAAAAATTCTTCATTACCTATTCTAGCAGCAACTTTGTTATCAAATAAAAAAATTAAGATATCTAATCTCCCTCGAGTTAAAGATATAGAGACAATGATTTCATTGTTAAAATCTCTTGGTTCAAAAATAAAATTAAATAAAAAAAATAAATCAATAGATATTCATAATTTAAAAAATATTAAAACTTTTGCTTCTTATAACTTAGTTAAAACTATGAGAGCTGGAATATTAGTATTAGGACCTTTATTGGCAAGATTTAACAAAGCAAAAGTTTCATTACCAGGTGGCTGCGCAATTGGTGCTAGACCAGTTGATATTCATTTAAAAGCTTTATCAAAATTGGGTGTAAAATATAAAATTGTAGATGGATATATATATGCCAAAGCACAGAAAGGATTAATTGGAAATGTAATAAAATTTCCAAAAATTTCAGTAGGTGCGACAGAAAATTTAATTATTGCAAGTTGTTTTGCAAAAGGGAAAACAATTTTAAAAAATTGTGCTATTGAACCTGAAATTATGGATTTAATTAATTTTTTAAGAAAAATGGGTTGTAGTATTAAATTGACTGGGAGAAGAACAGTTACAATTTTAGGAATTAAAACATTAAAAGATCTTAGTTATAAAATTATGTTCGATAGGATTGAAGCAGGAACTTATATGATCGCCTCAGTTTTGACAGGTGGAAACTTAAAAATTATTAACATCAAACCAAAAATAATTAAAACAGAAATTGATATTTTAAAAAAAATTGGAGCAAACATAAAAATAAATGATACAGAAATTAGGATTATAGGTGGAAATAAAATAAAAAGTGCCAAGGTAACAACCTCGCCTTATCCTGGTTTTCCTACAGACTTACAGGCTCAATTAATGGTTTTATTATGCAAAGGTTTTGGGATATCACAAATAACAGAAAAAATTTTTGAAAATAGATTTATGCATGCCTCAGAACTTAATCGAATGGGGGCAAAAATTAAAATTGTAGGTAACAAAGCAATTATACAAGGTAATGTCGATTTTAAAGGTGCTGAACTTATGGCCACCGACCTTAGAGCTTCAGTTTCATTAATACTAGCTGCATTAACTGCAAAAGAAAAATCCATTATTAATAGAATTTATCATTTGGATAGAGGTTACGAGGATATAGAAAAAAAATTAAGAAATGTTGGAGCCATAATTAGAAGAGTTCTCTAGAGAATGAACAAAAAATATTTAGCAAAAATTATTGCAAAGGATAGCCAAGGTTTAAAATTAATATCAGCGTGTTGTTTTCATGCCAAAGTGAAAATTAGCCAATTGAGATATTTGAAAAAAAATCAATTATTTATAATTTTTTTAGAAAGGTTTAGTGTAGAAAGCAAAAAAAATAAAGAAAAAATTAATAGCGTCTGTAAATTTGAATTTATAGAGTCTGTTAAGTCCAAAAACATTGATCAAAACAATCAAGATTTGACTTTAGAACTATTTGCAATAGATCTAATAAAAAATAAAGATAGATTTGAAATAAACTTAATTTTTAATAATAATTCTATAATTACACTTTCAGCAGAAATTGTAGAAGTGACTTTGGAGGATCAAAATAAAATTTAAATGATTAAAATATTAAAATGTAATAATAAAAACTATATTTCAAAATTAAGTAAATTGTTTTTAAAAAGAAAAATTGAAAGCAAAACTAATGAAAAATTAGTTAAAAGAATTATTAATGATGTAAAGAAAAATGGCGATAAAGCCTTAATTAAATATGAAAAAAAGTATAGCAAAAATAGTGAGATAGCATGTAAAGAAAGCAAAATTTTAAAAAGTATTAAATTATTAGACCCAAAAATTAAAAAAGCTATAGATTTTGCATTCAATAGAATACATAAATTTCATTCAAAACAAAAAATTCAAAACATAGTATATAAGGACAAGTTACAAAATAAATTAATTTATAAGTATAGAGCAATTGATTCTGTCGGCATTTATGTTCCGGGAGGTAGTGCGAGTTTTCCATCAACTGTTTTAATGAACGCAATCCCTGCCAAGCTGGCAGGCGTTAAAAGAATTGTTATGGCTAACCCAAAGCTTAATGGGGAACAAAGCCCTGGAGTTTTATATGCGGCAAAAAAAATAGGTATAAAAGAAATATATTCAATTGGAGGAGCACAGGCTATAGCGGCACTAGCTTATGGCACAAAAAAAATAAAAAAAGTTAATAAAATTATTGGACCTGGAAATATTTTTGTTTCAGCTGCGAAAAAAGAAGTTTTTGGTGATGTTGGTATCGACATGATTGCGGGTCCATCAGAAATTACAGTTGTGGCAGATAGATTTTCCAAGGTTGATTGGGTAGCATCAGATTTAATAGCTCAGGCAGAACATGACATAAATTCTCAATGTATTTTAATTTCCAAAGACAGAAATTTTATTAACAAAGTAAGAAATTCGATTATTAATCAATTAAAAGATTTACCAAGAAAATTAATTGCAAAAAAAAGTTTGGAGTTAAATGGCGCACTGATACAAACTCACTCAAATAAACAAATTATAGATATTATTAATGAGATTGGCCCTGAGCACTTGGAATTAAATATTAAAAATTATCAAACTATTTTAAATAAAATTAATAATGCTGGTTCAGTCTGTTTAGGAAAATATTCTGCAATGGCAGTTACAGATTATAATGCAGGTACAAATCATATTTTACCAACAAATTCTTCTGCCAAGTTTTCAAGTGGATTAAGTGTTTATGATTTTTATAAAAGAATTTCATATATAAATTTATCAAAAAAGGGTATTGAAACTCTTGGTCCTTCAGTTATAACTTTAGCAAAATTTGAAGGTTTAGAAGGGCATGCTAAGTCAATAAAATTTAGATTAGGGAGAAAATAAAATTGTCAAAACAAGATCTACTTGAGTTTAAAGGTAAAGTAATAGAGTTGCTTCCTAACGCAATGTTTAGAGTGAAGCTAGAAAATAACCATATTGTGACTGCTCACACAGCTGGTAAATTAAGAAAAAATAGAATTCGAGTTTTACAAGGAGATAATGTTACTGTAGAAGTGACGCCTTACGACTTAACAAAAGGAAGAATTATTTTTAGATTCTAAACTAGGCTTCGTAGCTCAGTAGTAGAGCAGTACCCTGAAAAGGTATGTGTCGTTGGTGCGATTCCAACCGAAGCCACCATCAGCTAACAAAATAGCCAAAAAAAACTTTTCATTTAACTTGCAATAGATATTAAAATCTACTAATTAGTCACAAGCTAAAGTTTAGCTAAAGTAAAACAATAAAAGAAAGAGTAACAATGAGTCTAAAAGGTAAAGTAAAATGGTTCAATGGCAAAAAAGGATATGGTTTCATTGAACGAGAAGATAAAGAAAAAGACGTGTTCGTTCATGCTTCAGCAGTAAGAGAAGCTGGTTTAAAATTTTTAAACGAAGGAGATGAACTTACATTTGAAGTTGAAGATGGAGAAAAAGGTCCTGCCGCAGTAAAACTGCAAAAAACCTCTTAATTCTAATTCACATTAATTTGTATAGGGTAATTGATGCTTATAAAATAGCATAAGTTCCCTATACAAAACCTGCTTGCATTAATTAAAATAAATGTTATTTAAATCTCAATGATTAGAAAAATTAAAGTATCAAACAACTCTCACAGACACCATTTTCATGCTGGCTGCACGCTAGCAATTTAATCATTTTATAAATTTAAAATTAACCACAATTAGTATAAAACAAAGAAAGGAGCACGGGTAGCTCAGTTGGTTAGAGCAGCGGTTTGTGGAACCGAAGGTCGACAGTTCGAATCTGTCCCCGTGTACCAAAAAAATGGAAAAAGAAAAAAAGCTAAAACCTTCTAAGGAGACACCTTCAGGTTTTGAAGATAGACAAGAAAAAGAACTATTAATAAGAGATTTTGTAATTTCTAATATTAAAGAAGTTATGATTAAGTACGGTTTCCAATATCTCGAAACGCCTAGCTTCGAGTATACGGATAGTATTGGCAAATTTTTGCCTGATAAAGATAGACCAGGAGAAGGAGTTTTTTCATTTAAAGATGAGAATAAATGGCTATCACTTCGATATGATCTTACTGCTCCACTAGCAAGATATGTTGCAAAAAATTTTAATGAAATTCCAAAACCTTTTAAACGCTATCAACTAGGGACTGTTTGGAGAAATGAAAAACCGGGACCTGGAAGATATAGGGAATTTCTTCAGTTTGATGCAGATTATGTTGGAACAAAAAGTTTACAAGCTGATGCTGAACTTTGCGTATTAATATCTGAAATATTAGAAAAGTGTGGACTAGATAAAGCTGATTATACTGTAAAAATTTCTTCTAGAAAATTTACAGACAAATTGTTTGAGCAATTAAAAATTAAATCAAAAGAGCAAAAATCAACCACCCTTCGCGCCCTAGATAAAATTGACAGACTTGGATGGTCCGAAGCCAAAAAACTACTGGGAGATGGCAGAAAGGACAAATCAGGAGACTATACAAAAGGTGCGAAGCTTACAAATGATCAGATTAAAATAATAGAAAATGCTTTGAAGAGCAAGAATCCCGATAGCGAAGATGTGCTTGAGATTATAAAAATATTTAAGGCTTACAACTTTGAAAATTATAAATTTGATCCATCGGTTATAAGAGGTTTAGAATATTACACAGGGCCTATTTTCGAAGTTAATTTGAACTTTGAGGTAAAAAATTTAAAAGGACAAACAATTCAATTTGGATCAATAGGTGGAGGAGGAAGATATGACAATCTTGTGAGTAATTTTGGAAATTTTGAATGTCCGGCAACGGGAATATCAATTGGTCTTGATAGATTTGTCTTTGCTTTAATGCAAAAAAAAGATTTTAAAACAAAGTCTGTAAGACCAGTAATCATATGTGTTTTTGATCAAAATAACACTAAACAATATGTTGAAATATTAAATAAACTTAGATCATCCAACATCAGTTCAGAAATTTACCCAGGAGAAGGCAAATTAAAAAAACAAATGGAGTATGCAAATAAAATAGAATCCCCATGCGTAATTTTCTATGGCGATGATGAAATAAAAAAAGGTGAAGCAAAATTAAGAAATCTTAAAACAGGCGAAGAAAAATCTGTAAAAATTGAAAATTTAGTCAATGAAATCAAAAAAATTATCTGAAAAAATACTTAGATCAATTAAGTCTAATAATTTTAACAATATTACATTAGATCCAGTACTTGAAACAAAATATATTCTCCAAAGATCAGGTGAAAATTTTAAGAAATTCTTATTTTCATTCTACGACCTAAATGGCAAGGAACTTTGCTTAAGACCTGATTTAACGATTTCATCAGTATTAAGATTTATTCAAAACAAAAAAGATAATCGTGCAAAAGTTTATTACAGCGGCGCAGCATTTAGAAAAACTTATCAAAAAAAAGATAGTATAATAAAAAATCAGATTGGTTATGAGATTTTAGGATCTAGAAACATACAAAAAGACGACAAAGAGATTATTAATACATCTTTAAAAATTTTGAAAAGTAGTGGTTTTAAAAAGTCCGTTTTAAAAATTGGCAATGTCACATTATTTAATTTGTTAATTGAAAAATTAGATATTCCCAAAAGATGGAAAAATAGACTTAAAAAATATTATTGGAACGAAAATTATTTTAATGAATTATTAAAAAGATTAGAAACAAATTCAGATATAGATCCAGTATTTGTCGAAACAGATAAATCAAGATATCAAAAAATGAGAAAAAAAAATCAAAACAATATTATCGCAGGCAGAACCTACAAAGAAGTACTAGATAGATTTAATATGAAGATTAAAGACCCAAGAAAACCTTCTACCGGAAAAAAAAATACAAATATTATAAAGCAATTTTTAAAAATAAAATGTCCATTAAAAAGATCACCAAAAATTTTAAATGCATTTTTTAAAAAAAATAAAATTAACATAATTGTTGGGAAAGATTTTTTCCCAGTAAGCAAGAATAGCAATAAAAACTTAAAAATTGAATTTTCAGCTGCTAATGGAAGAGAAGTTGAATTTTATAGTTCGATGATTTTTTCTATAGAAGTGAAAATAAAATCAAAATTTAAAAATTTCATATCAGGTGGAAGATATGATCAATTAACTACTAATTTAGGATTTAGAAAAGTTTCTGCAGTTGGAGCAGCTGTAAACATGAATTTATATGAATAAAAATATTATTAACATAGGGCTACCATCCAAAGGTAGATTAAAGCATGATACAATAAATATCTTTAAAAAGAGAAAATTAAATATTTACTCTGAAAGAGGAGAAAGAGATTTATTTGGATATATCAAAAAACTTTCGAATGTTAAAATTATCTATTTGCATGCTAGAGAATGCATTGAGCAGTTATCGCTAGGAAATATTGATATTGGATTTTCAGGATATGATTTACTTAAAGAGAGTGAAGTTAATGTGCAGAACAAAATTTTAATAAGTAAAAAATACAGTTTCGGTAATGCAAATTTAGTATTAGCCATTCCTGATTTATGGATTGATGTTCAAACATTATTGGATCTAGATGAAGTGGCCGATGAATTTAAAAAGAAGAAAAAAAGACTTTTAAGAGTTGCAACAAAATATCCAAATTTAACTAGACAATTTTTATACTCAAAAGGGGTAACGCAGTTTAGGTTAGTCCAAAGTCTTGGAAGTACTGAGGTAGCTCCATTTACAGGTACTGCGGAAATTATTTCGGATATAACAAGTACTGGAGCTACACTTAGAGCTAATAATTTAAGAATTTTAAAGGATGGTGAAATATTAAAATCACAAGCTTGTTTGATGATCTCAAAAAAAAGTTTAAATAAAAAAAGGATTAAAAGTCTTATTAAAATATTCTCAAAAAAATGAAATGGAATAATAAATTTATTTATCCAAAATCATCAAGGTCTTTTGAAAATGGTCTAAGAAAATACTTGTTTGGTAATGAAAAATTACCAAGTGTTACTTCCATTTTACAAGCAACTAAATCAGAGGAAGATAAAGCATCTTTAGAAAATTGGAAACAGAGAGTAGGCCACGAAGAAGCTAATAAAATCAAAGTTGAAGCATCCAACAGAGGCACATCTATGCATTCTTATATTGAAGATTTTTTAAAAGGAAGAATTAATGAAAGTTTTTTTGAGAGCAGTGAACAATATAAAAACATGGCAAAAGAAATAATTGATAAAGGTATTAAAGGCAAGTTAGAAGAAATTTATGGAATGGAGACTACATTACATTATCCTGAAAAGTATGCCGGAACGGCTGATTTAGTTGGAATCTACCAAGGACAAGAAACAATTATAGATTTTAAACAAGCAAACAAACCAAAAAAGACAGACTATATTCAAGATTATTTTCTTCAATTAGGTGCATATACTTTGGCGCACAATGTTTTCTATAAAACTTCTATTACTTCAGGTGTAATTTTATTGTGTACTGTGGATAATTTATTTCAGGATTTTAAAATTGATGGAACAGAATTAATTATGTATCAAAATTTATTTCTTGGAAGATTGAAAAAATTTAATGAATTAAAAAATTTACCTTGACATTATAAAACTAATGTTTATATTGGAATTACTAAATTAAAGTTACTTGTTTAGACACGGCGATTTAGTTTCTATAAAGAAATTACTTCTAAATCCCTCTAAACACTTACCTTTTTGAAAAGGAGTTATTTATGTTGGAATATATAATCATTGGGTTTCTAGGAATCCTTTTAGTTTTAATTTTTTTAATTTATCAAAAAATTAATAGTGGCGACAATCTAGGAGTAGAAAGAGCAGTAAATGCAGGACTTGGAGAAATAAAAACAAAACTTACAACAATTGCAGAAACAAAGGCAAAAATTGAAGGTTTACAAGGCGACATGGTCGATTTTAAGAATCTTTTTAATAACAAAACCGAAAGAGGTAAATTTGGAGAAGAATATCTCGAAGATATTGTAAGAGACTCAATTAATAAAAAACACTATAAATTTCAACACACACTAAGCAACGGTAAAAGACCCGACTGTTTTTTAACTTTTGGTTCTGCAGAAGAATCAATTTGTATTGACTCAAAGTTTAGCTGGGAAAATTATAAAAAAATGCATGAGGAAAAAGATGAACAAATTAAAAAAAGCTTAGGAAAATCATTTAAAGAAGATATTGAAAAACATATCAAAGATATTTCAGAAAAATATATAATTACAGGAGAAACTGCTCCTTTGGCTTTAATGTTTGTTGCATCAGAGGGGGTTTTTAGAGATATTGCTAAACATCCTGAAAATTTTATAAAAAAAGCCAGAGAAAAAAATGTAGTTATTGTGTCTCCCGATACAATTTTTGGTTTTTTAAGAACTTATAGATTATTAATACAAAATAGAGAAATGTACATGTTATCGGGTATTATTCAAAAACAAGTTGCAGCATTGGACGAGGATGTAGCAAGGCTATCAAAAAGGATTACCGAAGCTGATGTTAAACATGGTCAAATTTCAGAACTTTTTAGGCAAGCAAGAACATCTGTGGAAAAAATTCGAAAACATACATCACAAATTGCTGAATTAGATTTAGAAGAAAAAAAAACTAAAGAAATTGAAACAGAAGATCCAAACAAATTAAACTAGGAAATTATGAATTTAGCTATTTGGGACATTGAATCGTCAAGTGCTATCACGGATTTTGGAAGCATTATTGAAATTGGAGGTGTATTAGTTGATGAAAATTTTAAAGAAAAAGACAGGTTTAATTTAAGGTGCAGATTACCTGAAGGAGAAATTCCCCAGGCAATGGCATTAATTGTTAATAAGACAAGTATTGATCAGTTGACTAAAGTTAATTTAAGTCATTATCAAATGTTAGGAGAGATTGAAAAGATATTTAAGAAATGGTCTCCAGCAATTTTTCTTGGATGGTCAAATATTGGTTTTGATGATGAAATGCTTCGAAAAGAGTTTTTTAAAGGAATTAGATATCCTTATATTACCAATGCATCACCAAACAAAAGACATGATGGTATAAATATTGCAAGAGCCGCTTATGCTGTAGATCCAAAAGTATTAGAAACAGAAATTAACGAAAAAAACAATCCGGTGTTCAAACTTGAATCGTTAAGTCGTATGAATGGATTTGACACAAGTGATGCACACTCAGCCCTATTTGATGCAACTTTGACAATGAAAATATTAGGTTTAATTAAAAAAAAACAACCCAAAACTTGGGATATTTTTTTTAAAACTGCAAATAAATTAGATACAGAAACAATTATCAAAAAAGAAAATATAATTACTTTAAATGAATACTTTTATGGAAAATCTCGATTATATTTATGCGCACCACTTCATCCAAAACATTGTATTCATCCTGTTTATCAATGGGGTCAGGCTATAGATCTCAGAGTTGATGTTGAACCGTTACTAAAAATGTCAATAAATGAAATAAAAATGGAGATGAAAAAAACACCTAAATTTTTAAGAACAATTAGATCAAATAAAGCGCCAATAATACTTGGTCCTGAGTTTGGAATGAAGGAAGATCCATACAATACAATTGATGCTAACTTAATAAAAAAAAGAGCTCAACTAATAAAGAACAACGAAAAATTTTCTATAAATATTCTTGCAGCCTTAAGAGAAATAGCTGAAGAAAGAGAACAGTCAAAATCCCAAGAAGATATATATGCTGAAGAAAGTATTTATACTAAATTTACATCAAACAAAGACACCGCTCTTTTTTCTGCCTGGCATGCAGCTTCTTGGAAAGATAAATTAAAACTATTAGATAAATTTGAGGATAAAAGATTAGTAGGTTTTGGAAAAAAAATAATTTATCAAGAGGCACCAGAAGTATTGCCGCCAGATATATTTAAAAAAATTAAAAAAGAAATAGCTAAAAGAATTCTTAGTGAAAAAAAAGAAAAATGGTGGACGGTTTCAGCGTGTTTTGTAGAAATTGACACTCTAAGAGATAAATATTCAGATGAAAATGATGAAGAAAAACTAAAGTTTTTAGATCAACTCAATGAATTTGTAATTTCAATACAAAAGAAATATGAAAATGTCTAATGTGGATAAGTTAAATAATTTTTTTTTATTTGTTGAATTAAAAAATATTATTTATATATAGAACTCATGGCAACAGTTAATGTTACTGATGAAAATTTTGATACTGAGGTAATAAAAGCCGGCAAGCCAGTTATAGTTGATTTCTGGGCCGAATGGTGTGGTCCATGTAAAATGATTGGTCCTGTATTAGAAGAAATATCTAGTGAGATGAGCGAAGAAGTTATAATTGCAAAACACAACATTGATAACGAACCCAATACCCCTACAAAATATGGAATCCGTGGAATTCCAACCATGCTTCTTTTTTCAGGTGGCGAATTAAAAGCTACTAAAGTTGGAGCAACGACTAAATCAAATATTGTTTCTTGGATAAAAGAAAATATTTAGTTTAAATTTAATACTTCTCCTACCAAATATAAACTTCCAGTAATTACACAAATGTTATTTTGATATTTATTAATAGAACGAATACTTTCTTTAATACTATTACTTAAAATAATTTTTTCATTCATTACATTTAATTTTTTTTTTAATTCTTCTTTTGAAATTGATCCATCTTGGTTTGGAATATCAATTAAAGTAATTGATTTTGTAGAGCTTTTAAAAAAATTAATAAAACCAATATGATCTTTATCTTTCATCATACCAATTATTAAATGCACATCTTGATTTTGTTGTTTTATCCAATTCGAGATAGCTTTAGCCGCGTTAACATTATGGCCTCCATCACATATTAATTTATTTTGTCCGATGAGTTTTTTTAGTTTTCCTGACTTAATTTCTTGAAGTCTACCTTTAAGTTCAATTTTTGTAACTGCTTTTTTAATATATTCATCCTTAATATTAAATATTTTTCTAGCAGCAACAATGGAAGTGCTTATATTTGAAAGTTGATGATCGCCTAATATATTTGGTTCGGGCAAAATTATTGATCCATGAGAATCTTCGTATTGAATAAAAGAGTTTTCTGCTTTTAAAATGTTAAAGTCTTTGCCAAAAAAATATTTTTTTGATTGATTGTTTTTTAAGGCACTTTCTATCTTCAATGTTACTTTTTCATCATCTTGTTTATTAACAAAAATATTTGAGTTTAATAAACTTATAGTTTTTTCGTGAATTATTCCTTCAATTGTTTTATTCTTAATCCACTGTAAGTGATCTAGCCCAATAGAACCTATAATTGATGCTAGGTTTTTTTTAAAAACATTAGTGCTGTCAAATTGATGAAAAAGACCTGCCTCAATCAATGTTACATTGTCTTTAAATTCTTCACAATATTTTAAGTAAGCGCAAGTTAAAATTTCAAAAAGTGTTGCCTTGTCATTTTTTAAAATTTTTTCAATATCTTTAAGCAATTCAATTAGATTTTCATCATTTATTTCTTTATCATTATATACAAATCTTTCAGTATATGATTGTAGATGTGGAGAAAGGTACAAATTACATTTATATCCTGCTTTATTTAATATTGTTTTTAGAATTTGGCAGATACTATACTTTGAATTAGTCCCAACAACTGAGATAACATTATTAATTTTATCCTGAGGATTTCCTAACTTTTTTAAAAGGTTAAAAGTTCTACCAATAGTAAGATCTATTTTTTTAGGATGCTTTTGCTGTAGTTTCGAGATTAGTTTTTGTAGTTTCATCTGATAATTGAATATTTATATCAGAATTTTTCTTTAACAATATTGATAAAAGCGAACCTATTTTTTCTTTTAATTCTTTTCTTTCTACAATTATATCTACAAATCCACATTCTTGTACATATTCTGCACGCTGAAAATGTTCAGGCAATTCTTCTTTTACTGTCGCTTGTACAACTTTTTTTCCTGCAAAAGCAATTAGAGCTCCTACTTCAGAAAGATGGATATCACCTAGCATAGCAAAAGATGCAGTAATTCCTCCAGCGGTAGGATCTGTAAAGCAGACAATGTACGGTAGGTTATTTTTTTTTAGCTCGTTAACAGCCAAGGTAGTTCTGGTCATTTGAGATAGAGATATTGCAGATTCATGCATCCTCTGTCCACCACCACAAGGAAAATACACGAATGGATTTTTATTATCAATAGCATGTTGAATTCCCGTTATAATTGCTTCACCTTCTGCAGCAGCTACACTACCGCCCATAAAATCAAAATTATTTGCGCCAGCTGTAATATTAATTCCATTTACTTCTCCTCTTGCTATCATTACAGCGCATTCTTGATTAGTTTTTTCTCTGGCGTCTTTAAGTCTTTCTGTATATTTTTTTGAATCTGTCCAATCTAAAGGGTCATCTTTTGGTATTGGTGTCTTAATTATTTCATAATTATTTTTTCCAAAAAAAATATCAAATCTTTGTCTACAGCTAATTCTGTGGTGTTTTCCACATGAGCTGCAAACCCAAAGATTTTCTTCAAGTTCTTTCTTTAAAATTGGGCCTTTGCAGCAAGATGTCCAGTCACTATTTTCAATTTCTTCTTTAGTTGGTCTTTTTTTTAAAACTTTTTTTATTTTTTCACCAATACGAAGAACTTTTTTTATCCAATTCATGATATTTTATTTTTTAATCTTGATACCATCCTAACAATATTTGTGACAGGATTTTGTCTTTTTTTCAGAGATTCTGATATTTTCTTGCATAATGCGCTTCCTACAACTAAGCCATCAGCTTTTTTGAGAGATGCAATAGTTTTTTCAGTTATACCAAAGCCAATTACTATATTTTTTGATCTATTTATTTTTTTAATAGCTATATAATTTTTCAAAATTTTTTTTGGAGAAACTTTTAGCTTACCCCCAGTAGTTGACAACATACTTATATAATAAAGCATTTCATGCGAATCCCCAATAATACTTTTCATTCTTTTTTTGGATGTAGTTGGAGATAAGAGTTGTACAAATGTGATAGATTTTTTTTTGCATTTTTTTGCAAATTTCTTGTTATCGGGCCAAGGCAAATCAACTACTATTAAACCATTAACTCCTACTTTTTTACATTTTATTAAAAATTTATTTTCTCCATATTGATATATCATGTTGTAATAACCCATCAAAATTAAAGGCTTTCCATTTTTATTTTTTTTAAAGTTTTTTACTATTTGAAAAATATCTTTCATTTTAATTCCATTATTAATTGCTCGATATGAAGACGTTTGTATCTGTCCTCCGTCTCCTATCGGCGTGTTGTGAGGAAAACCTAATTCACAAATATCTACATATTTTGAAATTGAATTTAATAATTCTAGAGATTTTTTTTTAGTATTGTCACCGGCAACTGTATAAGTCAATAAAGCTGGTCTTTTTTCTATTCTACTTTTTTTAAATGCTAGGCTGATTGGTGATATTGACATTTTTTAAACTCCTAATCTTTGTCTTAGAATATCTTTATCTTTTTGAGCATCCCCACAAGAATTTACAATTATAATAGTATCCTTGTTTAATCTTGGAGCCATTTTTATCGCTTCAGCAAATGCGTGACTTGGCTCTAAACTTGGATTTAAATTTTCATATTTTGTTACTATTTTATAAGCATTTAAAGCTTCTTCGTCACTGGCCGCAGTATATCTTGCTCTTTTGGTGTCTTTTAAAAAACAATGCAATGGAGAAACTCCAGGGTAGTCTAATCCGGCGCTAATAGATTCAGTTTCTTCTATTTGTCCCTCAGCGTTTTGATTTACATATTGAGCTGCACCATGCAGAATTCCAATTTTTGAACCATATGTTAATGGAGCAGCATGTTTTTTACTTTTTTTTGGCCCACCAGCTTCAATACCAATAAATTCAATTTGTTTTTTATTATAATGCATAAACTCATTCCAAAATCCAAAACTTGAAGAACCTCCTCCAACACAGTTTAACAATTTTATTTTTTTTGGTATTTTTCCAAATTCATCTTTAATTTGAATTAAAAGTTCTCTAGAAATTTGCGATGTGCTCCATCCGCAAATTTTTACAAATATATTTGGACCAACTGTACTACCCACTGCCATGTGCGTTGTATCGCAATTTGAAACCCAATGCCTCATACATTCACTAACAGCGTCAACAAGAGTTTGGCTACCTGTATAAACAGGAACTATTTCAGCACCATTTTTTTTTATAGCATCACAATTTGGTTTTTGTCTTTTAATATCTTTTGCACCCATGAAAATCTTACATTTTAATCCAAATTTTTTTGCTGCCATGCTTAACATTTTTCCTGCATATCCAGCTCCAGTATCTCCAACTATGTATTTTTTTCCTGCTCTTTTGGCAATTAGGCTATGAACAGTAGCATTATAAATTTTATGAGCCCCACCATTTGCCTCTGACACAACTTTTGTCCAAATCTGTGCTCCATCTAAATGATTAGTTAAATTTTCTAGTTTAATAAATGGAGTAGGCGCACCAACCCAGTTTTTAAAATAATAATCTCTTTCTCGAATAAATTTTTTATCTTTTCTTAATTTTTGAAACAAAATTGTAAGATCTTCTACAGGTTTTTTTAAAGTTTCCGGTATAAAATTACCACCAAATTTACCTCCCCAAAAACCATTTTTGTCGTGTTGGTCGATTAAAGATATGCCTTTTTTAATTTTCATTATTAAGTTTTTTTAAATTATTCAAAAAATTTTTAATTTTTGTTATATCTTTTACTTTATTTGTTTCTAAACCACCAGAAACATCAACTATATCAGCTAAATTTAAAATTTTTTCAAGTTTATCAATGTTAATATTTCCAGCTATCATTTTAGTAACATTGCTTTTGATTGATTTTATCCAATCAAAATTCCAGTCTAAACTTAATTCAAGGCCTGAGCTATCCCAAAGAATAATATCAGCAATGTTTTCAAATTTTTTATAATTCATAATATCTTTTTTATTTTTAACTTGAATGGCTACTATAATTTTTTTATTAAATTTTAATTTAATATTAGAAATTAATTTTTTATTATAATTTCCATAGATTTGAAAATAATCTATATTTAATTTTGAAAATTTTTTTAATTCATCATATTTAGGATTAACTAATACACCAACATATTTTGTATCTTTTTTTTCTATACTTGTTAGTTCTTTCGCTTTTTCTATTTCAATAAATCTATGGCTTTTAGGATAGTTTAAAATAAAGCCACAATAATTAGCTCCAAATTCGACACAGGTTCTTACTTGCTCAGCAGTTGAAAGACCACAAATCTTTACTTTCATTAATCTAATTTAATGATTTAATTAATTTTTCTATATTTTTTTTAATATTTCCCTCGGTAACGCTTCTTCCAATGACTAATGAATTTGCACCATTTTCAAAAGCTTTTTTTGGGGTCATGATACGTTTTTGGTCTTTAGATTTATCGCCTATTAATCTTATACCTGGAGTAATGATTTCTTTTTTAAAAATTTTCTTAATATAAGGAACTTCATGAGCGCTACAAACAAGAGCATCTAAGTTTGCTTTTTTAGCTAATCTAGCTTGTTTAATAACTAAATTTTTAATAGATCTTGTATGACCAGTTTGTTTTAATTTTTTATCATTTAAAGATGTAAGCGTACTAACTCCCACAATTTTAATTTTGCCTGAAACTTTTTTTGCAGCTATTAATGCGTCTATGCCTGAACTTATATGAATTGTTAAGTAATTTACTTTTAAATCTTTTATAGCCTTTACAGCAGAAGCACAAGTATTTGGGATATCATTTAGTTTAAGATCTGCAAATATAATTTTTTTTTTTATTTTTGAAACATATGATCTACCATATTTTGTATTAAGAAATTCTAAACCAAACTTATATCCAATTTTTAATTTTTTTGTTTGACTAAGCTTAATTATTTTTTTTACTTTCGAAATATTGCTAGTATCACAAGCTATAAATATTTTTTTATTCTTCATTATTAATTTTATTAAAAAGTTTTTTGCTCATTTTAAAACGAATTTTTCTTTTTTTAGGTATATTAATTTTTTCACCAGTTTTCGGATTTCTTGATAATCTAGCTTTTTGATCATTTATAGACCAAGTGCCAAAATCTCTTATTTCTACATTTTCTCCTTTATATAGAGCAAGTTTTATTTCATTTAGAAAAATATTTAGTGATTTTTCTAAATTTTTTTTTAAAAAATTGGGATAATTATCTGATAATTTTTTTAAAAGCTTTGATTTTACAATAGCCAATTTAATTTATTTTTTTTCTTTCTTTTGCTTTTTTTTTTCCAATTCATCAGATAAAGATGAAAAAGGAAGATTTTTACCTGATAACGGAGAACTAAATTTTGAAACTGCCTCTTTGTTCTTTAACTCTTCAAGCAATTTTATACTTAATGAAACCTTTCTTTTGTTCATATCAAGCTCAGCAATTGCTGCATCAATTCGTTCAGATCCAACGAATCTAGACGGTCTAGCATCAGCTGAGTTTATAGCAATTTGCGATTTTTTTATTAAAAAATCCATAGAACAGCCTTCTGGCTTAACTAAAAGTCCTTTGTTATCGGAACTTACAACTTTTACAGTTATTGTATCATTTATTTTTTTATCTTTAAACCAATCAAATGGATCAGGTTTAGTTTGTTTAAGACCAGCCCTGATTTTTTGTTGATCTTTTTTAATTTCTAAAATTTTAACTTTAAGTTTATCGCCTTTTTTATATTTTTTTAATTCTTCCTCTGGATCTTTTCCATATGTAAGATCATTGCAATGAAGAAAGGCATCTATTTCCACATCATCAATTTTTAAATACAAAGCGTACTCGCTGATCATATTTACAGTACCTTCCACTTCGGTGCCAACTGGATATTTTTTTTCCATTATTTCAAATGGATTTTCCTTAGTTAATCTGTGAGAAATGGCAACTCTTCTTTTTTCTTTATCGATTTCGGTAATTACACAATTTATTTCATCTCCAACTTTAAACATCTTTTTTGCCGAAGGATTTTTCTTTGACCAACTCAATTCACTCGAATGAAGCAATGTAGATAGACCAGGTTCCAATTCACAGAATGCACCAAAATCCATTATTTTAACAACTTTTACTTTATATGGCTTATTTAATTCATAGTTAGAAATATGATTAAATGGATCGGGGGAAAGTTGTTTAATACTACAACCTACCTGCAATTTTTCTTTATCAACACTAATCACAAGCAAATCATGTTTTTCTCCTATGTTAAAAATTTCATCAGGGTGGTTTATTCTTGAATAACTTATCTCTTGTAAATGAACTAGCACATCTAATTCTGAGTTTACATCAAAGAAACATCCAAAACTTGAATAACCTTTTACTACTGCATTTTTAATTATGTCACCAACTTTGTATTTTTCAATAATTTTTGCTTTATCTTCTTTTTTACTTGAAGAGATAACTTGTCTTCTTGATACACAAGCGTTTCCTCTGATTTTGTCTAGTTTAATCAGAGCAAATTTTTGTGGTTCATTTATTAAATGAGAAATATCTTTTAAAGGCTTGTCCGAAATTTGAGAACCTGGACAAAACATTAATGATCCAGTTTCAATATGTTCAACTATAACACCACCTTTACACTTAGATGTTATTTTACCCATAATAGGTTCATTTTTTTCATAAGCTTTTTCAAGTTCATACCAACCTTTAATTTTTTGAGCTTTAGATGCAGAAACTACAACTTCGCCATTTTTGTCTTCTATTCTTTCAAGTAAAACTGAAATTTTATCTCCAACTTTAATATCTTCATAAAGTTTTAAATTTTTTATTTCGTTAATATCTAGTACTGGTTCTGATTTTAGACCTTCTATAAATAAAAATACAAATTTTTCAGTAATTTTTGCAACTTTACCTTCTACGATCTTACCTTCTTCGATTTTATTTTTTGATAATTGGCTATTAAGTAATTTTACAAATTCTTTTGATGCTGGAGTTTCTATTTCTTTATAAATTTCCATTAATTTGTCAGTTTCCTATCCATAATATGCTTTATTTTTATAAAGCAGGATTTGATACTTAATCTACTCGTATTAATCAAGCATGAATCTGAAGTTTTTCTTAAACGACCATACTTTCTTTGTTTGTCAGATTTATCACGTCTTTTAAGGCTTTTTAGCACTTCTTTATAGGTTATTTTTTTTTTTAACCTCTGGTATTCCTTAAAACGCCTTAAAGCTCTAACCTTTATATTTGCAGTTATATAGAATTTAAACATAGCATCTTTTACCTGAACTGTAATTATATCTCTTCCATCAAGGACACTTCCGGCATATTTTGCAGGAGGGTTATAAGCTATTTCTTGCTGAAGTTTATGTACAATTTTCCTAATTTTATTATCTTTAGCTATTATTGATGCAGATACTGCTACACTATCAGCTAATAAATTTTTGTTTTGTAAATCTTTAATTTTTAAGTTTCTTATTTTTTTTTTAATTAATAAATAATTAAATTTTTTCGGGTATTTAAGCTTAAGTTTGCCAATAAATCTATAAATTTTACCAGTGTCCAAATAAAGTAAATTATAGTGTCTTGCAATTAATTTAGCTTGAGTTCCAGCTCCAGCAGCTGCTGGTGAGTCAATTGCGACAGTTATTATATTTTTTCTTTTTTTCAATTTATTTTTGCTCCGAGATTTTTTTGAAGAATTTTGAAAAATGAAGGAAATGAGGTTTTAATCGATTCGGGATCATGTATTTTCCATTTACCCCCCAATGTTAATGCAGCTATTGTACTCATTGCCATTACTCTATGATCTTTAAGAAAATTTTTTACCTCATAATTTTTTTTTAATTTTAAATTTGGTCTTCCCCAAATTTTAATTGCATTTTCTCCTATTAATTTGTTTTTAACGCCAATCATACTTAAAATTTTTGATCCCCAGTCCAATCTTCTTGATTCTTTTTTATTTAATTCTTCAAGGTTTTTAAAATAAGATACCCCTTTTGCTTTTGCTGCAGCAAGAAAAATTATTAAGAATTCATCTATAGCACTACTATTAAATTTAGAATGACAATTTACCGATCTTAATGATTTTGAACTTTTTACATGAATATTGGCAATTTTTTCACCTTTATAATTTCTTTTTTGTCTAATTTTTATTTTTGCTCCCATTTTATTAAGAATATTAATCACACCAGTTCTTGATTTATTTACACCTATATTTTTTAAAACAAGTCTACTATTTTTTGAAAGCAAAGTAAGCACAATGAAAAATGCTGCTGAGCTTATATCAGATGGAATATTATAGTTAAAAGATTTAAAGTTCTGTTTTCCTCTAACTTTAATAATATCGAAATTATTTTCTTTGTTTAATGTAATAGGAATTTTTAAATATTTAAATAAAAGTTCCGTATGATTTCTTGAAGGCAAGCATTTCAAGGAAGTTTGTCCTGGGGCGGATAAAGCTCCAAACATGATGGCCGATTTGGTTTGGGCGCTAGCAATTTTGTTATTAAAATAATTTATTGGTCTTATAAAATCAGATCCTTTTATATATAACGGTAGAGTTCCATGGTTTTTTTTAAATGTTGCGCCAAATTCTTGTAGCGGCTTTATAATTCTATTCATGTCTCTTTTTTTAAGTGATTTATCTCCAGTTATTTTAATTATTTTAGGAGAGTTGATTAATGTTGACATAATTAAACGAGCAGCTGTACCCGAGTTGCCAGCATTTAGAGTTAAATTTTTTTTATAATTATAACTATTAATTCCATTACCAATAATTTCACAAAAATTTTTTTTTTTGTTCCATTTAATTTTTACTCCGAGTTTTTTTAAACAATTAATCGTGCTTATAACATCTTCAGATTTTAATAAATTGTGAGCTTTTGATTTTCCTACAGCTTGTGAGGCCAACAAAGCGAAACGAATGCTTAAGCTTTTATCAGCATCTACTTTAATTTTTTTATTAAATTCTTTGATTGTGCTATCTATTAAAATAGGTCTTCCCATTTTTATTATATATTAATTAAATTTAAATGAATCGCCAAAATATTGATTTCTTGCAGTAACATTATTCATAAGTTGAGAAGGAGTGCCTTGTGCTATTACCTTACCATTTGATAAAATTATAGATGAGTCTGCTACTGCTAAAATATCTCTAGCGGCATGATCGCAAATAACAATTGCAATTTTCGGATTTTCCGTTTGCAAGTTTACAATTATTTCTTGAAGCATTTTAATTGTAAGTAAATCTAATGCAGAATATGGTTCGTCTAGCAAAAGTATTTGAGGATTTCCTAATAACGCTAATGCAATTACGCATTTTTTACGCTGACCGCCAGATAATAATTTTGTTTTTATGTCTCTTACTGAATCGAGTTCAAATTTTGAAATTAATTGATTAATTTTTTCATTTCTAATTCTTTCGTCATCTATTAAAACTTCGCCAACACATTTTAAATTTTCATATAGCGTAAGATCAGAAAAAAAACCCCCATACTGCGGACAAAATCCTATTTTAAACTTTGTAGTTCTTTCATAAATTGGGTAGCTAGTTGCATCAAGTCCATTAAATAATATTGAACCATAAGAGGGTTTTATCAAGCCGGTAATTAAATTAAAGATTGTTGATTTACCAACGCCATTTGGACCAAGTAAACCTAAAATTTGCCCTTGATTAACTTCAAAATTAATATCATCTAAAATTTGTCTTTTTCCAAAAGATAAAGAGATTTTTTTTAAAGAAATTAATGGTTTTTGTTTTTTAAAAGACTTAATTCTAAATTTTTTTATTACAGACATATTTATTTTTTATTTACTATTTTAATTTTTTCAGTTTTTTTATCCATAAAAATTTTAGTATTTTTTGTTATTAAATCAATTTCTAATCTATCCGCTGTTAAATTTGTTCCAGGTTTGTTATAAACTAAATTGTTATACATAGAAGCAATATTTTTATTGAAAGCTATATCTAAATTATTGCTAGTTGCTTTGTGAATTAAGTGAGTTAGAACAACATCTTCAAAAAAATTGGTTTCGTGGTTTATTTTGTGATAATTTGCATATTTTGAAACTATCATAATTGGCTCAGAATCTTTTAGATAAATTAATGCTTTTACATTTGTCATAAACATTTTTTCTGAATCTTTTATATTTACTTTTCCAAACTCTGCAAAAAGTTCATAAAAATTTCCAGATGGATCAGAAAATTTATAGTTGATGTCCGTTATTAAAGTTCCGGTATCTTCATCAATTTCTTGATCTACAATCTTATTTGTTTCTATATTCTTTTCATTTAATCTTTTATCTTTATTAAAATAAATTAAGAAAACAGATATAATAATTGAAAATAGTATTATTAATAATATAAATTGAGCTAGTATCTTTCTATTCATCTATTGAATATTTTCTAGAACTTTGTGAATATGTAGTACTCCGATAGTTTTATTTTTATTATTATTTTTATGAACTAGAAGGCTTGTTATTCGCTTTTTATTCATTAGACTTAGGCTTTGTACTGCAAGCATATCTTTATTTACGCTTAATGGGTTTTTGGTCATAATATTTTTTGCTTTTAAATCATGAAGATTTTTGAATTTTTCACTAGCTCTTTTAACATCTCCATCTACTATGATTCCACTAGTTAATTTTTTTTTATTTCTTACGACAAGCAGACCTAATTTTTTTTGAGAAAGAATTTTTAAAGTTTTTTTCATTTTAAAGTTTTCAGAAACAAAAGGAGCTTTAACCATTAGATCGCCACAGCTAAGAAGTTTTTTAGACAACATTCCTCCTGGATGAAATTTACGAAATATTTTGATTCCATGTTTTTTATATTGCATGACAGCAATAACTAACGCACTGCCTATAGCAGCTTGATTGATTAGACTACTACTTGGTATAATTGATCCTTCGCCCGCTTCTTTTACTTCGGGAATTAAAATTTTTATATTTGAAGCTTTATACAAAGCAGAATTTTTTTTAGAAGTTATTCCAATTAGTGTAATGTTATGTTTTTTAGAATAAGATATTATAGTATTAAGCTCAGAAGAAGAGCCCGAGTTACTAATTAATACTAATATATCTTTTTTTGGAGAGGTCGATATAACTCCAAGATCACCATGGGCTGCGTCTGCAGCAGATTGCAAAGCGAAGGAGCTTGCACCAATAGAACTTAAAGACGAAGCAATTAAATTTGCCAAATGACCTGATTTCCCGACCCCAACCAATATACATTTTGATTGACAATTACCAATTGCTTTTACAGCTTTATTAAACGAATTTCCAACTGAGCTTTTTAATTTCTTCAAAGCCAATACCTGCAAATCAATTGTAGTTTTAGCTGATTTTATATATTTGTTTGTTGTCATTCGTGGCTCCAAATATCCATGGTTTCGTATCCTCCTAAGTCAAGATCTACTCTCACTTTTAAAAATTTTAAAGCATTTTTATAAAGAGTCATTCGTTTTTCTCTTTCTAAAATTTTATTTAATTCACGATGTATTTTACCAATATATAAAACATCATTACTAGAATATTTTAACTGTTCTGGATCAAGCTCTTTCTTCCCAAAGTCAGAAGATTGTTTAGCTTTAGATAATGAAACTCCACAGAATTCTTGTACTAAAGATTTATATGAATGTTGACTCGAATATCCTCTTGCTAATTTACTTTGCAATTTAGTACACTCTACATTTTCAACATCTATTTTTAAAGCCCAACGTATCATTTGAAGATCTTTACGAGCATAGTGAAAAATTTTTTTTATATCAGGAGAAACTAATAATCTAATTAAATTTGGTGCAGAGTAAGTTTCTCTATTTACAAATTGAACTATATGAACTTCCTTTGAACCTTCAGAACACAACTGTATTAAACATAGTTTATCTTTAGGAGGATTTAACCCAGTAAATTCGCAGTCACATGCGACCACAGGTCCTAAGCTTAAATTTGCTGGCAGATCATCTTTATGTAGTTTAATATCTGTACTCATTGTTTATGTTTATTTATATATATTTATTCAGATATGAAACCTAAAAATTGTCTAATTTTTGGCGCTTCTGGATTTATTGGACGTCATTTGATAAGAAAGTTGACGCAAAACAATTTTAAAGTCACTGCAGTAACAAGGAATATTCATCAAAAAGGATATTTATTAAGGACTCAAGGAAATCCAGGCTATATCGAGGTTGTTGAAAGTAGCATATTTGATGAAAATAAGATTAAAAATTTAGTTAAAAATGCTGACATATGTATAAATTTGATTGGGATTTTGTACCAAAAAGGAAAAATTAATACATTTAAAAATATTCACGAAAAATTTCCCTACTTTTTATCAAACATATGCAAAGAATATAATATCAGACAATTTATTCATTTGTCAGCACTTGGAATTGAAGAAGCTAAAGACAGTTTATATGCTAGCAGCAAATTAAATGGCGAGAATTTAATAAAAAAAAATATTAAAGATGCAAACATATTGAGACCTTCTGTTATTTATTCAGTTGATGACAATTTTACTACTAATTTTATGACACTTCTTAGTATTTTACCAATTTTTCCTTTGTATTATAATGGATCTACATTATTTCGGCCTATTCATATTTCAGATCTTACAGAAATAATTTATCAATTAATTTTTCAAAATGTTAAATCAATTACTTTAGAATGTATTGGACAAGAAGAGCTTTCTTTAAAAGATATTTTAAAAAAACTATTAAAATTGATTAGAAAAAAAAGACTCTTATTACCGATACCTTTATTTCTTGCCAAATTATCCGCAATATTTTTTGAATTATTTCCCAGACCTTTAATAACTTTGGATCAACTTAAATTATTAAAATATAAAAACATTCCTTCCGGTCATTACAAAACTAATTTTGATCTTAAAATACCAAGTTGTGCAAATTTTGATGATGAGGTTAAAAAATATTCATATATGTGGAGTGAAGGAGGGCAATTTTCTAAATTTAAGTAATAAAAAATGGATTTTTTTATTTTAAAAACTGAAATTTAACTTTTACAAAAAATGATTTTTTTATAAATATTTTTTTAACGTTTTTATTATTTTTGAAATAGTAATTTAATAAAAAAAATAGAAACTTTTTCTATATATATAAAAATAAATTTACAAAAAATATTTAAGCTGATTTAATTTTTTTTTCAATAAACCTCGGAACTTCTTCATCTTTATCCATGACTTCTTCTTTTTTACCTTTAGGTTGAAAGATTATCATTAGATGAAGTGGGCAGTAACTAAATTTTTGTTTTGAATTACTAACAGTTTTTCTTCCACAAAATGTTGCATTTGGTTGATCAGGATGCACATCATGATCCATATACTTGCATGTTTCTTCAGTTAATTCTTCTAAAGTTAAATTTCTCGCCGGTTCAAAATTTTTTTCTATTAATAAAGATCTAAATTTATTTCTACGACCTCTTTTTGTAGTTTTGTTAAATATTTCATTACTATTTTTTTTATTTATTAAGCTAGTTTTTGAACCATTATCATTTATTTTTGATGAAAGATTAAGTCTATGAGCCTTTCCAATTACAGCATTCCTGCTAACGTCCCCAATTATTTCAGCAATTTGGCTTGCAGTGTTACCTTTGCCCCAAAGTTCTTTTAATTTTTTTACTTTATCTTCTGTCCAGCTCACAATTACTATATATAGTATATTTATTGAATTAATTACAATATAGAGTACACACAATAACCCCATAAACACAAGGCAAAATACTGTTTTTTCCACATAATTTTTAAAAAAACGTTATGAATATTTAAATATGATGGAAATACAAAAAAAATATCAAATTGGAGTAAGGAGATTTGGTTTAGTTAACTGGATTGGTGCATACAATTTATACGTTAAAGAAGTTAATAGATTTTTTATAGTTTGGGCACAAACTTTGCTTTCCCCACTAATTTCAAGTTTGTTGTTTTTATCAGTGCTTTCTTTGGCTATTGGAAATGAAAGAGGCAATGTACTAGGTTTTCCTTTTATAAGTTTTCTAGCGCCGGGACTTATAGCTATGTCAATTATACAACAAAGTTTTGCTCATTCTTCTTCTAGTTTAATGATAGGAAAAATACAGGGCAATATAATTGATACATTGCTTGCACCTCTTTCTGCAACCGAAGTTACCATAGCAATAATATTGGCCGCCGTTACAAGAAGTATTATTATAACAATAATTTCAATAATAGTATTTTCTTTAATAATAGAGATATATATTTACAATATTTATTATATATTTGTTTTTGCTTTCCTTGGATCATTTATTCTTGGATCTTTAGGATTTATTGCAGGACTTTGGGCGGAAAAATTTGACCATATGGCTACTGTAACGAATTTTATTATTACTCCGTTATCTTTTTTGAGTGGCGTTTTTTATTCTGTAGACAGACTTCCAGGTTTTTTTCAATCAATAAGCAAGATTAATCCATTTTTTTATATGATAGATGGTTTTAGATTTGGTTTTTTAGGCGTATCTGATGGTTCAATTAGCTACGGACTGATTTTTTTAACTATTCTTTCAGTTATAATGTGGCTAATATCTTATTACCTATTTAAAATAGGATATAAAATTAAATCTTAAAGCATGAGTTCACTTGCCAAAAATTATAATAGAAAGAAAATTTCTTTTAAAAAAGGAAAAGGTAGTTTTTTATACTCCACTAATGGCAAAAAATATCTAGATTTTCTTTCTGGTATTGCGGTTAATTCTTTAGGTCATTCAAATCCCTATTTAGTTAAAGCTTTAAACAAACAAGCGAAAAAAATTTGGCATGTTTCAAATGCATTTTTAATTCCCGAAGGAGAAAGATTAGCAAAAAGATTAACCCAAAAAACATTTGCTGACTATGTAATGTTTCAAAATAGTGGAACAGAAGCTACCGAGGCAGCTATAAAGGTAGCGAGAAGATATTTTTATTCTAAAGGAAAACCTAATAAAAATAGAATACTTTGTATTAAAAATTCTTTCCATGGAAGAACCCTCGCGGCTATATTTGCAAGTGGGTCAAAAAAAATGACCGAAGGTTTTGGTCCTAAGGTCGAAGGTTTTGATCATTTTAAATATGGAGATCATAAATCTTTAAAAAAAGCAATTACTAGTAAAACAGCTGCAATTATGGTTGAGACTATTATGGGAGAAAATGGCATTAAAGTAATTCCAGACTGGTGCTTAAGAGATTTGAGAAAAATTTGTAATAAAAAAAAAATTTTATTAATTCTTGATGAAGTGCAATGTGGTATTGGAAGAACAGGTAAATTTTTTGCATTTGAACATGCAAAAATTAAGCCAGACATTGTGCCTATAGCTAAGGGAATTGGCGGAGGTTTTCCAATAGGCGCAGTTTTGATGACAAAAAAAGCAGCATCTGGAATTAACTATCCCGGCACACACGGATCAACATTTGGTGGTAATCCGCTTGCAATGAGTGTTGGAAATGCAGTTTTAGATCAAATTTTTAAAAAAGGATTTCTTAAAAATGTAGAAAAAATATCTAAATATTTTCACAATGAACTTAACAAAATTAAAAGTAGTTATCCTGAATTAATTAAAGAAGTCAGAGGTAAAGGACTATTAATTGGTTTACAACTTTTTAATGACCAAACAAAATTTATTAAAAGATTAATGGAAAATAAACTTTTAACTATAAGAGCTGGAGAAAATGTAGTTAGGATACTTCCACCACTTAATGTTAAAAAAAAAGAAATCAATTTGGCTATTAAAATTATCAAAAAAGTTTGTAAGGAATATAGTTAAAAATGAAACACTTTATTGATATTAAAGATATTTCCGCAAAAGATTTAAGATCTATAATTTAAAATTCAAAAAAAACAAAAAAAAAAAAAATTAAAAAAAAAGAGAATTTTTTTAAGAATAAATTAATGATAATATTAATGGAAAAACCTTCATTGCGTACAAGAATCTCATTATTAAATGCAGCATATTCTGGAGGTGGCAGAGCTATAACATTAAGATCAGATGAAATACATTTAGGTTCAAAGGGCGAGTCAATAAAAGATACTGCTAAAATTTTAAGTCACTCAGGAGATTTATTTGTTTTTCGTACTTCCGATCATCAAAAGGCTATAGAATTTAAAAAATATCTTTCCATTCCACTTATTTGTGGTTTATCTAATAAATCTCATGCACTTCAAGCAGTTAGCGATGTTCAGTTTATAGAAGAAACCTTAAAAAAGAATATATCTAATGCTACTATTAGCTGGGTTGGTGATGGAAATAACAATGTCATAAATTCATTGATTGAAATTTCTGCTAAACTTAAATTTAAATTAAATATTGGTTGCCCAAAAAAATATTCCCCAAAAGAATCTTTAAAATGGGCAAAAAAAAATGGAGGAAAAATCAATATATACAACAATCCTAAGAAAGCTTTAAAAAATGCAGATGTTGTAATTACAGATAAATGGATATCACTTCATGAAACAAATAAAAAACAAAAACTTAAAGAACTAAAAAAATTTCAAGTTAATTCAAAGTTAATGTCTTTCGCAAAAAAAAATGCAATATTTTTGCACTGTCTTCCCGCATCAATAGGTAAAGAAGTTACAAAACAAGTTTTGTACGGAAAACAATCTAAAGTTTATAGGCAGGCCGAAAACAGAATTGCTTCTGTGAAAAGTGTAATAGAGTATTGCTTAAAATAATTATATTAAATTAAGGTAGAGGAGCAGGGTTATCACTGTTTTCATTAAGATATATTATAATAGAAGCTCTATCTTCATCTTTTTTTAAACCTGCAAAACCCATTTTGTTTCCTTTTATCCAAGCAGAAGGTTTAAGTAAAAATCCGTTTAGTTCTTCAAAAGACCATTTTTTTCCATAAGAACTTAAGGCTTTAGAGTATTTATAATTGGGAACACTGGCAACTGATTTATTAACTATTGAATATAAAGCTGGACCTATTTTATTTTTACCATCTTTTTTAATGCTATGGCAGGCTGCACATTTTTTAAATACTTTTTTCCCTTGCTCTAAAGTACCTAATGCTAAAAGTTCTGAAATATTTATATTGCTACTAACATTTGCTAAGGTAGCAGTAGCATCTCCAACTTTAACTTCAACTTTATATCCTTTAATTTCAGGCTTTTTAACAATAAATAGCAAATCTGAAATTTTATTTACTCCAAATACTATTAATACAGTAACCAAAATAGCTGCAATTATCTTATTTATCTCAAATGAATCCATTTTAAATTTTATAAAATAGACATATAACATGATAAAATTAAAATTACTTAAGTTTTAATTTGTTAATTTGCGTCTGTTAGACGCATAGGCTAAAAAACATCAATAATGAAGAAAGTTTTAATTTTAATACCATCTAGGATGTCTGCGAAACGTCTACCTGGAAAGCCTCTTTTAAAGATTAATAATTTACCTTTAATTTCACACGTTGTTAAAAGAGGAGAGGAAGCTGAACTTGGAGAAGTTATAGTCTGCGCCGAAGATAAGGAAATCGCAAATGCCGTAGAAGAGAATGGCGGTAGAGTTATTTTGACAGGAAGTCATCATAATAATGGAACGGAAAGAATTTATGAAGGTTTAAAAAAATTGCAATTAAGAGGAATAGAACATGTAATATCATTACAAGGTGATGAACCAGCTATTAATCCCGAGGATATTAAAAACTTATATAGCTTCATGACTAAATATAATTGTGAAATTGGAACATTGGCTTCAACAATTAAAGATAAAGCTACGTTAAAAAATGAAAATGTTGTAAAAGTAAAAACATCTGAAAAGCTTAAAAATAATAATTTTGTGATAGCTATAAATTTTTTTAGGGACTATTTTTTAAAAAATGAGTTAAATATTTATCATCATCATGGAATATATTGCTACAAAACTGAAACTTTAGAAAAATTTGTCAATTTAAAACAAACAGAAAATGAAATAAAAAATAGGCTAGAACAGCTTAGAGCTGTTGATAATAACATTAAAATAAATGTAGCTTTATCAAAATCTTCACCTATTGGTATTGATACTAACGAAGATTACCTGGCATTAAAAAAAATAATGGAATATAAATCTTAAAAATATTATGAAGATAGCATACCAGGGAATCGAAGGAAGTTATAGTGAGAGCTGTGCAAAAAATGTATATCCCGAATCCAAAACTATTTCCTGCAAAACATTTGATGATGTATTTAAAAAAGCAAGTGAAGATGAAGAAGTTATAGCTATAATTCCAGAATCTAATAGAAGTACTGGAAACATAGGAGTAGAATATTTAATTTTTAAATATAGATTAAATATATATAACGAAAAATTTTATCCTATTAATCATCACTTATTATCTTTACCTGGATCAAAAATACAAGATATTAGAAATGTTTATTCTCACGCGCAAGGTTTAAGTCAGTGTTCAAATTTTATAAATAAAAATAATTTTATCGAAAATGTTCGTGCTGATACAGCAGGTAGCGCAAAATATATATCTGAAAGTAAAAAAAAAGGAGAGGCTGCAATCGCATCAAAAGAAAGCGCTAAAATTTATAATTTAGATATATTAGCATCAGGTATTCAAGATGAAAAAATTAATGTAACTAGATTTTTATTTATGGGAAAAAAAGTTATGCAACCCGAAATGAAAAATGAAAAATATATAACTTCATTTTTATTTAAATTAAAGAGCAAACCAGCTGCATTATATTCAGCACTTTCGGGTTTTGCCATTCAAGGAGTTAACTTAACTAAATTGCAAAGTTATCCAGAAAAAAATTCATTTTCATCTTATTTTTTCCTTTGCGATTTAGATGGCCATATAGAAGATGGAAAAGTACAAAAATCACTAGAAGAACTTGGATTACATTGTGAGGATTTTCACGTATTAGGTGTTTTTATTTCTGACAAATTCAGGGATAAATAAATTTATTTTTACTTTTCTTGTAGAATAGAAAATTTTACTGTTATAATAAGTTTGGAGGCCATTCAGGTGAAAGTACCATGAATTCCCCCAGGCTTGAAAAAGAGCAAGGGTAGTGAGTAATGTTCAGGTTGATTGGTCTCCTTTGAATCATGGAAAATAATAAAAAAGTATTAGCTTTAAAGTACAGACCACAAATATTTGAGGATTTGATTGGCCAAGACATAATTGCTGAAACAATATCAAATTCTATAAAAGCAAAAAAATCCCCAAATGCATATTTGTTTACTGGAATAAGAGGAGTCGGAAAAACAACAATAGCAAGAATAGTTGCTAAAGCTCTTAACTGTAATAATGGAATAGAAAATCTTTGCAAAGAAAATATGTGTGAAAATTGTTCGGCAATCTCAAATTCAAATCATATAGATGTTCTTGAAATGGATGCTGCTAGCAAAACAGGTGTAGATGATGTTAGAGATTTAATAGAATTTTCTAGGTATGGACCAACTTCTGCTAGGTATAAAATTTTTATAGTAGATGAAGTTCACCAAATGTCAAAAGCTGCATTTAACGCGCTGTTAAAAACATTAGAAGAACCGCCGGAATATTTAAAGTTTATATTTGCAACTACAGAAATTAAAAAATTACCAATTACAGTTGTATCTAGATGCCAAAGATTTGACTTATCAAGAGTTAAATCAAATGAGTTATTTGAATTTATAAAAAAAATTAGCAAGAAAGAAAATGGAAAAGCCTCCGATGATGCTTTAAAGTTAATTTCTAAAATTTCAGAGGGATCTGTAAGAGATGCACTTTCGCTACTTGACCGTGCATTAATTAGCTTAGAAAAAGACTCCGAGCTTGATTTAGCAAAAGCTCAAAAAATATTTGGATGTTTTGACAAGTCAAATTTAATTGAATTATTTAAAAATATATTTATGGGAGAAGAAAAAAAAGTAATAGATATTTATAGGTCTATTTATGATCAGGGGATTGAACCAAAGGTATTTTTAAATGATTTTTTAGAATTACTTTACTATTTTAAAAATATTTCTTATCTAAAAATTGATAGTACAAATTTTACCTTAAACGATGCAGAATTTAAATCTATAAATGATTTAGCAAATGAAATAAGCAATGAGACTTTATTGCTATTTTGGCAATTCACAATAAAAACTTTAGGAGAAATTGAAATTGTATCAAATCAAAATATAGCAATGGAAATGTTTTTAATAAGACTAATTCATCTAAAAGGTATATCAAGTTTCAAGTCTGAAAATTTTGA
This sequence comes from uncultured Pelagibacteraceae bacterium, assembly GCA_902560855.1. Taxonomy (GTDB): domain Bacteria; phylum Pseudomonadota; class Alphaproteobacteria; order Pelagibacterales; family Pelagibacteraceae; genus Pelagibacter. The sequence goes on from CACENJ010000002.1 coordinate 42,509, forward strand.
TGACAATAAGTTAGGAAAAGATTATTTAAGCAAAGAATTAGATAATAAAAACAACGATGACATTTTATTTGATATAAAAAATAAAACTGTAGGACAAATAAAAAATATTGTTCAAGAAAAAAAACAAACAGAAAAACCAATTTCAGAGTCGTCTAACCAAACAAAACTTGTAATAGAAAATTTTGAAGATCTAATCAGCCTTTGTGCATCAAAGAAAGAAATCAAATTAAAACACGAATTAGAAACAAATATTAACCTGGTAAGTTTTGAAAAAAACAGAATTGAAATTTCTTTTAATGATAGACTAGATAAAGAATTTATAAAAAATTTGTCCACAAAATTATTTGAATGGACAAATGATAGATGGATAATTTCATTGTCTCAAAAAAGTGGAGAACCATCAAAAAAAGAGAAGGAAATAATTTTGAAAAATAAGCTTTTAGAAACTGTGAAAAATGGAAATATTTATAAAAAAGTTTTAGAAGTTTTTCCTGATGCTGAGTTAATTGATGTTGAAAAAAACCTTGATAGTAATGATGACTGATTTTAATAAAATTCTAAATAAAGCTAAAGAACTGGAAACTAAAATGAAAGAAAGCCAAGAAAAAATTAAAAATATTCAAGTTCAGGGATCTTCGGGAGCAAATTCAATTAAAGTTACACTTAATGGAGATGGTGAAATGATCAAATTAGAAATATCTCCTGAAACAATTAAAGAAGAAAAGTCAATCATTGAAGACCTTATAGTGGCTGCACACAATAATGCTAAATCTCAATTAAAAGCAAAAACTTCTGAGGAAATTGCAAAAGCAACGGGTGATTTTGGCATTCCTGGATTTAAGTGGCCGATTTAATTTAATGCAGAACATAGATGAAATTGAAAAATTAGTTAGGATCATTTCAAAGCTTCCAGGTTTAGGTCCCAAATCAGCAAAAAGAATAATATTAAAATTAATAAACTCCAGAGACGAACTTATGAAACCAATGGCAAATAGTTTGGTAGAAGTTTATAAAAATGTATCAAGATGCAAGACATGTGGAACTTTAAAATCAAATTCAGTTGGTTGTAATAATTGTGAAACTGATGAAAAAAAATATAATAAAATTTGTGTAGTGGAAACACTTGCTGACCAATGGAGCATAGAGAATTCTAATATTTATCAAGGATATTTTCATATTTTGGGAGGAACACTTTCTTCTTCCATAAACCAAAGAAAAGAAGATCTCTTAATATCTTCGTTAGTAGAAAGAGCTAAAAAAAATTTTATAGAAGAAGTAATTATTGCTACTAGTGCTACTGTTGAAGGGCAAACTACTGCACATTATATTAAAGATAGTCTTAAAGATATAAATGTTAAAGTTTCTAAGCTAGCACAAGGTTTGCCAGTTGGTGGTGAAATTGAAAGTTTAGATGATGGAACTTTGTTTTCTGCTTTTAAAAATAGAAGCAGAATAGAAAATAATTCAGATTAATTTTTTTTTAGAAGTCTATTTAAATGTAGAATAGGTTCTGTATAACCAGAGGGCTGCATTCTTCCATTAAATACTAATTCACATGCAGTTCTAAATGCAATAGACTTGTCAAAATTACCAGACATTGTTTGGTAAGGAGCTTGACCTTTCATGCTTGGATCTTTTAAGTTTTGATTATCCACAACTCTTGCCATTTTTTTCATAATTTCCAAAACCTGTTTTTTGCTACATATTCCATGATGTAACCAGTTAGCAATGTGTTGACTGCTTATACGGCATGTAGCCCTATCTTCCATTAAACCTATACCATTTATGTCCGGCACTTTTGAACACCCAACAGATTGGTCTATCCATCTAACAACATAACCTAAAATTCCTTGAGCATTATTTTTTAATTCCTTGTTAATTTCTTCCATCGGCCAGTTAGGTCTATCAGCAACGGGAATAGTTAAAAGATCAGATAGTTTTGCTAACTTTCTCTTAGACAATTTTTTTTGCTTAGCAAAGACATCAACATCATGGTAATGCAAAACGTGCAATGCAGCTGCTGTAGGCGAGGGAACCCATGCACAATTTGCTCCTGATGAAGGGTGGGCAATTTTTTGTTTCATCATTTCTTTCATTAAGTCCGGCATAGCCCACATACCCTTACCTATTTGGGCCTTACCCGAAAAACCACATGAAATTCCAATATCAACATTATTATTTTCATAGGCCAAAATCCATTTTGTAGTCTTCATATTGCCTTTAAATATCATAGGTCCCATTTCCATTGATGTATGTATCTCGTCTCCTGTTCTGTCTAAAAAACCAGTGTTAATAAAAAAAACTCTATTTTTTAAAGCTCTAATACATTCTTTAAGATTAACTGAAGTTCTTCTTTCTTCGTCCATAATTCCACAAAGAATTTGATATTTTTTTAAATTTAAAACTTTTTCAACTTTTTCAAAAATTAAATTTGTGAAATCACATTCTTCAGGTCCATGCATTTTAGGTTTAACAATATAAATCGAATTAACTCTAGAGTTTCCTTTTCTTTTAAAATCATGCAAGCATGCAAGAGAAGTAACGAAAGCATCAAGAATTCCTTCCGGACATTCTGATCCATCTTTTAAAAGAATAGCAGGATTGGTCATTAGATGACCAACATTTCTATTTAACAACAAAGATCTACCATGCAATTTATTTTTTTTTCCTTTTGGAGAAATATAAATTCTGTCTGAATTTAATTTTCTTAAAATTTTTTCTCCCCTCTTAAACAATTCTGCTTCCAAGTTTCCCTTCATTAAACCTAGCCAATTTTTATATCCGAGCACTTTATCTTCAGCATCAACAGCAGCAACGCTGTCCTCGTGGTCGCAAATAGTTGTAATAGCAGATTCTAAAATTATATCGTGTATTTTTAATTTATCTTGATTACGTTGAGACTCTGGATTGTCAATTTCCATATTTCCGATCTGATCAAATAAAACATCGATATGAAGATTATTGTTAATGAATAGAAGTGAAGATAACTTATTTGATTTTTTTTTATATCCCACAAACTGTTTAGGATTTTTTAGTTTTAAATTTAGTTTATTATTTTTAACTTCCGGGATTCTGGATAAATTTTTCCAGCTACTATCTTTTAGAGGTATATATTTATCTAATAAATTCCGAGCGTACTCAATTACTTTTTGACCTCTAATTGGATTATAAGTTTTTCCTTTCAGTGCTCCTTGAGTTTCAGGAATTAAATCTGTTCCGTATAAGCTGTCATATAAACTTACCCATCTTGCATTAGCTGCATTTAATAAAAATCTTGCATTAGTAACAGGACATACTAATTGTGGGCCACAAATACTTGATATTTCTTTGTCTACATTTTTTGTTTTAATTTTAAAGTTTGATCCAGATCTTTTTATATATCCAATTTTTTTTAGAAATTTGGTATATTTTTTTAAATCAAATTGATTTCCCTTTCTATCCTTATGCCATGAGTCAATTAATTTTTGTATTTTTTCTCTTGTTTCTATTAATTTTTTATTTTTTGGAGAAAGTTCATGAACACACTTATCGAAACCATTCCAAAATCTTTCTTTACTTATTTTGGTACCTGGCAGTAAATCTATATTTATAAAATTTAATAATTTTTCTGAAACTGATAAATTATTAATTTTTATATATTTCTCTTTCATATTAACTCTTGCCCCCTCTGTCTATTTGCCTGAGAGATTTGCTCCTTCGGCGAGAATAATTCTCTTTCCAGAGTTAATAAGAACGGTCCATTTGCCTGAGAGTTTCCGGGGTGGTTGCTCCTTCGGCGCTATATTTAAATAGTCTCTCCCGTTTTTAAATAAATTTAACTTAATTATTATTTATTTAGACACTTTATTGCCTTTTTAAAATATAATAAACATATTTTTAATGAAGAATTATTTAAATTTTGAAAACGATATTAAAAATCTAGAAATTGAATTAGATAAGCTTAAGGATCCATACAATCAAGAAGGATTATCCGAAGTAGATACAGAAAGAATATCTCAAATTCAGTACGAAATTGATAATAAACTAAGAGAGGTATATTCAAAATTAAATTCTTGGCAAAAAACACAAGTTGCTAGACATGAAGACAGACCTAAATCAAAATTTTTTATAGAAAATTTATTTGAAGAATTCATACCATTATCAGGAGATCGATTTTATGGAGAAGACAAGTCAGTATTAGCTGGATTTGCAAAATTTAATCAAGTATCTGTTTTGGTAATTGGTCAGGAAAAAGGTGATGATCTCAACACTAGGATTGAAAGAAATTTTGGAATGATGAGACCAGAAGGATACAGAAAAACAATTAGATTAATGAAACTTGCTGATAAATTTAATATTCCTATTATTTTATTTATAGATACACCAGGTGCCTATCCTGGCGTTGGAGCAGAAGAAAGAGGACAAGCAGAAGCTATAGCAAAATCTATTGAATGTTGTATGGAATTAAAGGTTCCAACAATATCAGTTATAATTGGTGAGGGCGGATCTGGAGGAGCCATAGCTCTTGCTTCATCAAATAAAGTTTTAATGTTTGAAAATGCAATTTATTCAGTAATTTCTCCTGAAGGGTGTGCAACAATACTTTGGAAAGATCCAAAAAAAACATTAGAAGCTGCAGAGGCAATGAAACTAACATCAAAAAATCTATTAGAATTAGGAATTATTGATGAAATTATTTCTGAACCAGTAGGAGGAGCTCATAGAGATAAAGACTTATGTTTAACAAATGTTAGAGAATCAATCAGAAGAAATTTGGAGGAAATGAAATTAATGAATCGAGATGAAATATTAATTAATAGAAAAAACAAATTTTTGTCTATTGGTAGAAGCAAAGGTTTTGCAAGCAAACAAGATAAAGATAATACTCTTACAATGAACGAAACATCGTTAGAAAAAATACTAGTAAAATTTAGAAAATTTAAAATTCAATTTATAATAGGTTTAAGTTTTTTGACTTTGTTTTTAATTTATTATTTCTTATAAAGAGCCGCAACAATGTTTGTATTTTTTTCCTGACCCACAGTAACAAGGTTCATTTCTTTTCATTTTTTTTTTAGGATTTATTTGTGGTACTTTTTTTTCATCACTTTCAATAGGTTCTTGAGATATACTAAGATTAATTAAGAGTGCAACCAGATCTCTTTTTAATTTTTGTAGTAAATTTTCAAATAAATCAAAAGCTTCTTTTTTATATTCTATTAGAGGATCTCTTTGACCATATGACCTTAAACCAATAACTTGTCTCAATTGTTCTAAATATTGTATATGGGATTTCCAATTAACATCTACAATCTGCAAAAAAAATCCTTTTTCAATTTCTTCGGCTCGATTTTCTCCTAATATTTTTATCCTTTCATTTCTTTTTTCTTGAAATTTATTACTTATTTTTAAAGAAAAATCTTTTTTATCAGATTTAACTAATTCGTTTATTTCTTGATCAGTGAAACTTTTTCCAAAAATAGAAATAAATTTTCTATTAAATTCATTACCTTTTGGATTTGTTAAATATTTTTCTTTATCATTTGTAAGATCTTCAATTATATCTTTTAAAAAATTGTTTGAATAATTAAATATTTCTCTATTATTCATAACATTATTTCTTTCAGAAAAAATAACTTGCCTTTGATCAGACAATACGTTGTCAAATTTTAAAAGTGTTCTCCTTATATCAAAGTTTCTTGCCTCTACTTTTTGTTGAGCTCTTTCTAAAGCTTTATTTATCCAGGGATGATCAATACTTTCCCCATCTTTTAGGCCTAGTTTTTCTAACATATTAGTCATTGATTCAGATCCAAAAATTCTCATCAAATCATCCTCAAGACTTACATAAAAAATTGAATTTCCTTCATCGCCTTGTCTACCTGATCTTCCTCTAGCTTGATTATCAACTCTTCTAGACTCCATTCGTTCTGTACCAATTACAAACAAACCACCTAAAGATTTAATTTTTTCTTTCTCTTTATGTAATTGTTCTTCTGCAACACTTCCTTTTTTTCCTCCAAGTTGGATATCTACCCCTCGTCCAGATATACTTGTTGTAATTATTACAGAGCCAGCTTTACCAGCGTTAGCTATTATTTCTGCTTCTCTTTCATGGTTTTTCGCATTTAATATTGTATGAGGAACACCTTCAGTTCTAAGAAGTTTTGAATAATGTTCAGATTTATTAATACTCGATGTAAAAACAAGAACTGGTTGTTTTTTTTTATTACAGCTAGAAATTTTCGCCACAATAGCATTATTTTTTTCAGTTTCAGTTCTAAAAATTTGGTCATTCCAATCTTTTCTTATCATCTTTTTATTAGTAGGTATGACAACTATTGTAAGGTTGTATATTTCAAAAAATTCTTCGGCCTCAGTAGCAGCAGTTCCAGTGCATCCGGATATTTTTGAGTATAGTTTAAAATAGTTTTGGTAAGTTGTTGATGCAAGAGTTTGATTTTCCTGTTGTATTTTAATTTTTTCTTTTGCTTCTAAAGCTTGGTGCAATCCATCTCCATATCTTCTTCCCTCTAAAATTCTACCAGTTAACTCATCGATAATTTTAAGTATTCCATCTTTGACTATGTAATCTTTTCCTATTTCAAAAAGATGGTTTGCTCTCAAGGCTTGTGTAACATGATGAACGAGTTCTAAATTTTCTGGATCATAAAAGTTGTTATTTTTTAGAACACCTGCAGATGAAAATATTTTTTCAACACTATCTATTCCTCTGTTTGTCAAAAGAACACTTCTATCTTTTTCGTCTATTTCATAATCATCTTTTGAAAGTTTTTTAACCAAATGATCAACAGCTAAATATTGATCAGTCTTATCTTTTACAGATCCCGATATAATTAGAGGAGTTCTAGCTTCATCAATTAAGCATGAGTCTATTTCATCTACTATGCAAAAATTAAGTTTTTTTTGTACAATTTGATCTTTAGAAAATTTCATATTATCTCTTAAATAGTCAAAACCTAATTCACTATTTGTTGCGTATGTGATTTCAAAGCTATAATTTTTCTTTCTTTCATTATCGTCTTGGTCATTATTAATGTAGCCAGATTTCATACCAAGAAAGTTATAAATTTTACTCATATTTAAACAGTCTCTTTTTGCAAGATAGTCGTTTACAGTAACAATGTGTACACCTTCGTCTGTAAGAGCATTAAGGTATGCAGTTAGGGCAATAGTTAAAGTTTTACCTTCCCCAGTTTTCATTTCAGCAATTTTTCCCTCATGAAGAACAATGCTTCCAATAATTTGCACATCATACGGACGTTCATTTATGGTTCTTTTTGCTGCTTCCCTGGCACAAGCAAAAGCTTCGGGCAATAAATCTTTTAAAGATTCTCCTTCTTTTATTCTTTTTTTAAATTCTTTAGTTTTTATTGGAAAATCTTCATTAACAAGACTTACAAAATTTGGCTCTAATTCATTAACTTTTGAAACAATTTTACTTAATCTATCAAGCTCTTTTTGATTAGGTGATTTTATCCATTTAGATATTATGTTTAAGGGATTAAGCATTTTACTGTTTTTTTTATATATTATTTATGTCTATGTTTTAATATAGGTATTAAATAATTTATTTAAATACTATGCCAATTAATATAAAAAATTTTCTTTTGTCTAAAAGCAATAAGTCAAAAATTGGCGACTTTCAGGACCTGGAGCATATAGATGGAGTTGGAATTTCAGTAATTTCAGCAAATCTTTACAAAGAAGCAAGAGACGATCTGGTACTTTTTTATTTTAGAGATGGAGCGAATTACGCCTCAGTTTATACTCAATCAAAAATTATTTCTGAAAATATTAAATGGAATTTATCTTTAAAAGGAAATTCAGCTAAAGCACTAATTGTAAATACAAGAAATGCCAATGCATTTACAGGAAAATTAGGTTTTAAAGGAATATCTCAAATTGCGGAAGAATTATCTAAAAAACTTACAATTAAAATGTCTGAAGACGAAGAAAAAAAAGTTTCTGTTAAATTAAATGAAATATTATTTGGATCAACTGGCACTATAGCCGAAAAATTTCCTACAGAAAAAATTATTAAATCCATACCAGAATTATTAGAAAAAATAAAATATACACAAAATAAATACTTGTGGATAAAAGCAGCCCTTGGGATAATGACAACAGATCTTGTTCCAAAACTAGCAATGGAAGAGTGCAACATAGGTAATTCCGAAGTTAAAATTTATGGAATAGCTAAGGGTAGTGGAATGATATTTCCAAATATGGCCACTACTTTAGGATATGTTTTTACAGATGCAGATATTCCACCAGGTGTACTAAAAAAATTGTTGAAAAAAAATATTGAAACAACATTTAACGCCATAAGTTGTGATGGTGATACAAGCACGAATGATATGGTTACAATTTTTGCAACCAAAAAAGCTAAACATCCAAAAATTAGCAGTATAAACGATGATAAGCTTAAAGAATTTGACAATAGTTTAAATTTAGTTTTGTTAAATCTAGCAAAAAGAATAGCTGCAGATGGAGAAGGATCTTCAAAATTTATTTCAATTGAAGTAGTTAATGCTAAAACTTTTATTGATGCTAAAAAAATAGCATTTTCAATAGCAAATTCTCCTTTGGTTAAAACAGCAATAAGTGGAGCAGACCCTAATTTTGGTAGAATATTAATGGCAATTGGAAAAGCTAATGTTAATTTAAATTTGAAAAAATTAGGAATTAGTATTGGCGATATAAAAATAATTGAAAAAGGTCAAATCTTTTCAGACTATCAAGAGATTGAAGCCGTCGAATATATGAGAGGTGAAAAAATAGATATAACAGTAGATTTAAACATTGGTAACAAAAAATTTACCGCTTATACTATGGATTTAACCAAAAAATATATTGAAATTAATGCAGACTATAGAAGTTGATTAACTTGATTTATCTTTAGCAATGATTAACTATTTAAAATGATTAAATACAAACTAATTTGCAAAAATTGTGATACTTCTTTTAATAGTTGGTTTTCATCTTCAAAAGAATATGAAAAACTAAAAAAACTTAGACATCTAAATTGTCACAATTGCAACTCGCTTAATGTTGAAAAAACGTTAATGGCCCCCAGTGTTGTAAATTCAAAGGAAAATATTTTGTCAATTCAAAAAGACAAAAAATTTTTAAAAGTTAAAAATAAAATCAAAGAATATCAAAAATTTATTAAAAATAATTTTAATTATGTTGGAGATAATTTTGTTCATGAAGCAAGGTCTATTCATTACAGCAAAGATAATAAATCAAAAGGAATTTATGGAAAAGCTAGTTCCGATGATATTTCTGAACTTAAAGATGAAGGAATAGATACTGAAACAATTCCTTGGTTCAATGATAATGAAAATTAGTTTTTTTTAAAATTAGCTATATAATTTATAGATTTGTCATTAACTATATCCCACCTATCAAACAAAGGATTAAATTTTAATCCACTAAGATTCGATAATCTCAAGTTGTAATTTTTTGCAATATCTACTAAATCTTCCGGCTTAACAAATTTTTCCCAATCGTGCGTTCCAATAGGCAACCAATTTAATATATATTCAGCGCCAACAATTGCAAAAATGTAAGATTTTAATGTTTTGTTCAATGTAGCAACAAACATTAAACCATTTTTTTTTAGAAATTTAGAACTTTGTTTAATAAATAAATTAATATCATCAACATGTTCAATAATCTCTAACAATAGCAATACATCAAATTTTTTTTTTATTTTTAATTTTTCTGGCGATGAACAAACATATTTTATTTCAAGCTTATTTTTTTTCGAGTAGATTTTTGCTACTTTAATATTTTTCGGAGAAGCATCTATACCAACAACGTTTGCACCTAATTTTTTCATTGGTACTGAAATTAGACCACCTCCACATCCAATATCTAATATATTTATATTTTTTAAAGGCGTAGAGTCGGATTTAATATTGAAATGTTTAATTATGCTTTCCTTTATATATTTTATTCTTATCGGATTAAATTTGTGTAATGGCTTAAAGCTACCTTCAGGGTCCCACCATTCAGAAGCCATTTTATTAAACTTTCTAATTTCTTTTTTATTTATAGTATTTGTTTTCATTCAGTTGTTGACATTACAATCAAGATGTATTTTATCAATATAATTTAATTATAAAAAAAAATAATTATCAATGAAAATTGTTGTTTTAAAATTTGGTGGTACTTCTGTAGGCACAATAGACAGAATAAAAAAGGTAGCAAATATAATAACCAGCTATGTAAAAAAAAGATTCAAAGTAATTGTAGTTTCATCTGCAATGAGCGGCACAACAAACGATTTAATAAAAAAATCAAAACATATTAGTAACAATTTTAACTCCTCAGAATATGATGTGCTTGTTTCTGTGGGGGAACAAATTTCCTGCTCCTTAATAGCTGGTAGATTAAATCATATGGGGTATAAGGCTCGTTCTTGGATGAGTTGGCAAATTCCAATATTAACAGAAGGAAAGCATACATCTTCCAGAATAAGTAAAATTAACAAAAAAAAAATTTTAGATTATCTAAAAAATGGTGGCATTCCTGTTATTACAGGTTTTCAGGGAATAAACAATTTAAGTAGAATAACAACTCTTGGTAGGGGTGGTTCTGATGCCTCAGCAATAATGTGTGCAAAATTTTTTAATGCAAAAAAGTGTGTTATTTTTACCGATGTTGAAGGCGTTTATACAACTGATCCAAATAATTTTAAAAATGCAAAAAAAATAAAAGTTATATCATATGAAGAAATGCTTGAAATGGCATCGCTAGGAGCAAAAGTTATGCAACCACATTCTATACAAGACGCAAGATTAAGTAGAATAGAAATTGATGTAAAGTCTTCTTTTGTTAATAGAAAAGGAACTTTAATTACAAAAAAAAAGAATGTATTCAGAAATAGAACAATTACAGGATTAACATCAACTAAAAATGATGCAAAATTAACTCTAGTTGGAGTTAAAGACAAACCAGGTGTTGCAGCTTCTGTATTTAAACCACTTTATCAAAGTTATATTAATGTAGATATGGTTGTTCAGACTTCATCAAGTAAAAATAGAGAAACTGATATAACTTTTACTATTAAGGCAGACGATTTATTAAAAACTACAAAATTAATTAAAAAAAACAAAAAAATAAAATATAGAGATTTAATAGTGAATAAAAATGTATCAAAAGTATCAATTATTGGTGTTGGAATGGTAACTACACCTGGTGTAACATATAGAATGTTTAAAGCTTTAGCAAATAAAGGTATTAATATTTTAGTTATATCAACTTCAGAAATAAAAATATCTGTGTTAATAAATAAAAAAAATATAAAAAAAGCATTATCTGTACTTCATAAAGAGTTTAGATTAAATAGTTAATAAAATGAGTCTTAGACCATTTAGAGATATTCATAGAAGAAACACCAAAGCAATTAAAGTAGGAAGTGTTATGATTGGTGGCAATAATCCTATTTCTGTTCAGTCAATGACAAATACGCTTACCAAGGACTCAAAGGCAACTATTAGACAAATTAATGAAATAGCTAATGAAGGAGCAGATCTAGTAAGAGTCTCATGTCCTGATGAAGATTCTACATTTGCATTAAAAGAAATAGTAAAACATTCTAGTGTGCCAATAATTGCTGACATTCATTTTCATTATAAGCGAGCTTTAGAATCCGCTGATAACGGTGCAAAATGTTTAAGAATAAATCCTGGAAATATAGGAGACAAAAAAAAAATTAAAGAAATAATTTCAGCAGCTAAAAATAATGATTGCGCAATTAGAATTGGTGTTAATGCAGGCTCACTTGAAAAAGATATATTGGAAAAATATAAAGAACCATGCCCTGAGGCATTAGTAGAAAGTGCTTTAAGAAATATTAAGATTGTTGAAGATGAAGATTTTTTTAATTTTAAAATTAGCGTAAAGTCATCAGATGTTTTTTTGTCAATAGGTGCATACAGGCAACTTTCAAAAGTAACTGAATATCCATTACACCTAGGGATTACAGAAGCGGGATCATATTTGCCGGGCAGCGTAAAATCTTCGATAGGATTAGGAAATTTGCTGCTAGATGGTATTGGGGATACAATTAGAGTTTCTTTATCAGATGATCCTGTAAAAGAAGTAAAAATTGGTAATGAAATCTTAAAATCATTAAACCTTAGAAATAGAGGAGTTAAAATTATATCTTGCCCTTCGTGTGCTAGGCAGGCTTTTCAAGTTATTGATACAGTAAGACTTTTAGAAGACAAACTTTCTCATATTAAAACTCCAATTACGCTATCTATAATAGGTTGTGTGGTCAACGGACCTGGAGAAGCAGCCTTCACAGATATTGGCGTTACGGGAGGTGGAAAAGGTAGCAATATGCTTTATCTAAAGGGAGTTCAAACTGAAAAGCTTTCAAATGATAATATTGTTTCAAAGATAGTTGATTTAGTAGAAAAAAAAGCAGCAGAAATACAAAATAAAATCTAATGATTCCAATAAATAAAGTTAGAGATTTAATCTCAAAGCATTTACTTTTAGAGAAAGAATTATCTGCTGGAGAAGTAGATAAAAAAAACTTTGCAGAAAAATCAAAAGAATATTCAGATCTTAACGACGTAATAAATGAAGCAAAAGAATATTGTTCTTTTGAGTCAGAAAAAAAAGAATTAGAAAAAATAATAAACGATAAAAATAGCGATAAAGAAATGATAGAATTGGCTAATTCTGAGCTAAATGATTTAGTAAAAAAAAATGAAATAAATGAAAAAAAAATTAAATTATTTTTATTACCAAAAGATGATGCAGACTCTAAAAATGCAATCATAGAAATAAGAGCTGGTACAGGCGGACTTGAAGCAAGTCTTTTTGCGTCAGACCTATTTAAAATGTATGAAAAGGTAAGTAATAATAAGAAATGGGCATTAGAAGTAATTAGTATTTCCAAAAGTGATGCGGGTGGATTAAAAGAAGTAATCGCATCAATAAAAGGAAAAAATATTTATTCTTCACTCAAGTACGAAAGTGGAGTTCACAGAGTCCAAAGAGTACCAGATACTGAAACTCAAGGAAGAGTTCACACTTCAGCAGCAACAGTCGCTGTTCTGCCAGAAGCCGAGGACGTTGACGTGAAGATTGAAGATAAAGATCTGAGGATAGATGTTTTTAGAAGTAGCGGCCCAGGAGGTCAAAGTGTTAATACTACTGACTCAGCAGTTAGAATCACACATATTCCGACAGGAATTGTTGTAAGCCAACAAGACGAAAAATCTCAAATAAGAAATAAAGAAAAAGGACTAAAAATTTTGAGGTCAAGAATTTACGAAATGGAAAGAAGAAAGAGGGATGAAGAAAGATCAAAAGATAGAAAAAGCAAAATTGGAACTGGAGATAGATCTGAAAGAATTAGAACTTATAATTGGCCTCAGAACCGTGTAACTGATCATAGAATAAATTTAACTATAAATAAATTGACGGAATTTATGGAAGGAGAAATTTTTGATGAAATGATTGAAAATTTAAGCTTACAGGCACAAGAGCAAGAGTTAAAAAATATAAACTAACATGGATTATGAAAACATTTTAAACCAAGCATCTCTACATTTAAAAAACTTTAATATTAAAAACCCTAGACTAGATAGTGAATTACTTCTTTCTAAGGCACTTAATATTTCTAGAGAAGATTTATTGCTAAATTTAAAGAAAAAAATTTCTTTTAATAAGCATAAAAAATTTAATATTTTATTAAAAAAAAGAGAAAGAAGAATGCCAGTTGCCTACATTCTTGGTTACAAAGATTTTTGGAAAAGTAAATTTGTAATTAATAATTCCGTTCTTATTCCAAGACCAGATACCGAGCTTATAGTTGAAGAATCTTTAAAATGCTTACCTAAAAAAAAATCTAAAATTATACTTGATATTGGAACGGGTTCTGGCTGCATAATAATATCAATATTAAAAGAAAGGCCAAAATTAACTGCTGTAGGGCTAGATATTTCAAAAAATGCAATAAAAATTGCTAAAATTAATGCAAAATTACAACATTTAGATAATAGAATAGAATTTATAAACTCTGATGTTGACAAACACAGAGGGCGCAAATATGATTTAATTATATCTAATCCTCCATATATAAAAAAAATTAAAATTAGCAGATTAGAAGAGGATGTAAGAAATTTCGAACCAAAATTAGCTCTAGACGGAGGCTTCAGCGGTTATTTGAGTGTAGAAAAGGTGATAAAAAAAAGCGTAGATCTATTAAAAAAAAATGGAAAGTTAGTATTAGAAATTGGACATGGTCAGACGTATTACATATCACATTTATTAACAAAATATGGTTTTTACATTAATAAAATTTCAAAAGATTTGTCTAAAAAAGAAAGATGTATAATTAGTACAAAATATTAATTTATGAATAATTATAAAAATCACCACAAAAGAAACAGATATAGATCAAATGGTGATAGAAATTTTAAAAAAAGAAATGGAGAGTCACAAAAATTTAATTCTGATTATTCTCCAAGTTCAAATTTTCAAAGAAAAGCGCCCGGTAGAAATAACCACAATGCTTCGAAATTAGTTGAAAAATATAACGATTTAGCTAGAGAAGCCTTGTCTAAAGGAGATAAAATTTTATCTGAAAACTACTTTCAGCACGCAGACCATTTTGCAAGAATTTTAGCAGAAAAAGAAAATTACAAAACATCTAAGGATAAATTTAGCGAAAACCATAATAATATAGTTTCAAACTCTGAAAGCACCGAAATAAGTTCAGACAAAAAAGAAGTTCAAGAAAAACAAGTAATAAAAACTTAGTTTTTTTTATGTATTATTTCAGATTTTAAAACATTTGTTTTAATTTTTGAAATTTCAAATAATTCTCTGTGTTTTCCACTTAAGATTTTTCCAGAAGGTAATTTCAATTTCTGAGAGTTAATTTTTTTTCCATTTTCCAACACCTCATAATGGAGATGAGGGCCGGTAGACATACCAGTAGAACCAACGTAGCCAATAATTCTTCCTTGTTTGACTCTTACACCTTCTTTAATTCCAGGTCCAAATTTAGATAAATGTGCATAAACTGTAGAGTAAGTAGAATTATGTTTAATTTTAACACAGTTCCCACCACCACCACACCATCTTGATCTAATAATTTTTCCATCACCCGAAGCCATTACAGGAGTTCCTTTTGGTGCCGCAAAATCTGTTCCTCTATGCATTTTGTTATATCCAAGAATTGGATGTTTTCTCATTCCAAAGCTTGAAGAAAGTCTTGCTCCATTTATGGGTGTTTTCATTAATGCTTTTTTTGCACTCTTTCCACTTTTATCGTAATGACCTTCAAATTTTTTATCATCATAATAATATAATTCATTTTTTTGACCTCTAAGTATCATATTTGCATATAAAATTTTTCCTGTTTCTAAAACTTTATCTTTGTCGTCTTTAAAGACTTGATACATAATTTGAAAGCCATCATTTTTTTGAATATCTCTTTGAAAATCTATTTGAAAACCATATATTCTTGCAAATTCTACTATAATGTTTGGTTGTATTTTTAAATCAACCGCACTTTTATATAAACTTTTCAATATTTTTGCCTCTTTATAAATGATTGTTTTTTTTAGATCTGTGATAATTTCAGAATATTCAAAGTTATCTTTGGCTAAGTTTCTAGTTATTTTTATTTTTTTAGTTCTTGATACAGGGTATAGAAGATTAATTATTTTTTTTGAATCGCTAACATCTAAGGTAAATTTAATTGTTTGATTAATTTTTAATTTATTTATTTTTTCTTTTTTTGATAAAATTTTTTTGACTTTATTCACTTCACTTTTAGGTATTTCATACTTATCAAATATGCTGTTAAAGCTTTCTCCTGAAATTATTTTGTGTTCAATATCAAGGTATTTTGGCTCTAAATTATTGAAAACAGATATTAATGTTTTTTCAAAATAAAGATTATTTAGGACATCAAAAAAATGTTTTTTTCTTTGTTCTTTTATCAGATTGAAAGATTGAACTAACAATATAACTATTAAAGCTGTGCAAATTAGAAAAACTAGTTCTAGATTTTTTTTTAATAAAGTTTTAAATTTCTGTGGTTTGAAATTATCATCATCACTTCTTGAAAATTTTATATTCATTTTGTAGTTCAATTATTAATTTAGGTAGTCTTAAATATCAGAAAAAACCTTCATTTTTCAGTCTTTTTTATAGCCTTTTTTTGTTCAATAAGCCTTGATTTCCTTCGATTTTAGACTATAAGCGGCACACTTTCTCAATAAAATTATTGTGAATTATTAGGCAGTTAGCCTAATTAGCTATTTTAATTGTAAAAATTTAAGAAGAGAAGTGTGGACGGTTAAGGTTACCAAAATTTGTCGTACACACTTCAACATTATATAAATTTTATTCTTAGAATTTATATAGAAGCTAGTGTGCGCCGTTTTTAAACTTGAGAGTTTGATCATGGCTCAGAACGTACGCTGGCGGCACGCCTAATACATGCAAGTCGAACGGAGTAGCAATACTTAGTGGCAGACGGGTGAGTAACATGTGGGTATCTTCCCTTTGGTGAGGAATAACACGAGGAAACTTGTGCTAATACCTCATAAGTCTTTACGGAGAAAGCTTTATGCGCCAATGGATGAGCCTGCACTTGATTAGTTTGTTGGTGGGGTAATGGCCTACCAAGACAATGATCAATAGCTGATTTGAGAGGATGATCAGCCACATTGGGACTGAGACACGGCCCAAACTTCTACGGAAGGCAGCAGTAGGGAATCTTGCACAATGGAGGAAACTCTGATGCAGCGATGCCGCGTGAGTGAAGAAGGCCCTTGGGTTGTAAAGCTCTTTCGTCGGGGAAGAAAATGACTGTACCCGAATAAGAAGGTCCGGCTAACTTCGTGCCAGCAGCCGCGGTAATACGAAGGGACCTAGCGTAGTTCGGAATTACTGGGCTTAAAGAGTTCGTAGGTGGTTAAAAAAGTTGGTGGTGAAATCCCAGAGCTTAACTCTGGAACTGCCATCAAAACTTTTTAGCTAGAGTATGATAGAGGAAAGCAGAATTTCTAGTGTAGAGGTGAAATTCGTAGATATTAGAAAGAATACCAATTGCGAAGGCAGCTTTCTGGATCATTACTGACACTGAGGAACGAAAGCATGGGTAGCGAAGAGGATTAGATACCCTCGTAGTCCATGCCGTAAACGATGTGTGTTAGACGTTGGAAATTTATTTTCAGTGTCGCAGCGAAAGCAATAAACACACCGCCTGGGGAGTACGACCGCAAGGTTAAAACTCAAATGAATTGACGGGGACCCGCACAAGTAGTGGAGCATGTGGTTTAATTCGAAGATACGCGCAGAACCTTACCAACACTTGACATGTTCGTCGCGACTCTAAGAGATTAGAGTTTTCGGTTCGGCCGGACGAAACACAGGTGCTGCATGGCTGTCGTCAGCTCGTGTCGTGAGATGTTGGGTTAAGTCCCGCAACGAGCGCAACCCTTACTTTTAGTTGCCATCATTTAGTTGGGCACTCTGAAAGAACTGCCAGTGATAAGCTGGAGGAAGGTGGGGATGACGTCAAGTCCTCATGGCCCTTACGTGTTGGGCTACACACGTGCTACAATGGCATTTACAATAGGAAGCAAGATGGCGACATCAAGCAAATCCTAAAAAGATGCCTCAGTTCGGATTGTACTCTGCAACTCGAGTACATGAAGCTGGAATTACTAGTAATCGCGGATCAGCGTGCCGCGGTGAATACGTTCCCGGGTCTTGTACACACCGCCCGTCACACCATGGGAGTTGGTTCTACCTTAAGGCAAAGCCTAAAAACTTTGACCACGGTATAGTCAGCGACTGGGGTGAAGTCGTAACAAGGTAGCCGTAGGGGAACCTGCGGCTGGATTACCTCCTTTCTAAGGATGATTAAGGATTTTTTCTTAATCTAAATAATTAACAGGCTAATGTTGACCGTCCTCATTTCTCTTCTTAAAGTAGTGTTTCTCTTTACTGCATAAGGGCCGGTAGCTCAGTTGGTTAGAGCACACCCTTGATAAGGGTGGGGTCGAAAGTTCGAGTCTTTCTCGGCCCACCAATATGAACGGGGGATTAGCTCAGCTGGGAGAGCGCCTGATTTGCATTCAGGAGGTCAGCGGTTCGATCCCGCTATCCTCCACCAAGAAACACTTAGTTATTTAATTTGTAAATATTTTATTATTATCAATATCTATATCCGATTGTTCGAATAGATGAACAATCATGAATGTTCGAATAGATGAACATTCCAACAAAATTTGATTCAACACAGAATTTTTTTCTGTGCATAAATCAAGCGTTTAAGGGCGTGTGGCGGATGCCTTGGCACTGAAAGCCGATGAAGGACGTGGTATACTGCGATAAGTTTCGGGGAGCTGTATGCAAGCTTTGATCCGAAAATTTCCGAATGGGGAAACCCAACACTTTATGTGTTACTTTAAACTAAATTCATAGGTTTAAAGAGACAACCTGGAGAACTGAAACATCTAAGTAACCAGAGGAAAAGAAATCAATTGAGATTCCGTTAGTAGTGGCGAGCGAAAACGGAATAGGCCTGTAGTTTTGTTAAAAAAATTTGAATAGTTTGGAAAAACTAACCAAAGAGGGTGATAGTCCCGTAAAAGTAATGTTTAATAAAATTCTTGAGTAAAGCGGGACACGTGAAATCTTGCTCGAATATAGGGGGACCACCCTCTAAGCCTAAATACTCTTCAGTGACCGATAGTGAACAAGTACCGTGAGGGAAAGGTGAAAAGAACCCCTATTAGGGGAGTGAAATAGAACCTGAAACCG
Source organism: uncultured Pelagibacteraceae bacterium (assembly GCA_902560855.1). Classification (GTDB taxonomy): domain Bacteria; phylum Pseudomonadota; class Alphaproteobacteria; order Pelagibacterales; family Pelagibacteraceae; genus Pelagibacter. The sequence goes on from CACENJ010000002.1 coordinate 61,328, forward strand.
CATGCCTACAATCAGTCGAAGCTCTTTTTAGAGTGACGGCGTACCTTTTGTATAATGGGTCAGTGACTTAATTTATTAAGCAAGCTTAAGCCATCTAGGTGTAGGCGCAGCGAAAGCAAGTCTTAATAGGGCGATTAGTTTAATGAATTAGACCCGAAAACGAATGAGCTTACCATGAGCAGGTTGAACGCAAGGTAACACTTGCCGGAGGACCGAACCAGTTGACGTTGAAAAGTCTTTGGATGACTTGTGGTAAGGGGTGAAAGGCCAACCAAATTCGTAGATAGCTGGTTTTCCGCGAAAACTATTTAGGTAGTGCGATGAATAAATATATGTTTAGAGGTAGAGCACTAAATGGGCTAGGGGGAAGAGATTCTTACCAAACCTAATAAAACTCCGAATGCTAAACATAGTTCTTCATCAGACAGACTGTGGGTGCTAAGGTCCATGGTCGAGAGGGAAAAAGCCCAGACCACCAGATAAGGTCCCGAAATTGTGATTAAGTGTGAAAGGATGTGGAAATTCCTTAACAGCCGGGAGGTTGGCTTAGAAGCAGCCATCCTTTAAAGATAGCGTAACAGCTCACCGGTCTAATAGAGTTTCTGCGCCGAAGATGTAACGGGGCTAAAATCACATACCGAATCTGTGGGTTTATAAAATTTTCGAATTTTATAAGCGGTAGCGGAACGTTCTGTAAGCCTGTAAAGGAGTACCCGTGAGGGACTCTGGAGGTATCAGAAGTGCGAATGCTGACATAAGTAACGATAAACGAAGTGAAAAACTTCGTCGCCGAAAATCCAAGGGTTTCTGCGCAAGGTTAATCCGCGCAGAGTTAGTCGGCCCCTAAGGCGAGGGCGAAAGCCGTAGTCGATGGAAATAAGGTTAATATTCCTTAACCAGATGGAAGTGACGGATTTTGTAAGCTGTAAGTTCTTAATGGATTGAACTTGCCGTTAAAAAGTCCCAGGAAATAGCTCCATCATTAGACCGTACCCTAAACCGACACAGGTGGATTAATAGAGTATATTTAGGCGCTTGAGAGAATGATGTTGAAGGAACTCGGCAAAATGCCTCTGTAACTTCGGAAGAAAGAGGGCCTATTTTTGGGCAACCAATTATAGGCGACACAAGCCAGGGAGAAGCGACTGTTTATCAAAAACACAGGGCTCTGCTAACACGTAAGTGGATGTATAGGGTCTGACGCCTGCCCGGTGCTGGAAGGTTAATGCGATGGGTGCAAGCTCATTTCTGAAGCCCCAGTAAACGGCGGCCGTAACTATAACGGTCCTAAGGTAGCGAAATTCCTTGTCGGGTAAGTTCCGACCTGCATGAATGGCGTAACGATTTCTCCGCTGTCTCCAACATCAACTCAGTGAAATTGAATTCTCCGTGAAGATGCGGAGTTCGCGTAGTTAGACGGAAAGACCCCGTGCACCTTTACTGCAACTTTACATTGGTGTTAGGAAAAACATATTTAGCATAGGAGGGAGACATTGAAGCAAAGGCGTCAGCTTTTGTGGAGTCACCAGTGAAATACCTCTTTTGTTTTTCTTGGCATCTAACTGATTACCGTTATCCGGTATCAAGACATTGTATGGTGGGTAGTTTGACTGGGGCGGTCGCCTCCCAAATAGTAACGGAGGCGTGCGAAGGTAAGCTCAGAACGGTCAGAAATCGTTCGTAGAGTGCAATGGCATAAGCTTGCCTGACTGTGAGACTGACAAGTCGAGCAGAGTCGAAAGACGGTCATAGTGATCCGGTGGTTCTGAGTGGAAGGGCCATCGCTCAACGGATAAAAGGTACGCCGGGGATAACAGGCTGATACTGCCCAAGAGCTCATATCGACGGCAGTGTTTGGCACCTCGATGTCGGCTCATCACATCCTGGGGCTGGAGCAGGTCCCAAGGGTTTGGCTGTTCGCCAATTAAAGTGGTACGTGAGCTGGGTTCAGAACGTCGTGAGACAGTTCGGTCCCTATCTGCTATGCGTGTAGAAGAATTGAGAGGAGCTGTCCCTAGTACGAGAGGACCGGGATGGACGTACCACTGGTGGACCGGTTGTAGCGCCAGCTGCAGTGCCGGGTAGCTAAGTACGGACGAGATAACTGCTGAAAGCATCTAAGCGGGAAACTCACCTCAAAACTAGTTCTTCCTATAGAGCCGTGGTAGACCACCACGTTGATAGGCTGGGTGTGGAAGTGCGGTAACGCATGTAGCTAACCAGTACTAATAGCTCAATTGGCTTGATTTATGCACTGAAAAAAATTTTTTATTGCTGATTATTTATTGATAAAAATACAGATTAAATTTTTAAAAATATTTTATTTTTTTATTTTAAAATCACAAACTTTAAAGATTAGAGCTAAACAAATCATATTCCTTTTGATGTTTTATTTGATAAGTTAGTATTATGAAAAACAATGTAAGGATAGGAATAGTTGGACTTGGAAGAGTTTTTGAACATTATCTTAAGCTTTTTAAATCTAAAAAAATTAAAAACTATCAAATAGTTAGTTTATGTGACTTAGATTTAAAAAAAGGAAATAATGCTAAAAAAATACTTAAAACTAAATATTATACAAACTACAAAGACCCAAATTTTTACAAAGAAATCGACCTAGTAATTATACTTACTATTTCTGGAACTCACTATAAAATCTGCAAATTTTTTCTAAATAAAAAAATCAATGTTTTATGTGAGAAACCACTTACAATGACTCCTGAAAAATCTTTAGAACTATATAAATTAGCAAAAAAAAAAAATGTGATGTGTGGTGTGGCTTTCCAAAATAGATTTAATCCAAGTATAGAATTGGTTAAAAAATCAATTGATAAAGGTATTTTTGGAAAAATTGTTAATGTCTCAGTAAGCTTGTTATGGTGTAGATATCAGAAATATTATAATGATAATTGGCATGGTAGGTGGAAAAAAGACGGAGGGGTCTTGAATCAACAATTAATCCATCACTTAGATATAATGCGATGGATTTTTGGCCCTATAGTTAGAGTAAGTTGCACAACAACTAAAAGACTTAACAAACTAGAAGCTGAAGATACTGCTTCAGCTATAGTTGAGTTTTCTAATGGTTCTCTAGGAAATATCGAAGCAACTACTGCTGCTAGACCAATTGATCTTCAGGCTTCATTATCGATTACAGGTGAGAAAGGCACAGCTGTTGTTGGAGGAATAGCCATGAATCAAATAAAAATATGGAAATTTATTAAACAAAAAAAAAATGAAGAAGCAAAAGTTAAAAGACTGAATTCACAGAAAGTTCCTAATGGATATGGATTAAGTCATATAACTTATTTAAATAAGGTTTTTAAATTAATTTTAAAGAAAAAAGTAACCCCACCAGTAGATGCATTTCAGGCTTATTTGACTTCAATTTTTGTTCATTCTTTGTACAGGAGCTCTGAAACATCAAAGTGGGTAAAACTAAACTCAGGTTTAAGATCAAAGAAATTAGGTTTTAAAAATTGATAGCTACATCTACAAATTTAAATAAATATATTAGTAACAAACTAAAATTTAGGCATAAAAAATTTGCATTAATAATAGGAGCAAGTCCTTCTTTTGGCGCTAGGTCTCCTGTTTTGTGGAATAAGGTATATAAAAGGCAAAAAATAAAATGTGAAATGTACCCTGCAGACGTTCAAGAAAACAATCTTAAAAATCTAGTAAATTTATTAAAAAATGATAACCGGTTTTTAGGTGGATCAGTAACCATTCCTTATAAAGAAAAAATAATAAAATATTTAGACTCAGTAGATACAAATTCAAAAAAAATAAATGCAATTAACACAATAATAAAAAGTAATAAAAAACTCTTTGGAATAAATACTGACTATTTAGCTTTTTCACAGTCTCTAAAAAAATTTAAATTAAAAAATAAAGATTCAATATTATTCCTAGGGGCAGGGGGAGCGGGTAAAGCTGGTATTATTTCTATTCTTAAGAATTACAAAAAAAATAAAAAATTTTTTTTTAATAGGAAAAAACAAAAACTAAAAAAAATTTTTAAAAAAAATAAAGAAAAAAATATTAAAATAATTAATAATTATAAACAGTTAAAAAAAATTAAAAATATAAGTCTATTAATAAATGCAACATCCGTAGGTTTTGATAGCTGGATTAAAAAAAAAGGTGGTTATATTAATTTAAAGTACTTTTCTCCATTAAGTTCAATTTCAAAAATAAGCACTGTTGAAAAAAAAGATGAAAAATTATTTGTTAAAAAAAATATCAAATTGATAAATAAAAACATTACAGAAAGTTTTAATTTTTTTAAAAGAAATCCAAAAAGCAGCGTATTTGATGTTATATATTTGCCAAATAAAACTATTTTAATAGAATTAGCTGGGAATTATCAGTCAGTCACGCTTAATGGTTTAGATATGAATTTAAATCAGGCTGTAATAGCTTTTTCAAAAGTAAATAGGTTTGGTTTAATAAAAAAAATAGAGAAAATTATGAAAAAGTAATTATAATCAAAAATATTCTATTAAAATTTTCAGTAGAAAAATAAAGTTAATATATTATATGAAAAAAAAAAATAAAATTATATGTATAATTCTTGCTAGAGGTGGATCGAAAGGTTTAAAAAAAAAAAATTTAAGAAAAATAAATGGCAAACCTCTAATATATTATCCAATTAGGGATGCAAAAAAAACCAGACTTATTGATCAAATAATTGTCTCTACAGATGACAAAAAAATTGCAAAGATTGCTGAAAAATATGGAGCAAAAATTCCCTTTATAAGACCTAAAAAACTTTCTGGCGATTTGTCAACAACTGAAGAATGTTTAAAACATGCCCTTTTAACTTATGAAAAAATTTCTAATCAAAATTTTGATATTGGGGTATTTATAGGGGCAACAGATATTTTTAGAGATATAAATTGGATCAAAAAAGGTATTAAACTTCTAAATAAAAAAAAATATTTAGAAAGTGTTTTTTCAGGACACACCACCCATAAAAATTACTGGGAAAAAAAAAATAATAAATGGATAAGATTAAGAAAATGGATGTCAAAATATTCTTCCAGACAAATAAGGAAAAAAATTATTAGAGAAGATACAGCATTAGCATGTGTTTCCAGAGCTTCTTTGTGGAGAAAAGGTAAACGAATAGGAAATAATGTAGAAATTATAGAAAATAATGATGTGCTAACCGGCTTAGAAATACATAGTTTGAGAGAATTAAAAATTGTTGATTATATATATAAAATGAAATTGAAAAAATTAATTTAACTATTGATTAAGTTTATAAATTGTTTCAAATTTGCTAATAATAAATTTACTTATGAGAAAGGTTTTTAATGGATAATAAGTTTCCAGGCAAGGATATTACCGTAGAAGACTTGAAAAACAAATTTCCTTTAGTTGCTAAAAAAAATAAAAATCATCGTTCAATATTCAACGTTTCAGGTGTTGAATTTGGTAAGGATTTGGTAATTTTTGCTGGACCAAACATGGTTGAGTCAAAAGAACTTATTTTTGATGTGGCAAAGAATGTAAAAAAAATAGGTGCACATTTTTTAAGAGGAGGAGCTTTTAAACCTCTTACTTTTCCATACAGGAGTAAAAAATATACGGAAACTAGAGAAGATGGAATTAGATGGCTATCTGATGCTAAAGAAAAATATAATATACCTATTATTACAGAAATAATGGAAGAAAAGTTTATTCCATTAATATCAGAGGTAACCGATATAATCCAAATTGGTTCAAGAAATATGCAAAACTATCCTTTCCTTACAGCTTGTGCAAAAACAAATAAACCAATAATGCTTAAAAGGCATTATGGTGCGTCACTAAGAGATTGGCTTGGAGCGGCAGAGTATATTTTAGTGGAAGGTAATAAAAAGGTAATTTTATGTGAAAGAGGAGTTTCAGTTCCACATACGCACCGATCAACATCAAGATTTATGCTAGATTTGCAAGTTATACCTGCAGCAAAGGAAGTTACTCACTTACCAATTGTTTCAGATCCATCTCACGCGACTTTTTGGCGACCGTGGGTAAGACCTATGGCTTTAGCCAGTGTTGCAGCAGGAGCAGATGGAATAATGTTAGAAGTGCATCCCGATCCAAAAAATGCTGCAGTTGACCCATTACAGCCAATAGACTACAAAGATTTTAAGTCTTTATTGCCAGAAATGATTAAAATTTATAATAATATTTAATAAAAAAATTGAATTCATAAATAACTAAATTATCAATTTATTTATAAATAAAATCATGAAACTATCAAAAGTAATTTGGTTTACAGGACTTTCAGGATCTGGAAAGTCTACTTTATCAAAACATCTTCGTAATTATTTAAAAAAAAAAAAATACAAAATACATATAGTTGATGGAGATAATTTCCGAAAAAAAAAAATATATAAAAATAAATTTAATATTAAAAATATAAAAAAAAACAATACTTTGATAATTAAATATATTAACAAAAAGATTTTGAAATATGATTTTATTTTAGTCTCAGTAATAGCTCCAATTGCTCAAACTCGTTTATTTGCCAAAAAAAAATTTGGCAAAAACTATTTTGAAATATATGTAAATTGTTCATTAAGTACTTTAAAAAAGAGAGATACAAAGGGCTTGTACGCAAAAGCTGATAAAAAAATTGTTAAAAATTTAATTGGTTATAAATCAAAAATAAAATACCAAAAATCAAAATATAGAGTTATAAATATTAATACAGAAAAGAAAAATATTAACCAGAGCTTAAAAGCTATTAAAAAAAGAATATTAAATTAAGAGAGAATTTATGAATAAAATTAAGATAATCGCAACTTTAGGGCCTTCGACATTTGATAAGAAAATATTAATAAATTTAAGAAAAGATATAGATATTTTTAGATTAAATATGTCGCATTTAACGATTTATCAACTAGTCCAAAAATTAAAATTATTAAAAAAAAACAATATTAAAAATATTTGTATAGATACTGAAGGAGCACAAATAAGAACAATTTTTAGAAAAGCAAAAAAATTTTATAAAAGAAATACATTTTTGAAATTATCTTGTGAAAAAATAAAAGATAAAAATAATATTCAACTTTATCCTAAATTTTCTTTTTCAAATATAGGACTTAATACTAAAATTAAGATAGGTTTCTCAGGACTTGAAGTTAAAGTGATAAGTAAAATCAAAAATTGTTTAAACTGCAAAGTTATTTCTGAAGGCTATTTAGAAGCAAATAAAGGTGTTCATTTTAACAAGAATGTAAATTTAAAACCTCTGACAGAAAAAGATTTAAAAGCGATAGAAATAGCAAAAAAATTTAAAATAAAAATTTTTGCACTATCATTTGCTAATTTTTCAAAAGATGTAAAATTATTAAGAAATATTTTAGGCAAAAACAACATTATAATATCTAAAATAGAAACAAGAAATGGATTTATGAATAGAAAGGCAATATCTAAATTGTCAAACTCCATACTTATTGATAGAGGAGACCTGTCAAGATTTATTGATATTTCGAAAATTCCTTTAGCTCAAAGAATCATTATTAGAGACGCAAAAAAAATAAATAGAAAAGTTTACATTGCTACCAACCTTTTAGAGACTATGATTTTGTCCAATGAACCAACGAGGGCAGAAAGTAATGATATATATTCATCATTAGAAAGTGGATGTTCAGGTTTAGTTTTGGCCGCAGAAACTGCCATAGGAAAAAATCCTTTAAAATGTGTTGAATTTTTAAAAAAATGTTTAAAAACTTATGAAAATAGAAAGACTTTAAAATTTAATAATAGTAAATTTTTTTAATTTTTTTTACCATTTTGCTTTTGTCGATAATGAAAAATCCGCCTTCCATTTACTCTCATAATTAAGCCATTTATAATGTTCTCTGGCGGCATCGGCTCTTTCATTGTCGGAAAAATATAGTTTGTAATTAAAAAACTCAAAAACATCTTTAAAATGAAATTCCATTAGAGCAGCCTCTTCTCTTGTTATTCTTTTTTTCCATGCACCTGACTGACTTTTTGATACAGTTTTAAAATCTTTATCATCAAAATTATTGCCAGGCCAAGGCAAACCGCAAAAAGTAGGAATTTTATTGAAATTTTTAGGATTAATTTTCAAAAAGTTTGAAATTTTTTTCAGCTCTTTATCAGTATTTGCAACCATATCATCATACTTTGTAAAAAGATATTTTTTCTTACCCCAAATTTTTTGATTAACTATTCCAACATCAATTCCTAATCTTCCTCTCATTATACAAGTTTGTCTTAAGGCTCCCAGACTATCTGAGTCTGATAAATGTTTTAATTTTTTTTCCCATCTTGATTTCATTGATGCATAATTATCTCTAGGATCTCTAATATTATGAATAAATTTTGCATTTGGTAATTTTTTAAATATTTCCGCAGCATATATCTCTGTGCTTGATGTTCTTTCCATAAAATATTTTAATTTATCAGTTCTTTGAGGGGTTGTTTCTAAATATGCTTGAAAAATTGCTCTTAGATAATTTTGCCAATTATCTTTTTTTTTTGCTTCTATTTCAAATTTTTTTATAAATTTTTCAAAATTAAAATAAGTCTTATCTGCTTTGCAAACATCAAAAAAACCACTTTTTAAAAATTTAAAGTTAAAATCTATTATCTGATTAATTTTATCATTAGGTTTTAGTTTTTTGATTTCAACTAAAGGATAAAATAATTGAAAAAATTTACACTCATGTGGATATACTAATAATTCTGGGTGAAAATCAAAAATGCCCATATACATTCCGCCACCGCTGGCCCTATGCCCGCAAAAAAAAACTGGATCTAATTTTGAAACATCAATCATATTTAATTGTGAAATATTAATTATCTATATATAATAAATTTCTAAAATAAAGTTTTTTTTTAAGCATAAATATTTAGGTTGGTAAAAAAATAATTTTAACTTTTTATAAAAGAAAAATTAATTTAATATGTGTGGAATCGCAGGTTTTTTTGGGAAAAGTGAATTTAGCCCTCAAGTCAAAGATATAAAAGATTGTATTTCTCTTATGAAATTAAGGGGTCCCGATCACCAGGGCTATAAATCAATTAATGTTTTTGAAAAAAAACTGATTTTAATAAATTCACGTCTTAAAATTTTGGACAAATCTTCTTTATCAAACCAACCAATGTTAAGCGATCAAGGTATTTTAGTTTTTAATGGACTTATATATAATTATCTTGAAATCAGAAAAAAGCTTGAAAATATTGGATTAAAATTCAAAACTAGTTCTGATACTGAGGTTTTGCTAAAAATTTTAGATTTAAAAGGTGTTGAAGCTTTGAAAGAACTCGATGGAATGTGGAGTTTAATTTATTATAATTTTAAGAAAAAAAATTTTATTGTTTCGAGAGATCCTTTTGGTGAAAAGCCCTTATATTATTTAAAGAATAAAAATTTCATTTGTTTTGGTTCTAGCCCTAATTATATATTAAAACTTGTATCAAAAAAAATAAAATTAAATTATGAAAAAATATCAAATTTTTTATTTTATGGACCAAGCTTAGTTAATGCAGATAATAACAGTTTTTTTTCTAGCATTAAAAGTTTCAGAAACAGGTCATACTTTGTAATAGATAAAAATTTAAATATAACAGAAGGCATTTATTGGTCTCCAAATAAAATAAAAGTTCAAAGAGAAAATAAAAGTTTTAAAAAATACTCCGAAGAATTAAGTAGCATTGTAAATAATAACTTTGAAAAAAGAACTAGATCTGATTATAATTTATCCGTGTTACTAAGCGGAGGAATAGACTCTTCTTTAGTAAGTTTTATCACTAAAAAATATTCAAAAAAAAATCTTAAGTTTTATTCTATAAAAAGTACCCATAAATCATATGATGAAAGTAAAAATATTAAATTAAATATAAAACATTTAAAATGTGAACACGAATTTGTGGAACCAAAAAAAATTAGTTTTGATGAGCTTCAAAAGTTAATTGAAAATACTTCAACAATTTATTCAACAGTGACATGGTTATTATATAGAAATATTATTGAAAAAATTAAAAAAGATAAATTTAAAACAGTAATCCAGGGCAATGGAGGAGATGAAATGTTTGGAGGTTATTATACTCATTATTTATCTTTTTTGTATTCAATTAAAAACTCACCATTGTTCAGAAAAGAATATATGAGTTGGAAAAAAAATTTAAAACCTTACATTAGATCAAAAAACTTAAATAATTTTAATTTATTTTCAAAAAATCAGAAAAAAAATATTAATCCTAATTTTCATAAAAGTGAAATTTTAAAAAATTTTTTTAACATTAAATCTAACAAAAAACTTTTTGAAACAAAGACATTTTATAAAGATTTTCTAAAAGATATTCTTTACAAAGATCTATTTCACTATTCCTTGCCTATACAATTAATTTTATCTGACAATATATCTATGTCTTTTGGGATTGAAAATAGATCGCCTTTTTTATCAAAAGAACTTTATGAATACTCATTTAAACTACCAAATAATTTATTAATTCACGATGGTTTTACAAAGTACATTTTAAGAAAAACTTTCCAGACGGTAATCCCCAAAGAAATTGCACTTAATAAAGAAAAAATCGGCTTTTTTGGAGATATAAAAGAGGTAATTGATTTGAAGGATAAAAAATATAAAGAAATTATATTTGATAATGAGTTTATAAAAGAAATAATTTTAGAAAAAAAAATTCAAAATATTTTTAAAAAAAAAGATTTTTTAGATAACCACGAAAGTCACCTATTATTTTCTTTAATAAATACTGGTATATTTTTAAATTCTTTCCAGTAATAATTTATTAAAATAAAAAATATGTGATAAATGTTATTAATATGAAAAATAAAGAAAAAAAAGTTTCAATCATAATTAGAACAAAAAATGAAGAACAGTGGATTGAAATGTGTATAAGAAAAATATTAGAACAAAGTTATAAAAACATCGAAATAATAATTGTAGACAACAATTCCACAGATAAGACTTTACAAAAAATAATAAAATATAAGATAAAAACAATAAAAATAAAAAAATTTTTACCTGGAAAAGCAATAAATCTAGGAATTAAAAAATCAAAAGGTGAAATAATCGTGTGCCTTTCTGCACATTGTATTCCTGTAGATAAGTTTTGGTTAAAAAATTTAGTAAAAGATTTATCAAAAAAAAAAATTGCAGCTGTTTATGGAAAACAAAAACCACTTCCCTATTCCAGCGCATTTGATAAAAGAGATTTATATAATACTTTTGGCGATGAAAAGAGAATTCAATCTAAAGATACTTTTTTTCATAATGCAAATAGTGCCTTTCATAAAAAGATTTGGTTAAAAAACCATTTTGATGAAAAAATTTTACACATCGAAGATAGAATTTGGGCAAATGAAATAATTAAAAAAGGATATAAAATAGTATATGAGCCCAAAGCACAAGTTTTTCATTGGCATGGAGTTAACCAATCTATGGATGAAAAAAGATGCAAAGAAATAGTTTCTATTTTAGAAAATCTAAATTATTTACCATATCAAAAGACAGATATAGTAAAATTTAAAGATCTAAAATGTGTTGCCGTTATACCGATTTTAGAAGAAAGTTTAATTTTAGAAAAAAATTTTCTTTTGGAAACAACAATAAAACAGATTAAAAAATCTAATTTTGTAGACGATATTTTTGTATATTCAAACAATTATCAAAACAAATTAATTGCTGAAAAACATAAAATATCTATTTTAATGAAAAGACAAAGCTATTCTGATTTTCATATAGATATAATTTCTTCAGTTAAAAACTTTATAAATATTTTGGAGAAAAAAGGTAAGTTTTATGACCTAGTTTTAGTTTTAACTGAAAATTTCCCATTCCGATCATCAAAAATTTTTGATTCGATGATAAAAAGTTCTATTAATAATAATTTTGATATTTTGTTGCCATCCAGAAAATTAAGGGGATCAATTTTTCAAAAAGACAATGAAGGTATTAAAACATTAATTAACGGCACAATACCTTCTCAAATAAACAAACAAATTTTCTTATCTAGAATTGGAATATCTACAGTTTTAAAAACTTCAAAATTAAGAACATCAAATGTTATGCAAAACAAAATAGGTTTTTATAAAATAGATGATCAATTATCTTTTATTGAAATAAATAAGGATAACATAAAAAAATTCAATCAATCAAAGCGTGCTAAATTTAGATTAAATTTATAAAAGCATATGAAAATATTATTATGTACTTAATTACAGGGGTAGCGGGCTTTATAGGCTTTCACTTAGCAAGAAGGTTACTAAATGACAATAAAAAGGTAATTGGTATAGATAATCTTAATAGTTATTACAGCGTAAAGTTTAAAAAAGAAAGACTAAAGCTATTAAAAAAAAATAAAAATTTTAAATTTTTTAAAATTGATTTATCAAAAAAAATTCATTTTAAAAAATTAAAAAAATACTATTTAAATATAGATGTAATTATACATTTAGCAGGACAGGCTGGTGTTAGATACTCAATTAAAAATCCAACTACTTATATTTTGAACAATCCATATGCATATTTAAATCTTTTAGAATGTTTTAAAAAATCAGAAAAATTAAAATTAGTCCTTTATGCTAGTAGCTCCTCAGTTTTTGGTGATATTTTAAAAAAAAAAAATAAAAACAAACCTATTTCAGTTTACGCAGCATCAAAACTTTCGATGGAGCAAATATCTTATGTTTATTCAAATATGTACAAAATGAAGTTAGTTGGCATGAGATTTTTTACTGTTTATGGGCCATGGGGACGGCCAGATATGTCATTGTATAAATTTACTAAAAAAATAATGAGTAATAAGAAAATTGATGTATTTAATTTCGGAGATCATTATAGAAGCTTTACTCACGTTGATGATATTGTAAATAATTTAATAAAATTAATTAATAAAATTAAAAATCACAAATCAGGCTTGAGTAGAGTTGTAAGTATAGGAAATCCAAAAACAGTTAAATTATTAAAATTGATCCATTACATCGAAAAATATGTAGGAAAAAAAGCTAAAAAAAATTTTTTACCTCTTCAAAAAGGAGACGTTAGAGGCACAAAGGCTTTCATTAAAAAGGAAATTAAAGATTTTAATTTCAAGTTTAATATAGAAATTGAAGATGGGGTAAGAAAATTTGTTAAATGGTTTGTAGATAATAAAAAACAAAATGAAAAATAATTTTAAAGAATCCCTTGGAGTTGTTGGCTTAGGATATGTAGGACTTCCTCTAGTATTGGAATTTTCTAAGAAAAGAAGAATAATTGCTTTTGATATAAACAAAAAAAAAATTCAAAATTTAAATAAAAGAAATAAGAACAAAAAAATCTTATATACTTATGATGAAACAAAATTAAGAAATTGTGAAACAATTATAGTAGCAGTCCCAACACCAATAAAGAATTCAAAATTACCAAATTTATCATTTTTGAAAAGAGCATGTATAACGATCGCAAAAAATTTAAAGAAAAATGCAACTATAATATTTGAGTCAACAGTTTATCCTGGTTGTACTGATGAATTTTGTATGCCATTAATTGAAAAAATTTCAAAATTTAAATTAAATAAAGATATTTTTTATGGATATTCACCAGAAAGGACAAATCAAGGAGATAAATTACACACACTTACTAAAATTAATAAATTAGTTTGTGGCTCAAATAGAAAAATTTCAAAAAAAATTAAAAGATTATATAAAAATATAATTTCTTCAAAAATTTACATTACCGAAAGTATAAAGATTGCTGAGTCAGCAAAGATAATCGAAAATACTCAGCGAGATTTAAATATCGCACTTATAAATGAATTTGCTGTAATTTTGAATAAGTTAAAGATTGATACTAAAAAAGTTATTGATGCAGCATCTACTAAATGGAATTTCCATGCTTTTAGTCCTGGACTAGTAGGCGGCCATTGCGTTGGAGTTGATCCTTATTACTTAACTTATAAAGCAAAAAGTATTGGTATAAATCCAAAAGTAATTTTGGCTGGCAGAAAAACAAATGACAATATGAGTAAATATATATTTTCTGAAATAAAAAGAATTTCTAAAAATAAAAAAATTAATTTGAATAAAAGTAAAATTTTAATACTGGGTTTTGCTTTTAAAGAAAATTGTGAGGATATTAGAAATACCAAAGTAATTGATATAATAAAATGTTTTACACCTTATAAATCTAAAATAGATATTTATGACCCGATGGTTGATCAAGAAATATTGAAAAAAATGTACAAATTAAAAAAGATTAATAAATTAAAAAAAAATTTTTATGATATAATTATATATTCTGTGCCTCATAAAAAAATTCAATTAATTGGTTCAAAAAAATTAATTCAATGTGCTAAGAAAAATAAAATATTTTTTGATGTAAAAAGTGCTTTACCCAATCACATGAGTGATGCGAGGTTGTAAATTATGAGAAAAAATTTTTGGAAGGGAAAAAATGGCCCACTTTTAATTGCTGAAATAGGTGGCAATCATGAAGGTAATTTTTCTTATGCAAAAAAATTAACAAAACTAGCCATAAAATCAGGGGCTGATGTCATAAAATTTCAATTATATTCCGGAAATGGACTTGTAAACCCTAAAGTTTCCCCGAAAAGAAATAAACATTTTAAAAAATTTGAGCTAACAAAAGATCAACATTTACAACTAGCCAATTTATGTGCCAGATCAGGAACACAATATAACGCATCAATTTGGGATACAAATATGATTGATTGGGTTGATAAATACTTAAAATTCTACAAAATTGGATCCGGAGATTTAACTGCTTATCCAATAATTTCTGAATTTGCGAGAAGAGGAAAACCTATATTACTTTCCACTGGATTATCTGATTTGTCAGAGATCAAAAAAACAATAAATTTTATTATCAAAACAAATCCTAAATATAAAAAAAAAAATATGATAGCAATAATGCAATGTACATCGATGTATCCTACCGAAGATAATGATGTAAATTTATCTGTCATACCAGAACTTAAAAAATTTTTTAAATATGAAATTGGTTTTTCAGATCACTCTATTGGAGATTTAGCACTACTGATTAGTTATCTAAAAGGAGCAAATATTTTGGAGTTTCATTTTACTGATACAAGAAAGAAAAAGGTATTTAGAGATCACTTTGTATCATTAACTAAAGATGAAGTTATAAAACTTATTCAAAATTTGAAAAGGACAAAAAAATTACTTGGTAATCCAAAAAAAAAGGCTATCAAATCTGAAATAGAGTCTGGACATTTAAAAAGTTTTCGTCGAGCAATCTACTTCAACAAAAATATTTCTAAAGGTGATACAATAAAAAAAGAGGATATTGCATGCTTGAGGCCTAATGAAGGTTTAGATTCAAGAAAAGCAAACACAATTATTGGAAAAAAATCACCTAAAGTTTTCAAAGCTTTTGAAAAAATAAAACTATGAGTAAAATAAGAAAATCAGCGATCAAAAATCTTAAGGGCAGTGATGAAAAATTAAGAGTTAAATGGATGATCGATAACATGCAACAAAATAAAACTTTTCTTTATTTTTCGAACTTGATGAATCAAAAAGAGAAAGAAAAGTTATTAGATAAATTTAAAAAAGATTATCTAGAATATAGAAAAAAATGGAAAGAAAATTTAAAAACAGCAATTAAAGATCATTCAATTGGTAAAGAGTTTAAAGATTCAAAAATTACTCCTCAATGTATTGATATTGAAGTAGCATCAATATGTGATTTAGCTTGCCCGCATTGTTATAGACAATTTATTTCAACACCAGATAAAATAATGACAAGAGAATTAGCATTTAAATTAATAGATCAAGCATCAGAAATGAAAGTTCCATCGATGAAGTTTAATTGGAGGGGTGAACCATTATTAAATCCAGCACTAACAGAAATAATTGATTATGCGAAAAAGAAAGGTGTTTTAGAGACAATAATAAATACAAATGCCACTAAATTAAATTCAGATATGGTTAATAAGATAATTGATTCAGGACTAGATTTAATGATTTATTCTTTTGATGGTGGTACAGAAAAAAGTTATGAGAAAATGAGACCAGGAAGATTTAAGAAAAATAATTTTAATGAAATTTATGAAAATATTAAAAATTTTAGTAAGATAAGAAAAGAAAGAAAATCATCTTTTCCAAGAACAAAAATTCAAATGGTCTTAACAAATGAAACATTTGATGAGCAAGATGAATATTTTTCACTTTTTAAAGATATTGTAGATGATGTTTCAGTAAAACAATACACAGAAAGAGGTGGTAAGTTTGGTGATACTGACCAAAAGTATTTAAGAGGCGCTTGTTCTGACGAAAACATAGATAATTTAAATAAAAAAATAGACAGCAGTAATTTAAATGAAAATTCTGAGATAATGAAAGATCCAGAAGGCAATATATTTGTATCCAAAGGAAGATTACCTTGTGAACAACCGTATCAAAGAATGTTGGTAACTTATGATGGCAGGGTAAGTATGTGTTGTTATGACTGGGGAAGTATGCATCCAGTTGGTTATGTCGATCAATTAGCAATTGATGTTGGTGAAAAAGAATATGAAAAAGTAAAAAAAAAAGCTGACTTAAATGAAAGGGGCTTTGATTTGATGAATCTAAAAATGCCCGAAGTTTTTAATGAACCTAAAAAAGAAGTTAAAACAATAAAAGAGATTTGGTTTGGAGATGAAATAAATCATGTAAGAAAAAAGCACACTGAAAATTCATTAGAAGATGTAAAAATTTGCAAAGGATGCCCATTTAAGGAAACTTACGATTGGATGAAATTAAATTGATAATGACAGAAATTATTGCTGAAATAGCCAATTCTCATCAAGGATCCCCAAGAAATGCTGAGAAATTAGCTATTAAATCATTAGAAGCTGGAGCTGACGCAGTGAAATTCCAAATTTATTTTACTGATGAGTTATTAGTAGAAAATCATCCAAGATATCTACATTTTAAAAAACAATCATTTAACGAAAGAGAGTGGTCAAAAATAATTAATAAAGTAAAAAAAAGAGGAAAAGTTTATTGTGATATATTTGGTTTAAAAGCTTTTAAATTGGCTAAAAAATTAGGAGTCGATGGTTACAAAATACATTCTTCCGATCTTGTAAATTATTTTTTACTAAAAAATTTATCAAAAGAAAAAAAAAAAGTTTTTCTATCTACAGGAGGAAGTAAAATTGCAGAGATAAAATATGCTTTGAAATTTTTCAAAGATTCTAAAAACAAACCTATTTTACTTCATGGGTTTCAAAGTTACCCTACCAAAATTGAAGACACAAAACTTAAAAGAATTAGCTTCCTAAAAAGATATTTTAAAAATTGTGCAAGTGTAGGTTATCAAGATCACACTTCAGGAGGTGATCCATTTAATTTTTACCTACCGCTAATTGCAATCGGAATGGGGGTATGTGCCATTGAAAAGCATGTTACATTAAATAGAAAAAAAAAGGGAACTGATTATTATTCTTCAATAGAACCTAAAGAACTTAAAAAATTTATAGAAATTGTAAAAAAAAGTAATGAAGCTTTAGGAAAAAATGTTTTTTCTTTTTCTAAATCAGAAAATAATTATAGAGCAGAAGTAAAAAAACACTGGGTTTCAAATAAAAATTTGTCAAAAAATAATATCGTCAATGAAAATATGATTATGAAAAGAGTACATTCAACAAATTTTGAACCTTTGTACTATGATGAAATTAAAGGAACAAAACTTTTTAAAAATATTTTAAAAGATGAGATAATAAATTTCTCAAATATTAAAAAAAAGAATGTAGCTGTTATAGTTGCTAGATCAAACTCAAAAAGATTAAAAAAAAAAGCTTATTTAAAGATTAATGGAAAAAGTTTGATTGATCATTTGATTAGAAGAACAAAATTATCAAAAAAAATTGATTTAATAATATTATGTACAACAAAAAAAAAGAATGATGATAAAATAATTGAAATTGCAAAAAGAAATAAAATTTTATTTTTTAGAGGAGATGACCAAGATGTTTTAAAGAGAATGATTTATGGATTAAAAAAAATCAAAAGTGTTGCATCTGTAATTAGAATTACGGGAGATGATATTATGGTAGACCCGCATTATATTGACAAATCAATAACTGAGCATAATAGACTTAATGCAGATTATACTAGTTCAAAGGATTTGCCGAGTGGTACTGAGGTAGAGGTTTTTAACTACAGAACCCTAAAACAAATTTTTAATATTTCAGAAGATACATCTGGCACTGAATATTTAACAAATTATATTAAAGATAATAAAGATTATTTTAAAATAATTGAAACCAGAATAAATAAAAAACACAAACTAAATTATAGACTTACAATAGATACAATTGAGGATTTTCTGTTAGTAAAAAAATTACTTGAACATATGAAGGAAATTAATAAGGAGCATGACTATACTATAGATGACATAAAAAATTTTTTTATAAAATTTCCGAAATTTAATAAAATTAATAAAAATATTATTCAAAAAAAAATACCGATATCTTTTAATACAAAACTGGACTGGGGAAAAAATGAAAAAATTTAAAGTTACAGTCTATATTACAAATCATAATTACGGAAAATATATTAAAAAATCTATAGAAAGTGTGATGAATCAAACTTTCAAAAATTTTGAATTGATAATTATTGACGATGGATCTTCTGATAATTCAAAAAATATAATTAATGAGTATGAGAATAATCCCAATGTTACAATAATTTACCAAAAACAAAAGGGGCTGAATATATCAAATAATGTTGCTATCAGGCTATCAAGAGGAGAATATATTATTAGATTAGATGCAGATGATTGGTTAGATAAAAATGCGTTAAAAATTCTATCTAAATATTTAGATAAAAATAAAGGTAGAGTTTTAGTTTTTCCAGATTATTTTGAGGTAGACGAAGAAGGTAATGTCATTAATAGAATAAAAAGACATAATTTTGATAAAGTTACTTTACTTGACAGACCAGCTCATGGCGCATGCACACTCATAAGAAAGAAATATCTAAAGGAAGTTGGCATGTATGATGAGAATTTTTCTTGCCAAGATGGATACGATATATGGCTAAGGTTAACTTATAAGTACAAAGTAGGCAATATAAACAAACCATTATTTTTTTATAGAAAACACAGAAATAATTTAACAAATAGTAATAAAAAAATATTAAATACTCGATTGTTAATGAATAAAAAATTCATTAATAAAAGTTTTAAAAAGAAGTTTTCTACAGTTGGGATAATTCCTGTAAGAGGAAAAATTATAAACTTAAATAGTGTGGCACTTAGAAAATTTAAATCAAAACCATTAATATGTTGGACCATTGATAACGCTCTTAAATCAAAATTATTGAATCAAATTGTAGTAACATCTCCTGATAAAGAATTAATAAAATTTTTAAAAAAAATTTATGGGAAAAAAATAGAATTTATTGAAAGAGAGAAAAAATTGGGATTTATAAATACTGATTTATTTCATACTTTATCTGAAGTTCTAAAAAAAATGAAAAAAAATAAAAAAAGTTTTGATGCTCTGATGAATCTTTCAATTAGAAATCCTTTTTTTTCGGGAAAAAATATTGACAATGCAATTAATACAATGCGTTTATTTTCAACAGATTTAGTCGTAGGTGTTACTGAAGATGCTAGTGAATTTTTTCAACATACTGGCAAAGGATTAAAACCTATAAGAAAAAATGAAACTTTAAGATTAGAAAAAGAAAATATGTATAAAAAATCTGAGGCATTTTATTTGATAACTGTAAAGGCTTTTAATAAAAAAAAGAATTTATATAGTGACCTAAAAATTGGCCATACTTTATTGGACCATAAAAGTAATTTTTTTTTAGAAAATGACATTTCTTGGAAAATTGCTCAAAAAATATATTGATATATATAATTTGTGGAATAGCAGGATATTTAGGAAATTTAAACAAGAGACCAAATTTAACATATATTAAAAAAACATTAAAATTAATGTCTACAAGAGAACCTGACAACCAAAATCATTAGACTAAAAAAATAAAAATTTATTTCATTAAAAATTTTAGGGTAAATTTTTATAAAATGGATTTTGATATCTTTGATTGTAAAGATTATGCTGAAAATTGTGTAATAAGAAAAATCTTTTAGCTAAAAATGACCATTTTTTCCAATATAAAGACATTGTTTCAGCAAGCTCGGGTATTTCTTCTATTTTTAAATCATTAAGTTTATTAAAATTATTTATGGCACCAAGCTCACCAGTCATTTTTGATGAAAAATTTAGATCATCAAAATACAATAAAACTTTTGGCATAAGTTTATTTTGATCATTTAAAATATTGAATGAATCACTTGTAGATGAATAATAATCGGCGTCATTAAATATACATCCTATCGGTGCAAAATTGCTTTCCATAAATTTAGGTACTGTTTCTTTAAATTTTCCAATAATTAGATTACTTCTTGATAAATTTTTTTTAATTTTTTCTAAGGACTCTTTCATTTCTCCCTGAGAAAATTGGTAAATTCTATCTTTAAAATCTTTTGGAGGAGGAAGGCCTTCTCCACCTTCAAATCCATAAATATCAATTTTAATTTTAAAAATTTTTTCTATTTCTTCAGAATAATGCTCAAGATCCATAAGCCCTTCTCCTTGCCAACAGCCAAATTCAATTACTGAAAATTTTTTAATATTTAACTGACTGGCTAGACTTGCTGTAAAGAATAATCCAAAAGCATACTGAGGGCGCGGTATCACTCCTTTAAGTATTAAATTGAAATAATTTTTTTCATTCCTAATAGATTTATTAATTTGATATTTTATTTTATTTATCAGCGTAAAATATTTTAAACTAGATTTAGATAACATTATTAATCTTTGTATTTTTGTTTTGTTAAACTAAATTTATCATTAATTGAAAAAAATGACTCAACAAATAATGCAGTATTTATGTACTCTATGTTTGTATTAGCAGCTAATTTATTTAGATAATTTCTTTGTTTAAAATCACGGTAGTAATTTTTATATTTAGTTTTTACTACTTTTACCAAATCATTTTTTGAATAAAGCAGGTTTGAATCCTTAATTAATTTTAATACATTCAATCCTTTTTTTTCTTTACTAATTCTAGCTGTAAAAATATTAAAATTTTTTATTTTTTTAATTTGCGCCCTATCAAAATTTTTATCAAAACTTTCTGAATATGCTAAATATTTAACTCTTATTTTTTTTGCAATTATCATAACATGTTCGCTTACAATTAATCTTGGAGAAACATCATAAACTTTTTTATTTATTTTAATTTTTTTTATTCCACAATATGTAGGTATAAAAATTTTGTCGAATTTATCTTTTTTATTTATCAACACGTAATCATTTTTAGATTCTATATTACTAATAAATTTTTTTTTTATATTAATTTTTTTTGAATTTTTTATTTTTTTATAAATTGGATTTAATTTGTATTCATAGTTAGTTTTAGCCAAGTATCCCAATGGTTCAAACTTATCTTTATTAACCGATATTTTTACAGAAAATTTTTTTTTTAAGTATTTATTGATTATTGGAATATTCTTTTCTTCAAATATATTATCAGGAACTATCACATTTGTTTGAGTACTAATAAAATTATTTTTAAAATTATAATAGGACCATGCCCCGCCTATCTTTTTAGAATTATCAAAAATAGTAACTTTTATTTTTTTATTACAAAAATGATTTGCTAAAATAAGCATAATTGGAGAAGTTCCTATAATTGCTACATGTTTCATTATTTAATTATTAGTTATTTTTTTAGAAAGTTTGCAAATTTTTACGAAAGAATTGTTTGTGTTTTTGCCCCTATTAATTTCTGATATTTCATACTTATAATTGATATCATTTTTATCCCAGGGATATTCTGAAAACCTATTAAAAATTTTTTCATTATTATGATCCAAAATTTTTTCTACTCTGTTTAAACAATAAAAAAAATTGGTTTCTGCTACTGCTTCTCTTAGACATAGAAAATATTTTTTTACCGTCTCTAATCTCATTTCCCCAAAACTTGCAGTATTGATAGCCAAATCAAAAGAATTTTTTGGTATAAATTCCAATAATTTAGGAGAAATAAATACAAAATCTAAATCAGAATCTAAATTATTATTTTTAATTTCATTTGGTAACAAAATTTTTGAGTTAGGAAAATTTTTAATTATACTTAGAAAAACAAAAGGTATATTTTCCTCAAGATCAATAACAAAAATACTTTTTGGGTTAAGTATTTTTTTTATTAAAATTAATAGACCACCTGTTCCTGGACCAATTTCTATTACTTTTTTTACTTTATGATTATTTTTTTTTATTACATCATATATTTCGTTAAAATACCAAAAATCCGCTAATTTTGTAACTCCCCATTTTTCTAAAAAATTTCTTTCTTTTATATTTTCGAAATTAAAATAGCTTTTATTTTTTGGCCAATTTTTTTTAAACCACAATAAATTATCAAAGCCAATAGAGGTATAATTGCCCAACACATTTAAAATAAATTTTTTAATTTTTTTTACAATTACTAGTTTTTTTCCAAAAAAATTTAAATATTTATGTTTAGGCAGAAACATGGAAAGGTAATCATTGTCAAAACCAAGAGGTTGTTTGGTAATATAAACTTTGTTATTTTCTATTTTTATGCAATTACGATTATGAATAATACGTTTATGCCAATGTGTGGGTAGATTTTCATCTATATTTATTGTTTTTATATAGCTATTTAGCCTATTAATTAAATCATTATTTAAATCAATTTTAATTGTGCTTTTTAAAATATTTTCCGTCTTCATTTAATTGCCTCTACTACTATAAACTCAAAATACTCTTTTAAATTGTTGTAAGTTCTTGATGTTTTTTCCATATATTTAATTTTAAAATTATTTTTTAACAAGTTTTGTCTATATTCATTTAAATCAACAAATCTAAAAAATCCTTTATTATTAAAAAAAGGAGATTGTTTTCTATTAAAACCATTTAAAGTTGAAAGATCGTACCGGTTTCTCTCTTTTATCCATGAAGTGGATCGTTTACTTGGAATATATGAAAAAAAATGACCTCCCTTATTTAATTTTTTGTATATTTTTTTTAATAATAAATTTCCTTGTTTTTGATTTAAATTATAAGAGCTAAAAACATCAACTATTACATCAAAATTATTTTTAAATTTATCAATGTCAAGCATATCCATTTTGTAAAATTTAGCATTTTTTTTTACAAATTTTTTTTTGCAGATTTTTATACTTTTTTCACTGATATCTAATCCTGTTACGTTCATTTTATATTCTAAAAATACTTTTATATTATTGCCAGCCCCACAACCTAATTCCAATAATTTTTTTTTATTTTTATTTTTAAAGTTTCTACCGATAAATCTACAAAGCTCTTCATTTGGAAAAAATCTTTGGGTTTTAAGATTATTTTTAAATGTATTGTCCCAAAATTTTTTATTAATATTCATATTTAAATTATTATATTGAACTTCTTATTTTTAATTAAATCAGATGCAAAACCTTTTTTAAAAAAAGAAATACTTATATCTTTTTTACTAATATTTCTTCCTGTTTTTTCATCGTAAAATTTACCTAAATAATACCATTTAATATCTCTTTTTTTAAATTCTAGTATTGCTTTATATTGCATGTGATGGCTTAAATTATTTTTTTTTGCTTGTAAATTATAAGCTCCAACTGAATAAATAGCATAATCTTTACTTATATCAAAATAAGATCCAGCAATAACCTCATTATTTTTTAATGCGAAAATAAATATGGATTTGTTTTTTATAAGATTATCGTATTGAACATCCCAACTTTGATCACTTCTGGTTTTTCTTTTTGCTTCTCTTAAGTGTAGTAATTGAAAATCTTTCCAAAAAGTTTTATCAAATTTTAATGGATCAAATATAATTAATTCAAAATTTGTTCCCTTTTTAATTAAACTAAAATAACTTTTTCTTATATTTTTTTGAATTGTAGAAATTTTTGCTTGTAGATTCAAATATAAATCAGGAGAATCTAACTGGCAATGTTTTATATTACTCAAAAATTTTCTAAAGCTTGATACGATTTTGTCTTTAGGGCATATTTCAAAAAAAAAAAAGTTTTCAAATTTAATTTCTTTTTTTATTTTTAAAATTAAATTAAATAAAAAATTATAAATTTTGTTCTTAGTTTTATTATTAGTATGTTTCTGAAAAAGTGGTGGTATTAAATTTTCATCAAGATATCCAATTTTAGGAATTTTATCTTCATAAATAAAAATTGGAAATACTGCTTCTGGAATATTATTTACCAAAACAATAAAAGAAAAATCATAAGATTCTTTTTTAAAACTTTTTTTATAGGAAATTTGATAATTTAGAAATTCATTTGTATAAAATGCACTTTCTAGCTCAGAGTTACAAACTGTTTTGCTCCAAATATCTTTATTTTCGCTCCTAAATAGAACCTTTATATTATGATCATCATTAATATTTTTAATTTCTTCTTTAAGTTTATTCTCGTTCAAATTAAGCATTTTTTGATGTTAAAAATTATTAATCTATTAGTATTAAGCAAATTATAAATAAATTATTTATACACTAAAAAATATATGAAATTAAACAGAAAAAAAATTATACTAGGAACTGCTCAATTGGGCTCTAACTATGGTATTACAAATTCTGCAAAATTTATAAAAAATAGAAGTTACAAAATTTTAGATTACGCTTGGAAAAATGGAATAAAAAGTTTTGATACAGCTCCTTATTACAAAAATTCTGAAAAAACCATTGGTAATTTTGTAGAAAGCAATTCGCTTCAATCAAAAATTAAAATTTTTACAAAATTACCTAAAATTGAAAGATTATCTCATAGAAGCTATTATGATTTTTATTGTAAATCTATAGATAAGTCTTTTAAAAAATTAAGAACATTTAATATACATTGTATTTTTAATTCAAATATCAGTAATAAAGTTTTTCTAGATAATGAAATGATATATAGATTAAAAAAAAACTTCTCTATAAATTTTTTTGGGGCTTCTATTTATAATCTAAGTGATTTAAAAAAAATTAAAAACAATAAATATTCTTTATTTCAAGTGCCATTAAGCCTAGCTAACCAAGATTTTTTAAATTTTAGTTATGCAAAAAAGGTTGTTGCTAGATCAATTTTTTTGCAAGGAATTTTAATAAACAAATGTAGAAAAAAAAGACTCAAGAAAAGTTTATTAAAATCTTTATCAAAGTATTTTTATTTTTTAGAAAAAAAAAATATTGATCCAATAGAAATTGCAATTAGCTTTATAAATGAA
This sequence comes from uncultured Pelagibacteraceae bacterium, assembly GCA_902560855.1. Lineage (GTDB taxonomy): Bacteria > Pseudomonadota > Alphaproteobacteria > Pelagibacterales > Pelagibacteraceae > Pelagibacter. Next base: position 86,615 of record CACENJ010000002.1, read on the forward strand.
AAAAAATATATAAATAATTACATTTTTGGAGTAGATAATCATTTTCATTTAAAAAAAATATTACACACAGAAATAAAGAAGTATGATAAAAAAGTTTATAAAAAAATATTATCTTTTTTTACTAAAAAAGATGTGGATCCTAGAAATTGGTAATTAATGAATAAGTATAAAAATTTATATGGCAGGGCAAAAAAACATATTCTTAGTGGAAATATGTTGTTATCAAAAAATCCTGAAATGATTTTACCCAAAGGTTGGCCTACTTATTTTAGCAAATCAAAAAATATATATGTGTGGGATTTAAAAGGAAAAAAATATATTGATATGATGTGTTTGGTTGGCCAAAGTATAATTGGCTACGCTAACAATAATTTAGATAGATATGTATTTTCAAATGCTCAAAAAGGCATAATGACTTCTTTAAATTGTCCAGAGGAAGTATTGTTAGCGGAAAAAATTTTAAAACTACATCCATGGGCCGGTATGACAAAATTTGCTAGATCTGGAGGTGAAGCAAACGCTTTAGCAATAAGAATAGCAAGGGCAGCCACTGGAAGAGAACATATTGCCATTTCGGGATACCATGGTTGGCATGATTGGTATTTATCAGTAAATATAAAAAACAAAAACAATCTATCTAAATTTTTATTTCCGGGCCTTAACCCTTATGGCGTTCCAAAATCACTTTCCAACACATGTCATGCATTTCAAAGTAATAATTTAACTAGTTTAAAAAAAATCATAAAAAAATTTAGACTTGCTGCTATTTGTATGGAAGTAGCAAGAAATAAATTACCTGATAAGAAAATGCTTTATGAAATTAGAAAGTTGGCAAACAAAAATAAAATAATTTTAATATTTGATGAATGTACTTCTGGATTTAGAAGAAATAATGGAGGACTTCATATGACAACAGGTGTTAATCCTGATTTAGCAATGTTTGGAAAGGCTCTTGGAAATGGTTATGCCATTTCATGTGTAATTGGAAAAGAAAAAATTATGAAAAAAGCACAAAGATGTTTTATGAGCAGTACTTTTTGGACTGAAAGAATTGGTTTTTTAGCAGCTTTAAAAAATCTTGAAATTCTTGAAAAAAAAAGACCATTTAAAAAAATAATATCAAATGGAAAATATTTAAATAAAAGTTTAATTTCATTAGCAAATAAATACAAACTACTCATTAAAATTAATGGTATTGAAGCAATAACATCTTTTATATTTTTGTCAAAAAAACACTTTGAATATAAAACATTTATTTCACAAGAAATGCTCAAAAAAGGATTTTTGGCTAGCAATATTATTTTTCTTAATATTTACCATTCTAAAAAGGTAATAGATAAATATATTTCAGCTTTAGATCCAATATTCAAAAAAATAAAATCTTTTGAAGATGGCTTGCCTATAAAAAAGTATTTAAAGAGCCCAGTTTGTAAATCAGGCTTTAAAAGGATTAATGATTAGGTCCTTGAATTAAGTTTTACAATATCAAAATTCAATCTTTTAAATAATTTTATCTGCGGTATAGCATAGCTCATGTTTATATTTTGATTAGATATATCTACATAAAAGCTCTTTTTATTAAACATAAACTTTGAATAAAGTAAGATACTTGAGCCAGTTGCATATACCGCTTTTAATTTTTTTGAAAGAAGTAAACTTTCTGAAAGGGTGTAATCATTAAACTTAAAAGTCTGAAATTTAAGATATTTTTTTATTGATAGATAGTTTTCATAACTTACTCTAGGGTGAATTTTTAAAATAATATCTTTATGAGTTAGATTAAATTTATTTTTTGATTTATTAAAAATTTCATTATAAATCTGAGCTTCTTTTTTAGCATTTGTATTAAATACTTTTTTATTTTCAATCAAAGGATGTCCAAAAATAATAATTTTATATTTTTTTAGACGATCAGATTTTTTAGAAATTTTTGATACTAAATATTTAATTTTTTTATCATCTCTTTTATCAATAATTTTTTTTTTAAATATTACACTTTTTCTTCTAATAATTTCGCGAAAATACTCTAAATTATAAAAATATCTTAAATTAAATAAAGAGTTATAAATTAATTGAGATGTCCTATTTTTTGCAGAATTTAATATGCCAAAAGCACCACCTAAAAAATATTCCTGAGCTATTCCTTCTCTTATTCCGTAATAATGTTTAAATTTTTGAAAATAAAAAAACTCTTCAAGAAAATTATAATTTAATCTTAAAATAAAAATATCCTTAGAAGAAATTTTTAATCTACTTAAAAGTTTTAAGCGAATTTTTTTTTTTAAAGCTGTATATCTTTTTAATTCTTTAGAATTAAAAAATTTTTTAATAAAGCTAATTTTTGCAATTTTTTCAAATTTTTTAAAATAATGAGATAAATCAATTATTTCTTCATAATCTAGTTTTTTTGCAACTTTTTTTATAGTTCCTTTTGAATTTTGGTTTATTGAAGGGTGAATTATTAATGCAATTTTCTTTATATTTTTTTTTAACTTTAATTTATTTAAAGTATTTTCAGCAAATATTAACTGAAAAGGGGCAGTAAGAAGAACGAAACACTTTTGTTGATTTTTAATCATATTAATTTTAAATTTATTTACTGAACTATTTATTATTATGCTATAGGTTTTATATAATATTTTGTAAATTATGATAATATGTTTAGTTCCAGCTAGATCAGGATCCAAAAGAATTAGAAATAAAAATATCCAAAAAGTAGGGAAATACCCACTGATTTATTGGAGTTTGAAAACAATCTTTGGATCAAAAATCTTTGATAAAATATTTGTATCAACTAACTCAATAAAAATTTTAAAATTAAGTAAAAAATATGGAGCAGAAGCTCCATTTATAAGACCAAAAAATTTATCTAACGATTACGCAACTGACAAAGATGTCATTAATCACTTTTTAGGTTATCTTAAGAAAAAAAATATAAAAATATCAATATTATGTTATTTTTATCCAACAAGTATATTAATTACGAAAAAAATATTGATCGCGAGTTATAATAAATTTTTAAAAAATCGAAATAAATCACTAATTGCTGCTACTAGGTATAGTGCTCCAATAGAAATAGCGATGTTGAAGAAAGGTAGATTGTTAAATTTTATTAATAGCAAGCACTCCAAAAAAAGAACACAAGATATGAAGAAAGCTTATCATGATGCAGGTCAATTTTATTGGCATAATATTAAAAATTATAAAATTATCAAAAGTAAAAAATTTAATTTTTACTATTTAGATAGAAGCTCAACAGTTGATTTAGATACAAAAGAGGACTTAGATTTATTAAAAATATTGTTTAAAAGTAAAATAGGTTTATAACAAGATATCATTTGATATAAGAATGAATTACTATTATTTATTAATAATATATATAAAATCTAAAAAATATGGCATTAGCAGAAAAACTTAAAAATTCCTTCTTAAAAAAGAAAAACATTTTAATAACTGGCGGAACAGGTTCTTTCGGAAAGTTTTTCTTAAAAAAAATTATTAAATTAAAATTATTTAAAAAAATTATTATATATTCTAGAGATGAATTAAAGCAATATGAACTATCCAAGGATGTTGGTGAAGTTAAAAACGTTAGGTTTTTAATTGGAGATGTTAGGGATAGAGAAAGATTAATATTTGCCACTAAAAATGTAGATGTCATTGTTCATACTGCAGCATTAAAACAAGTGCCAGCATCAGAGTACAACCCTTTTGAATGTATAAAAACAAATGTAATTGGAACGCAGAATTTAATTGAATCTGCTATCCAGAATAAAGTAGAAAAAATTATAGCCTTGTCCACTGATAAGGCGGCGCTTCCAATTAATTTATACGGAGCATCAAAACTTGCCTCTGACAAACTTATTACCGCAGCAAACAATATGGTTGGTAATCAAAATACAACTTTCAGCGTAGTAAGATATGGAAATGTTTTAAACTCAAGAGGATCCCTGGTACCTTTTTTACATGAATTAAAAAATAAAAAATTTGATTTTTTTCCTCTTACTCATGAAAAAATGACAAGATTTTGGATTACACTAGATCATGCAACAGATTTTGTTTTGCAAAGTTTTTTAAGAATGAAAGGAGGAGAAATTTTTGTACCAAAAATTCCTTCAATAAGAATAACCGATTTAATGCAATGTGTAAAACCTGGAGTTAAATATAAATTAATAGGCATTAGGCCAGGTGAAAAAATACATGAGTTAATGTGTCCTGCTGACAGCGCTCAAAGTACAATTGAATTTAAAAAATATTTTATAATATTGCCTTCCACTTCGGAGAAAAAAATTTTCAAAAATTTAAATTATAATGGAGAAAAAGGAAAGTTTGTGTCTGAAGATTTTGAATATAGATCGGATACTAATACTCATTTTTTATCTATTAAAGAAATCAAAAATTTATTAAAAAAAAGCTAAAAAATAATTTTTGTGTCTAAATATTATATTTTGTGTCCAACCAAAACTGCTGGAAAGGCTCTTTGCAATTCTTTCGGTTTATTGAATAATCATACCGCATTAATAGATATACAAAAACCACAAGGAAAGAATTTTTTTTCTATAAAAAATTTTAAGGATATATTAAAATTTTATTATAGAAATTTTTTTGCCAAAAAAACTTTTTTTGAGATTATTGACAACAAGAATAGTAATTTTTACATAGGTACAATCAGATCTCCCTATGCTAGGTGCATATCTTGGTTTTTGGATGTTGCAGCACACTCATTTCATCAGGAATATCATAATTTTAGCAATACTATGACTTTCTACCAATTTTTAAAAAAAAATCCAAATTCTTGGGGATTAAGACCACAGACATACTGGTTCACTAATTGGGATAACAAAATTAAAATTGATTATTTTATAAGACAAGAAAAAATTGAAGAGGATTTTAATTTTTTTTTAGAAAGAGAAAATTTAAAAAAAGTAAATATAAAAACTTTTAATCAAAACCCAAAAAAATACGATTTTACTGATTATATTTGCCAAGAATCATTAAATTGGATTAATGAAAAGCATCGTAGAGATTTTGTTGAGCTAGGTTACACACTTTTTGATAATGTAAAAGAAGTTGATAAAAAAAAATTAATTTGAGCCAATTTTTTTATAATTAAATAATAATATAAAAAAATATACGAAAAAAAATCCATTCCAAGTTTGAAATATTGATCCAGTTGTTTGAATTGGCCAAAATAAAATAAAGAAGTTAGCCAACAAAAAATATTTTTTTGAAATATCTATAGAGAGAATTTTTTTAAGAATATTAATTAAAAAAAATAAATATATGACAAACAGAATTATTCCAGCATCTGACAAAACTTCTAGAAATATATTGTGAGGATGTGTGCCACACCTTTTGTCTTTAGATACTGAATTAATTTTTTCATAGTCAGATTTTGAACATTCAAATTGAAAAGTTTTTAAACCTGATCCAGTCAGTGGATAATTCTTAAAAATTTCAACGGAAGTAAGAAAATGCGCACCCCATTGAGAGTCTAAAAAATTACTATGTTTAAAAAAAGCTGGATTTTTGCTAAACCCGATCTGTTCTAAAGTTCTGTCAAAATAATGCGAACTAAATTTTTTTGAAGATATTAATGATGCAACTAATACAAATAAAAAAATAAAACCCAAGGTTTTGTATTTTGATTTTATTGTATTGTCGAAAAATACATATAAGGCACAAGATGTAATTGCCATAATTAACGCAGATCTTTCTTGTGTTAATAATATAAGAATTATAATTCCTAAAATAGAAATATATTTAACCACATTTTTTTTTTTAAATATAAAAACTAAAGAAAATAGATAAATAAATATCATTTTGGCAAGATAGGCCCCAGCTACTGCTTCATCTCCAAATGGTCCCGATAATCTTACTGGATGGGAACCAATTGTTTCATATCCAAATATATCTTTGCCAAAAATATATTGTAATAAAGAATCGAAAAAAACAAATATATAAATGAAAAATGTTGATTTAAAAAATATTTCTATATTTATAATTTTGTTTTTACTTAGCCAAGTAATTGAATAAACAAATATTAAATATCTGGCAATTCCTAAATTTGCGTAAAGGGTTTCTAAATAATTTATTGAAAATAATAGATTAATTGTTAAAAAAATTAATGTAAAAATAATAACTAATTTATTTGTACCAAGTTTTAATTTTTTTGCATTTGTAGAAAAAAAAACGACTAAAAATAATATGTCAAATAAAAGTACTGTAATATTAAGTACAGCATTACCCAATATAAATGCAGCAGGTATAAGAATTAACAATAGATTTAATAAAAATTTAATTTTATTTTCCAATATCTTCATAAATGTTTTTTATAGAATTAATTTCTTTTTCAAATAAAAGAAATTTATCACAGATAATCTTTGAATTTTTTGACATCTTTTTTCTTTCATTTTTGTTTTTAAAAATATTAATTATATTATTTTTTAAAGCTATATAATCACCATAATAAAATAGATTGCCAAATTTTTTCTTCTTCATAAAAATTGGAATATCACCGCATGGTGTTGACAAAATAGGCAAACCGTAGCTCATTGCCTCCCAAACCGACATAGGCGAAGATTCATGCTTAGAACTGCATATATATAGTTTGGATTTTTTAAAATACTTATCAGCATCAACAAATTTTTTAGTAAAAAAGACATTTTTCAGATGATTATCTCTAATGAACTCACTAATTTTATTATAATAATTGTACTGTGTGTTCCAAATTTCACCGCAAATTATAAATTTAATTTTCCTATCAAATTTATTAATAAATTTTGCCGCTTTCAATATTGTTAATATATCTTTATCTGGACTTAAGTTTGAAACAGTTAATATCCAATTTTTTTTTGTTTCAGGTAAAAAATTTTTTTTTTTAGTACCAGAAACGACTATTTTTGTTTTTGTATTATGTGAAATAAAATTTTTATAATATTTTAAGCTTTTGTTAGAAGCAAATATTGCATGAGAAACGTATCTACTTAAAAAAGATAAAATCAATTTTAAAAAAAAATTACTTTTAGCATCATGTATATGCCACAAAATTTTTTTATTTATTAAAAGAGCTGCTATAACAGTTTTAAAAAAATAAGTTCCTCCAGGAACATGTATAATTTTAATATTATTGGAATTTATAAAACTAATTATTTTTAAAATATCAGAAAAAAAAAATAATAAATATTTAATTATATAAATAAAATTTTTTGAAAGAAAATTTAATTTTTTTTTTTGAAAATATATATTCTTTGACTTAAGTTTTTTTTCAAATATTCTTGAATTATTGTCATTTAATAATATTTTAAAATTAAATTTTTTTTTTAAACCCTCGACAATTTGAATTGAAAGTTTATGAGGTCCTCCAAATCTAGAGTCTTCAAAAATAAATCCAACATTTATTTTATTTTTTCTATATTTTTGATAATTCATCTTTAAAAATATTTAATATTTCATTCTTTGGTTTAAAATTTATTTTTTTTTTAAGCTTCTGAATATTTGCGGTCGAATAAGTTATTTCTGATTTACGAGCTTTTGCAATTTTAACCTTTATTTTTTTTTTCAATTTTTTTTGAACAATAAGCAAAATATTATTTAAATCTATTTCAATACCATTTCCTACATTTATAATTTCAAATTTTTTTATGTTCAAATTTATAAATTTACTTATAATATTTATTAAACTTTTTATGTGAATAAAATCTCTATAACTATAACCTGTTTTTGTATTAAATTTATTTCCATAAATGAAAAAAATTTTGTTTTTAATATAGGCTTTACACATGTTATAAAAAAATGAGTTGTAATTATTTTTTTTTGTTTTTAACTTCTTATACAATCCTCCAATATTAAAAAAACGGAAAATTAAACAGTTTATGTTATGTTTATTTGTAGATTTCAGGTAGTTTTCAAAATCTTTTTTTGTTTTACCATATACGCTTTTTGTATTTAAAGATTCATTTTCTTTAATTTTTTTTTTCTTATCACCATAAACTGCCGCAGAAGAACTGAAAATAAATTTTTTTACTTTTGTTTTTTTTAATTTTTCAAAAAATTTTTTTGATTTAGTAAAATTATTTAAAATATATTTTTTTCGATTTCTCTCTCCTTCAACTACATTTATGTAGGCCGCCAGGTGAATAATTATTTGAATATTTTCTTTATTAATTAGTTTAAGAACCTTATTTGAACAAAAATCTGATTTTAAAAATTTAAATTTTTTATTAATTAAAGGTTTTTTTTTATCTACAGAAAATATTAAATATTTTTTTTTTAATATTTCTATTAATGATGAACCAACAAAACCAGATCCGCCTGTTATCAATATTTTTTGTTTCATCTAACGATTATCAGCTGGTTTAGCACCAAAACGTCAATTTTTGACTTTAGGAATGTGTTAATAGCGTCTTCATAAGTATATACAATGGGTTCGTCTATATTAAAAGAAGTATTAAGTACTATGGGTATTTTTGATATTTTATAAAATTCTTTAATTAAACCATAAAAACTTGGATTAATATTTTTGTTTAGCGTTTGTAGTCTTCCGGTTCCGTCAACGTGACATACTGCTGGAATTATTTTCCGTTTTTGTTTTTTAATTTTGCAAACAAAAGACATATATGGAGATTTAACAGAATTATCAAACCAACTATCAACCTTTTCTTCAAGAATTGAAGGAGCAAAAGGTCTAAATTTCTCTCTTAGTTTAATTTTACTATTTAGTATTTCTTTTGCGTTTTTTAATGTTGGACTACAAATTATTGATCTATTTCCCAAGGCGCGAGGACCGAATTCCATCCTATCTCTATATATAGCAACTATTTTTTTTTTATAGATTTTTGAAGCTATAAATTTGTTTACTTGATAATTATTTTTCATATTAAAAAATTTGAAATTTCTATTAAGCTTTTTATATTTTTTTTTTAAATTTTGGACACTTATAAATTTATTTCTATTAAATGGTGTTATAAATGGTAATTGAAGTTTTTTTTTGTTTATTTTAATTTTATCCTTGTTAATTTGATATAAACAAGATCCAATAGCACCACCATTATCTCCAGGCATGTATGGAATAAATATATTTTTTAATTTTAGTTTTGAAAAAACTTTACCATTAGCAAGAGAATTTAATGCACAACCTCCAGCCATTATAATTTTTTTAGAATTATATAAATTCATTGATTTGTTTATAATATTTTCAAGTTTTTCTTCATACAAACTTTGACAACTTGAAGCAAAATTTTCTTTAAATTTTTTTTCATTTTTAAATTTTGAAAATAGTTTATTAAAATTATTATTTAATATTTTTGGGCTTTTTGGTTTTCCAATTAGTTTTGTTTTTTTTTCAAAAATATTATTAATATATTTTTGATTTAACTTTATGCTATTTTTTTCAGTAAAAATATTTTTTAAAATTTTTTTGTATTTTGGAAAACCATAACCAGATAAACCCATTACTTTATATTCATCTCCATAATTATTGAATCCTAGATATTGAGTAATGCCCTCATAAAATATACCTAATGATCCAGGATAAAATTCTTTTTCAAGAACAGTAATTTTATTATTTTCACATTTTGTTATACACAAACTTGCAAAATCCCCAAGGCCATCAATAGAAATTCCAATACATTTCTTATAATTTGACAAAAAATATGCTGAAGATATGTGACTTAGATGGTGATCTGTTCTAATTATTTTTGCATTAATTTTTGTTTTAAACTCTTTTTCAAGAATATTTTTTATAGATATTTTTTTTAAATTTCTATTAAGAAAATTGTTTATTTTTAATATTTTTTTTTTAGATATTATTAAATTTTTTAATTTTATAGAAAAATTGGAAAAAGGGTTTGAATTAACTGTTATAAATTTAATGTCGTTAATTTTTATATTTTCAAAGTTTAAACATTCAACAATTGATTTAATAGGAAAACCGGCAGAATTTTTAATTCTGTTAATTCTTTCTTCCTCAATCGCACATATTATATTGCCATTTTTAAATAAGCATGCTGATGAACCAGCATGATATGAGTTTAAACCTAAGTAATAAGTCATTTAGTTTTTGATATCATTAGTTAATAAGTTTTATAATGCAATTCTATGAAATTTTTCTCTTGTTTGCTCTATTTAATTTATAATAAGAAAAAATATAAATAAATGTATTCAACATAACAAAAAGCAAAATAGAATAAGTGCTGTAGGCATAATTTAATGCTAATAAATTAATTAAAAAAATGTAAAAATTAATTAAAAAAGAAGTTAAAAAATGGCTATAAATTTCCGATTTATCAGAAAAAAGTTTAACAAGATGCATATGAAAATGTTTTTTGTCTGGATTTAAGGGATTTATTTTTGAAAAAAAATTTTTACGCACAATAGAAAATAGTACTTCGAAACATGGGTAAAACAAAAGTAATACTGCATAAAAAGGGGTTAAATTTTTATTTAAATTTATTAATTCAATTACAGAAATAGCAGCCAAACCTCCAATTAGGTAAGCCCCAGCATCACCTAAAAAAACTTTATTTATCATGTTGAAAAATATTAGAAATAACAGAGGATAAATTAATTTTGAATAATCATTATTCAAAATTAAATTATTATTTTTTGTTATTAATAGAATTATTATAATTAGAAAAAAGAAATATAAATTTAAGTTATTATTAGTGCCATCAATAAAATTTGTTCCATTAATTACAATAGAGATACAAAAAGTTACAAAAATAAAAGCAACAATTTTATTTTCTAAAAATACGTCAAAAAATTCTATATTTGTTCTATCAATTGTAAAATTATTATAAATTGCATAAATCAAAGTAAAAAAAACAATTATTGCCAATCTACTTTTAGCATTATTAAGAAATTTTAAATCGCTTAAGAGTCCAATAAAAAATAGTATAATTAGATAAATTTTATACAAAATATCAATTTTCCAAAAAAAAACTATATATGAAATAAAAATTATTCCACCAATTAATACAGCTCTAGATTTGTTGATGCTTTGAACTTTGCTAATAGAGTCTATTAATAATTTTTTTTTACTAAAATAATATGTAATAAATACAAATAATAAAAAAAAAATAAAAATTGTTATATTAGAATCTATGATTTTTTCTAAATTCATCATATATGTAGCGATAAAGATTTTCCATTCCGACTTCTAAACTATATTTGGGTTCCCAGTTAAATAATTTTTTTATTAATTTATTATCGCTATTTCTAGATTGAACACCTTTAGGTGCATTTTTTATATAAACTCTTTTTAATTTTAAATTTGATATCTTTTCTAAAATATCCACTAATTGATTTACGCTTACACAAAATGAAGTTCCAAGATTTATTGGATAGCTATAATTTCCTTTAACAATTTTTTGTATTCCTGTTAAACAGTCATCTATATAGGTATAGCTTCTTTTTTGAGACCCATCTCCCCATATTTCAATATTTTTTTTTCTAAAAAATTTTGCTTCAATAAATTTTCTTGCTAGAGCTGCAGGCGCTTTCTCTCTTCCATCATTCCAAGAACAAAATGGTCCATAGGTATTATGAAACCTTGCAACTCTTACTTTTATTCCATAATCTTTCTGAAAATTTTCACAGAGTTTTTCACCATATAATTTTTCCCATCCGTATCCGTCCATTGGATCAGCAGGGTAGACGTCAGTTTCTTTTAAATTAATAGTTTTTTTTGCTGTTTGTTTAAAATTTGGATAAACGCAAGCTGATGAAGAATAAAAGAATTTTTTTACTTTATTTATCTTTGAATATTTAAGTAAATTTGTTGTTATTAAAACTGACAACATGCATTGTGCTTTGAAATTTTCTATAAAACCCATACCTCCCATATCACAAGCTAAATTATAAACTTCATCAATATTCTTTGTTACTTTTTTACAATTCGCATCAAAAGTTAAATCTGATACTATGTTTTTATTACTTCGTGTTATTTGATACCATTTTTTCAAAGGTTTTTTATCAACACAAAAGATTATATTTTTTTTGTTTGAAAGTTTTTTTGCAAGATGTCCCCCTATGAATCCTCCTGCACCAGCAATTAATATTCTTTTTTTCATCTTAGTAAATTGGATAGAGATGATCTAATAATGTAAAACATGATATGAATCAAATAAAATATTTTTTTACTGAATTCTAGGTTTTTCAATATATTTAATTTAATTTTAATCATATAATAAAATTTTTTTAAGCTTATTTTGTCTTTATATTTTATATACAAAAGAGGTTTATTAATATTTGCTAATTTATATTTTTTTACCAACCTCAACCACAGTTCGTAATCTTGAAGATAAAAATAATTTTTATTATAAATTTCTTTTTTAATAATTTTTGATCTAATGACTATTGAAGAGTGATTAAAAACATTTTGATATAACAATCTTTTTGCTATGTCATTATGCTTAAAAGGAAATTTTGTAGTGAAAATTTTTTTCTTATTTTTTATTAAATGACTTTGACTACCAACCATAGCAATATTTTTATTTTTTTTTAAAAAACTTATTTGCTTTTTAAGCTTATACGGATACCAATAATCATCATCATCTAACCTTGCGATATATTCTCCTTTGGATTTTTTAATTAATTTATTTAAATTTTTTGTAAGCCCTAATTTGGTATTATTTTTGTAAATCTTGAATTTTTTGTTATTTCTTGTGAGTTTTTTTAAAAGTGTTAATGTTTTATCTTGTGAATTATCATCTATAATTAATACTTCAAAATTTTTATATTTTTGATTATTAATACTTTTAATCAAATTACTGATAAGTTTTTCACTATTATAAACTGAAATTAAAATTGATATCATTTAAATTGAAAATTGTTCAAATTGGTTTTAAATAAATTTTTATTACTTATATTCTTAAATTTTTTATTTTTAATTTTATTTAGGTGTTTTTCTAGTTGATTTTTATTTGTAGCATTTTTAAAACCCAATTTTCTATAAGGCGATCCATTAGGTTCAAAAATAAAAAAATTTTCATCTTCAATGAAGTATTCGATAGCTGGTGTTTTGAATATTAAACTTTCAAGTATCGCTGAAGTAAAAAAATGAATAACAAACTTAGCATTTTTTGTAAGCAAAACTGAATTCAAATTTGTAAGTTTTATATTTTTATTTTTTTTATATTCTTTTTTTAAATTATCAAAAATTATTTTATCTTTTTCTCTAGGATGTGGTTTTATTAAAATTGTTATATTTTTAAATTTTTTTAAGATTAACTGAACAGATGTATTAAGAAGATACTTATAATTTTGCTCGCTAAGATAATATTTATGTGGAGGCCTTGTAAAAATTACAACATATTCTTTTGGTATATATATATCATTATAGCTATTGATAAAATTTTTATAAGAAATTAAAAACTTTGGAAAACCTATTACACCAAAATTCTTATATCCAAAAGATTTACACCAAGTAATATTATTTTTAGAAAAAACTAAAAATTTATAGTTAAATGGTATGATCGGAAATTGTCTTTTTACTTTTGCTTTTGTATTATAACTATGACCATGATTTAAAACTAAGAACTTTTTTTTAAGAAAATTATTTAATATTAAAAATATTATATCTTTTGAAAGCTGGTTAGTAATTTCATAACATATTACGTTAGTAAAAAATATTTTATAGTTTTTAATTAAAAAAAGTAACGATAGAGAAACGCGAACTATGTAATCACAATATAAATTTATAATTTTTTTTTTTATTTTTATTTTCCACTCTTGAATCCAATGTGTAAATTTATTTCTTGCTTTTTTTTTATTTTTTATATGATCACTTAAGATTCTTTCAAGCTTTGATGATAAAATTTTAGCAGGATGAAATTTGCTAAATATTAATGAAAATTTTACTTTGACATTGGCATCAGAAAATAATTTTTGATAGAGTTTGTCCTTTTTATATTGTTCTATAACCTCACCTTTAGATAAGATAATAGTTATATTTTTATATTTTTTTTTATTATTAAGTCCCAACACTATTGGAGCTACTATATCTAATTCTCCATAACTGTGACTAATAATAAAAAAAATATTCATAATTATTTAATTATTAAACTTTGATAATATTTTTTCTTCTTGGTCAAAATATTTTT
>CACENJ010000003.1 GCA_902560855.1 uncultured Pelagibacteraceae bacterium
ATTCGGTTGGATATTCTTTTTATAAAATAATTGCAGTTTTTGTTATTGGAATACCTCTGACACCATTAGTTTGGCAATTTATGACTATTTATAGAGAAAAAACTGCTCGAGATAAGCAGCTAAGTCAATGGGAAGAGGTAAAATAAAATGAGAAGATCTGCTTTTCTTTTCTTTAAAGGTTTAGGATTATTTTTTGCAATATTGTGCGGCATAGGTACTGCTGTATTAGGTTGGTTTGATGGTGCCGACTGGATGAATATTGTTACATACTCTATAGCAGTAACTGGATTAATATTGTGGGGTTGGTATCATTTTTCTATTAGATGGATAGATAGTGATTTAAAGCAAAATATATTTACAAAATTTCCTAAAGAAAAAGTTGAAGGCAAAGAAATTCCTGATGAAGAAAATGAAGAAAATTTCTTCTTTAAAACTATTCGTGATAACAAATGGAAAACATTAGCATTTATTTTATTAATACTTGTTTTTATTTTTGTTTCATTTATTGCTGAAGGCTTTTTTTCAGGCCGTACCTTAGTATCTTTTTTAATATTCTTAGGATTTATAATATTAATGGGAGTTGTTGGTCGATACATAACCGCTCAAAAAAGTGTGTTCATTGGTATTTGTGTCTTAATTGGATTATTTATATTGGGATCGCTTACAATAAGCGGATTTCTTTCAATGCTTAACATGAAGTCAATGTTGGTATTTGCGGCATTTTTGGGTTTAGCTACAGTGGGTCAAACCTTTGTTGCATTATTAGGTGGCCTTGATTTATCAATTCCATTTTTGATAGGAGCGTCCAATGTTGCTCTAATGTCTTTAATTTCTAAAGGCGTACCTCCGTGGTTAGCTTTAGTTGCTGTATTGCTATTAGGTTTAATAATAGGATTAGTAAATGGCATTTTAAGTTTTAGACTACAAGGTCAAGCTTTAATACTAACTTTAGGTGTTGGTTTTTTTGTTAAGGGAGGTGTTCAAATTCTTGTAGCGATGGGAACTTTTTCTGCAGGCACGGTTTTTGGTGTCGTGCCAGATTGGATGAGAAATATTGCTTCTATGAATGGTGAAACTGTTGGGCTTCCTATTCCTCCTATTATTTTAATTTGGATTGTAGCTTCTATAATTATAATTATCGCTCTTCGTTTAACTAAATGGGGAAGAAATCTTTATGCTCTTGGGGGTAGTAGATTATCTTCAGCAAGATTATCTATTTCTGAAAGAGGTTATTGGGTTGGTGCTTATGTAATCAGTGGTTTTTTTGCATCTTTAACCGGTGCATTGCTTCTTGGATGGAGCGGAGGTGGTTTTATAGGAGTTGGTGATACATATTTATTTTTAACTATTGCCGCAGTAGTTGTAGGGGGTACCTCGCTATTGGGAGGTTATGGTGGATACGGATTAAGTGTAATTGGAGTTATGATTTTACAAGTAATTACAACAGTGCTAATTGGCTGGGGTTTAAAATGGGAAGCGCAACAGTTTATATTAGGTTTATTAATTATACCAATGGTTGCTCTATACGCAAGATCTCCACATATTAGATCGCAAATTTAAAAGGAGGATATAAAAATGACAAAAATAAATTGTGATATGGGAGAAAGTTTTGGAATTTATAATGCAGGTAATGATGAACAAATAATGCCTTTAATAGATGTTGCTAATGTTGCATGTGGTTTTCATGCATCCGATCCTAATCATATGAGAAAGACAGTTGAATTGGCAAAGAAACATAAAGTTAAGGTAGGAGCTCATCCATCTTTTCCAGATCTACAAGGCTTTGGAAGAAGAGAAATGAAAATGCCAAAACTAGATTTAAAAAATATGATAATGTATCAAGTAGGTGCGCTTAAGGCTTTTTTAGATGAATTAAATATGCCTTTAAATCATATAAAGCCTCACGGATCACTATATGTTATGGCTTCAAAAGATGAAGAAATCGCTAGAGCGATTGCTGATGCTGTTGAAGCTTTTGATGTAAGTATTTTTGGAATGGCTAATACCGCTCATGAAAAAATTTATAAAAATGAAAGAAAGTTAGATTTTATTGCTGAGTTCTATGCTGATCTTGATTACGATAAAGAGGGAAAGCTTGTAATAGCCAAAGGTAAAAATTCAAAATATGACAGCAAACTAGCTGTAAAACGATGTTTGCGAGCTATTTCAGAAAAAAAAGTTAAGAACACTAGTGGTACTGATACCGATGTTGGATGCGATATAATTTGCGTTCATTCTGATACGCCTAATGCTGTTGAAATAATAAAAAGCTTAAAAAAAGCTCTTAAAAAATAAATTGAATGAAAAAAATTCTAATTGCGAACCGTGGGGAAATTGCCTGTAGAATTATTGATAGTTGCAAAAAATTAAAGTTTCATTCAATTGCGGTTTATTCTGATGTAGATAAAAATGGCAAACATGTAAGAAAAGCTAATGAGTCAATTCATATAGGTGGTTCAAAAGCGCAGGATAGCTATTTATCTGTAGATAAAATAATTGAAGCTGCCAAGAAAGTAAAAGCTGATGCCATACACCCTGGTTATGGATTTCTAGCTGAAAACGAAAAATTTGCACAAAAAGTAATTGATTCTGGAATTGTCTGGATAGGACCTAAACCCAATACTATTGTGTCTATGGGCAATAAAGATATTGCTAGAGATTTAGCTTTAAAAAGTAATCTGCCAATTTGTCCCGGACTAAACAATAAAGATTTAGAAAAAGAAGATTTAGAAAAAAAATGTAATGAAATTGGTTTTCCAATTCTAGTAAAAGCAAGTGCTGGAGGTGGAGGAATAGGAATGCAAATTGTGAATGATTACAGTGAATTAGTTAAATCTGTAGAAAAAACGAAAAATTTGGCAAAAAAAGCCTTCGGTAATAGCGATGTTTTTTTGGAAAAATTTATAAAAAATGCAAGACATATAGAGATACAAATATTTGGTTTTGGTGAAAAAAAAGCTGTTCATTTCTATGAGAGAGATTGTTCTATACAAAGAAGATTTCAGAAAATTATAGAAGAAAGTCCAGCACCAAAAGTAGAAGCAGATATTGTTAATAAAATGGCAGAAAGCGCAGTAAATTTTGCAAGCAATCAAAAATATGAAGGCGCAGGAACAATAGAATTTATTTATGATGTAGATGAAAAAAAATTCTACTTTTTAGAAATGAATACAAGAATTCAAGTAGAACACCCGGTTACAGAATCTATAACAAATTCAGATTTAGTTGAAATGCAGATTAAATTTGCATTAGGCATTAATCTTGATTTAACAGAACAAAATAAAATTAATAGAACTGGACATGCTATTGAATGTAGATTATACGCGGAAGATCCTTCAAAAAATTTTCTTCCTTCTCCAGGAAAAATTACAAAACTTAAAATTCCAAATTCAGGTTTAACTAATATCAGATTAGATATTGGCGTTGATGAAGGAGACGAGATATCTTTTTATTACGACCCAATGATAGCAAAAATTATTTCAAAAGGATCAAATAGAACTGAAAGCATAGACAATATGATAAATTTTTTAAAAAATTTTGAAATTGAAGGAATTAATACTAATAAATCTTTTTTAATATCTGTACTTAAAAATAAAAGTTTTGAGGATTCAAATTTTAACACAAAATTTATTGAAAATAATTTAAATTCATTTATTAAGAAAAAGGAAGATAATTTACAACATAAACAACAGAATGTTAGCAAAACTAAGCAGGAATACAGCGATCAAGATGTAAAAACTTTTGAAAAAATTATTGCAAAAACTCCTAAAAGCAAAAATGGACAAGGTTATACAGAAAAAGATTTAAAAGCTTTTGAAAATATTGTTTCTCCAAAAAATAATAATACGGAAACTAAAATAAAAACCGAAGTTAAAAATGTTCCGGGTAAAATTTACGATACTCCCAAATTTTTGCCTGCTGGAGATAAATATATGCTTATTGAATTTGGTAACATTATGAATTTAGAATTAAATTTTACTGCTCAGAACTTAGCTAAAGCAATTAAGGACCATAAAGTTAAAGGAGTTTATGAAACTTCTCCATGTTTTGCTTCAATGCTAGTACATTATGAACCAGAGGAAATAAAATTCGATAATTTAAAAAATGAACTAAAATCTCTTATTGACTCTTTAGGTCCTTCTGACGATATAGAAATTAATAGCAGAATTTTTTCTTTTCCCACAGTTTATCTTGATAAATGGACAAAAGAATGTGTTGAAGATTATTCAAACAAAATAGCTAAAAAGAAACCTGACCCAGAATTTATAACAGAATTAAATAATCTTGAAAGCACAGATCAATTTGTAAGGGTACATTCTGGTACTGAATACTGGGTTTCTGCTATAGGTTTTTGGCCAGGCCTTCCATTTATGATGGCCCTCGATCCAAGATGTAAACTTACTGCACCAAAATATAATCCTCCAAGAACATGGACACCTAAAGGAACCGTTGGAATGGGGGGTGCTTCTACATCGATATATCCTGATAGATTACCAGGTGGCTACCAAATTTTTGGAATTATTCCAGTTCCGATATGGGATACAAAAAAAAGTTTTCCGGTATTTGAAAATAATATTTGTCTTTTTCAACCTGGAGATAGAGTAAAATTTATTCCTACAACATACGAAGAATTTGATCATGTTTCAAAAAAAGTGGAAGAAGGAACTTATGATTACAATATTGTTGAGTATCAAAAATTTTCGGTAAAAAATTATAAAAAATGGTTAACTACAATTGATCAAACTAAGAGATTTTAATATTTATGGTAAAAGTAATTAAAAAAGGCCTAGAAACTTCAGTTCAAGATTATCCTGGGAGAATTGGTACTTTAAATCTAGGCTTTCCACCTTCAGGTCCAATGGATAGTTGGTCTTTTAGACTTGCTAATGTTCTAGTTGAAAATGAACCTGGTTCTGCAGCTTTAGAATGTCAATTTATGGGCCCTACCCTTAAATTTGATAGTGATAGAGTTATATCTATTACTGGCGCGGATATGTCTCCAAAAATAGATGGCACTCCTGTGCCTTTGTGGGAAAGTTTAGAAGTTAAAAAAAATCAAACTTTAGAAATGTCTTTTGCAACGGTAGGTGCAAGATCTTACATTGCTTTTTCAGGCGGAATAAATACTAGAGCTTGGTTGGGCTCAAGATCAACTTTTCACAAAGCAGGTGTTGGTGGTATTGATGGAAAAGCAATTCAAGATGGTCAAATCATTCCTTTAAATAAATCTAAATCTTATGCAGGAAGAAAAATTAGAAAAAGTTCTATACCAGTTATGTCCACAAATAAAAAATGGATTGTAGAAGTTGTTAAAGGTCCTAATGACGATTGGATAGATGAAAAAGGACATAAAATGTTTTTAAGTTCAGATTGGAAACTCCAGTCAAAAAGTGACAGAACAGGTTATAGATTGGAAGGACCTAAATGGTCATTTGCTGAAAAAGCAACAAACAAGGGTCTAGAACACGGCACCTTTCCTTCAAATATTATAGAACAAGGATATCCTACAGGAGCAATTAATTTAGCAGGACAAACTCCAATTATACTGGTCAATGATGGCCCAAGCATGGGTGGCTATATTGTTCCTTACACTGTTCCATCAGCGTCTTTTTGGAAACTTGGGCAAGCAAAACCGGGGGATAGTTTTAACTTTGTAGAAATATCTGTGGAAAAATCTCAAACACTAAGATCTGAACAAAGTGCTATGTGTAGTGAAGTTAGTTTAATATCATCTAAAGAAGAAAATATTTTAATAGCTGAAAAACCAGCTAAAAAAATTGACCATATTAAAATAGTAGATTTTGATAAAGAAAAAATGAATGAAAAAATTAGAAATAAAATGATTGAAAAAAAAGGAATGAAAAATATAAAAGTCCGTTTTTTTAATTAAAAAATAAAAAAAGAATTTATGACAACTGAAGTTAAAACTACTGTACCTGGTAACATGTGGAAAGTTTTGGTCAAAGAAGGAGATATAGTAAAAAAAGGAGATCCTTTATTTATTATGGAAGTTATGAAAACTGAGGTTCATCATGACTCTCCTGTTGATGGAAAAGTAATTAAAGTTAATGTAGTAAACGATCAAGAAGGTATAGATCCAGGAACTATAGCTATAATAATTGAATGATTAAAAAAAAAACAAAGAAATCTTCTTATTTAACAATAATAAACGATCTCTCCGAAGATATAGGAATATCAAAAGAAGAAACAAAAAGTTTAGTTGATGTTGCTTTATCTGCTACTGATCCTAGGGATGTAAATTATAAACAACTAAAAGAAGAGATTATAACTTTTTTAGTTATCAACATTTTTTTTCTTATCTCTAAACTGTAGATTTTTATGCAAGATCAAATAGTCTTATACAATGGTCCGAACTCCCCATTCGGAAGAAAAACTAAAGTTACTTCTTTAGTACAGGAAATTAAATTAGAAGAAAAAATTATTAATGTTTATGAAGCAAATTTTTTGGATAAACATAATCCTATTAGAAAAATACCAACATTAATAGTTAACAACATGGCTATTATAGATAGCGATAATATTTGCCTTTATCTTGATTCAATTTCAAAAAAAAATACTTTATTTCCAAAAAAAGATTATTGGAAAATAATGACTATGACTTCGATTGCTAACGGATTAATGGAAGCTGTATTGGAAAGACGCATGGAAACAATCAGACCCGATGAAGAAAAAAGTACAAATTTTATTAATAAACAGGAAATAAGAATTATAAGAACCATTAAATGGTTAGAAGACAATTGGAACAATTATGACAACAACTATTTAACTATGGATCAAATAGCAGTTGCTTGTGCCTTAGACTATACTATGTTTAGATTTAATAATAGCTGGAGAACAAATAATTCAAAGCTTGATAGGTGGTTTACGAATTTTTCAAAAAATGATTTTATGCAATCTACATTGCCACATACAAAATAAATATGATTAAAGCTGCTTCAATAGGATTGGGTTGGTGGTCAGATGAGTTGGCAAAATCCATTTATAAAAAAAGTAAAAAAATTAAAATTGTAAGCTGTTACTCTAAAAGTAAAAAAAAAAGAATTAATTTTTCAAAAAAATATAAAACTAATTATCACGACTCTTACAATGCGATAGTTAGTGATCCAGGTATAAATGCTGTAATTTTAACTACACCTCACTCGCTGCATGCAAAACACGCTATTCAAGCAATGAGAAATGGAAAGCATGTCTTTGTTGAAAAACCAATGGCTACGAAATATTTAGATGCGAAGAAAATGATAAATGCCGCAAAAAAATATAAAAAAAATTTATCTGTCGGTCATAACAGAAGATACTCCAGTGTTTTTAATTATATAAATAATTTAAATCGTCAAAAAAAAATTGGAAAAATATTACATATAGAAGCAAATTATTCCGCATCAGGTGCGATGAAATATAAAAAAAAATATTGGCGTGCTAATAGAAAAGAAAGCCCGGGAGGTGCAGTAGCAGCTATGGGAATCCACATGATAGATTTGATGTGTTTTTTCGGAGGAACAATTAAATCTGTACAATCATTGGTAAAAAAATTCGCAGTTAAAGTGGACATGGATGATACTACTTCTGCATTATTTGAATTTAATAAAAACTGTACAGGAAATTTAACGACTATTTGTGCATGTCCTTACACAACAACATTTAATATATTTGGCACAAATATGAATATTTTTTCCGATGTAGATGGTAATAAAATTAATATATTTCATAAAAATGGAAAAAAAGAAAAACTAAAATTAAAAAATAAAGATACACTATTTCTAGAATTACAGGAATTTGCTGATAGTTGTTATAATAAAAAAAAATATAAAATAAAAAATTCAGAAGCTGCACATAACGTTAAAATTATGGAAACAATTGTAAAATCTTCTAAAAAAAGTAGAAAAATATTTATATCTTAGTATTATTCTTTACTAATATATCTAGTGATAGAAGGAATAAGAATTACTGCTAGGCCAATTTTAAAGAATTCACTTGGAATAAATGGATATAATCCTCCAGCTAAAGCTTTGTCGTAGCCAATAACTGACCCGAGGTATCCAACTCCTAATAAAAAAATAATAAAAGTTCCAATTAATAGAGATATCAAGCTTTTAAAATATGAATTATTGTAACCAAGTTCCGAAAAAAAACCTATAACTCCTGCTGCTATGGTCATGCCATAAAGATAGCCGGCTGTTGGACCAGTTAAATAAAGTAAGCCACCACCTTTAGCAAATACTGGCAAACCCAAAGCTCCTTCTAAAAGATAAATAACTAATGTAGAAAAAGCTAATTTCCAACCGTAAGCCATTCCAATAATAAAAACTATAAAAGTTTGCATTGTCATAGGAACTGGCCAAAATGGAACTTGAACTTTTGAAGAAAGAGCCAAAAGCAAAGTACCAAATAATATTAAAGCTACATTCTTCAAATAAATATTTATTTCGTATTCAGAAAGAATAGAATTAATTAATGTAGTATTATTTTTCATAGCTTATTCGCAGTAAAACATAGTTTTTAAATAAATAAAACATATTTTAATCATAGTAAAACATAGGTGCTTTTTTCCAATCTTGCCAAGAAACAGGGTCGTGTCCCCAAACTACCTTTGCATCATGTTCTTTGGCAACTTTTCTTAATTTTTTAACAGACTCTGCTGCATCAGAAGATGAAGCTACAAGTCCAGGTAAACATTTATCGCACCAATGATCTCCTGTATAACAAGCGTCCCCGGTAAATAACATATGACCAGTTTTTGGAAGATTGACTAATACTGATTGATGGCCCGGAGTATGGCCCGGAGTAAATATTACTTTTATAACTCCATCGCCATAAACATCATAAAAATCAGTTTTTCTACCTTGTAAAAATTTCCAACGAATGTTTGGTTTGTCAAAGTCTGCTCTTATATAAGCTGGTTGTGAAAACCAATCAGGATTAAATGCATAGTCATATTCTAGTTTTTGTGTAATATGTGTTGCGTTTGGAAAATGTCCTATAGCACCAGAGTGATCTAAATGAAGATGAGTTTGTATAACATATTTTACATCTTCAGGGCTTGTATTAACGCTTTTAACCATATCTTTACACCATTCTGATACTTTCATTACTGGGTCATAAGCTTCAACGACTGATCCCCAATGTTTATGTTTATCTAGAGCTGCTTCTATTGGCATTCCACCATCAATAATAACATCGCCCTCTGGATGTTTTATTAAAAACCAAGGCACAGGTATTTCATAAGGTTCTTCGCCTTGGTTCATTTTGATAAATTTTAATTTTGTTTTAATTGAACCTGTTTGAAACATGTATAATTTTATCCCGGTAGTAAATCTTGTAGTTTTTTCAAAAATATCTTTGTCTTTTTCTTTCATAATATTATCTTACCAAGCAGATTGATAAATGTTAAGTGCATCCGCTTCAGTTACTTCTCTTGGATTATTAACTAATAATCTTGTTTGTTTCATTGCATCTTGAGCCATTTTTTCACAAGCTTCCTTGGGTATATCAACTTCTCTTAACTTTTGAGGTAGGCCCAATCTTTTTGACAAATCTTCTAACTTATCTATAAATTCTGCACAAACTGCTTGATTGCCTTTATTAATATCTATCTTGGGAAAAACATAAGGGGCAAGTTCAGCATAATCTTTTGCCGCTTTTGAGTCTACACTATTAAAACGAAGAACGTAAGGTAAGACCAGTGAGTTTGAAAGTCCATGAGAAACATGAAAAGTTCCTCCAATTGGATATGCAAGAGCATGTACGGCAGCCACAGGAGAATTTGCAAATGCTTTTCCTGCCAACATAGCACCAATAAGCATATTGCCTCTTGCTTCAACATTTAAACCATTAAAAACTGCTTTTTCTATAGAACCTCCAAGTAATTTGAGTGCTTCTACTGCTAGCATTTTTGAAATTACATTATTGTTTTTATTTGAAGAAGCATATCCTTCAATTGCATGAACCATAGCGTCAATTCCTGTTGAAGCTGTGGTTATTGCAGGAAGACCTAGAGTAAGATCAGGATCTAAAATTGCCAAGTCTGGCAATATTATTGGTGAAGATACTCCTTTTTTTTCATCTTCTCCAACAGTTATAATTGATATGGGCGTTACTTCCGAACCTGTGCCTGCAGTAGTTGGTACTAAAGCAAGTGGTAAACGTGGGCCTTTTGCATTTGCGACTCCCCATGCTTTCTCCAAATCTTCATTGGAACCAAGTATCAAAGCTGATAATTTTGCAACATCCATTGATGAACCTCCTCCAAATCCGATAACTCCTGTTGCTTTAATTTTTTTCCCTATTTCAATTGCTGTTAAAAGAGTTTTTTGAGAAGGGTCAGCTTCAACATCATCGAAAACTTCTACTGAGGTCATTTTTTTTAATTCTTCTATAGTTGGCCTGGTTAATCCAAGAGACATTAATCCTTTGTCGGTAATAAAAAGAATACGAGGGCCAAGTTTGTTAAAAATTTCTTTACATGAATCTTTTGCTTGACCACTTCCAAATCGAAGTCCGGGGGTTGTGTTAAATTGAAAATTATTTAAAGTCATAAATTATTATACAAAATAAACATAGAATATTATTGAGAATATAGCCATGCCTATAAGTATTAAAATCCATCCATAGCCTGTTCCAACTTTATCTATGTAGTTAACTTCTCCTTGAACTTCATCTGATTTTTTATAAAGATCATTTGTTTGAATTGGTTTGTTTGGTAAGGTTGATAAATCCATCTTGCTTGCCAAAAACCAAATTAATCCTATTCCAAATAACCACCATATAAGTTGGTAACCCCAGATAGATGGTATTTTTAAAATCCAAGCATCGTAACCAGCTCCGGGCTCTCCGAAAAAATTATTTCCGATTACTTGTCCTGGTCCAACTCCAAAAAAAAGCCAGATTAAAGCTATAACATATGCAAAAGATCTTAGTTTTGTTCTGCTTGGATGAAGTCCCATATGCTCGTTTAAAAAGTCATGAAACTTTTGCCTGTGTGATCTATAAATATCAATTTTTGCAATGTTGGAAAAAGCAGAAATAGAAAAACAAATAAACACATTAAATAACAATCCCCATACTCCAGAATGAATGGTTAGTGGCCATCTTCCCCAAGGCAACCTATTGCCACTAATTTGTTGTCCAATAGTTTCTGTTAAAATTACAATTATTATTCCAATAACTAATCCAAAAATTGCAGCTCCTCTTGTTATCCATGGAAACCAAACTAACCCGAGTAAAACCATCACAAATTGGAAAGCTATAGAAATTGCTATTCCGCTAAAGATCAACATTGCTGGTTTTGCAAATGTTGCAATATAAAGTGAAGCTAAAAATATTAACAACATTATAATTCTCGCAGCCGCAAGTTCTTTTTCCCAAGTTATATTTTTGTTAACATATGCTTTATATAAATCTCTTGTTATAATGCTACCAGATGTCATTAAAAAAGCTGCAGCTGTAGATTGAAGAGCTGCAATTAACCCAACAGCTAACAAGCCGGTTAACCAAAGAGCATTTTTATCCATTAAACTTATAATGTGATAAATAATTAACGAATGATCATTGTTTGAAACTTCTGGTAATAATGTTTTAATGGCCAGACCATTGTTATTAATATCCGCATTAGCTCCTAGTAAACTGGCACCGATACCTTGATATGTTGAAAAAATAAATAACAACAAACCAATAACAACTGCAGATCCCCAAACTTGATAATAAGAAAAAACTTTTGGATGTTTTGCTGAAAAACTCCACATTGAAAATGAAGGAGAAAGAACTATTCCCATAAAAGAAATTGAAAAAGTAAAAATCATCATCGCAGTCCAAGGTCCTCCTACTGCTTCATTTTTTCCTAAACCTGCTACCCACTGGATAACTCCTGGTAATGCAAAATATCCATTATAATCTCCTCCTCCATAACCACTAGTATTTCCCCAGGAACTTATTTTTGTGCTTGCTACTTTTGCTAATGCTTTTCCAAATGTTTCTATATCACCAACAAATGAATAAATAATTATTCCTAAAGAAATCACTGAAAAAAAATAAAGCCAGGATTGAACCACTCCTACACTAACAATAGATTTAAAACCTCCTCTGGTTACATAAAATAAAACAATAGTGGAAATAACCCACATAGCCAATTCTCTAGAAACATATCCCTCTGTTAATGTGTTTACTAGGTAACCTGTTGCACCAAAAAAAACTGCGAGCAAAGGTATTGCTATAAAAAAAGTAACAATAACTGAAATAACTCGGATTGTATCACTCTTGTAATAATCATAATACATTTCTCCTGGAGTTATATATCCAAACTTTCTACTCAACATCCATTGCCTCTTAAAAAAAAATATACTTCCTAGAGGAACTGTTATTGCAATAAAAGCTGTACCAACATATTGAAAGCCATCATTAAAGATAAGGCTTGTTTGAGATATTACTGTTAATCCAGCAAATGTAGCAGCAGTTGCGGCAAAGAAAAAAACCCAAGACGAAATGTTTTTATTAGCTAAATAATATTTTTCTGGATTATCAGAGTTATAAGTCGAACCCCTTACGCCCCAGAAAAAACAAAAAGCGGCATACAATAATATAAAAATAAACAACCAAAGAGATTTTTCGGACATTGAATCCCTTTCGTATTTAAGTACAACGCCTTGGTGCTGATTCACCCCGTTCTTTTTTAATTCTTTCTGCTTCTTTTTGCGCTGCTTCAATTGTATTGAATGCTTTATCTTCAAATATAATAAAAGGCTTTGCTCTATCGGCATTAAGTTGAGCAACACACCACTCTTTGTTTGGCTTAGTACACATTACCATGTAAGCTCCTGGTATAGGTCCATATTTTCTATTATTTAAAGTAAAAAGGCTTTTAGCTAGTTCGTTTAGTTTATCCTCATCTAAATTTCCTAAAGCATTTTTTTCTAATTTATTTAAAGGTGTAACGTTGTCAGATCCTAGCACACTCTTTCCACCTGTTCCTTCTGGTCTTGTAAATTGAGGCTTGTTCATTAAGGTAATGGTCCTTCCTTTAAAAATCCTCTGATTGCATTTTCTAAAATTTTTGAAACATTGTTATTGTAATTATTGTAGGACAAACTTCCACACCATGAAAGTGAACCTGGTGCAAATAATGCACCATCATTAGGAGTCTTGTAATAAATCATATCAGCTCTAACCATTGGGTTTTCAGTACCTCCGCCATAGAAGCCTCTTACTGTAAAATGAATTTCTTCATTAACCTGCATCATTAAATTTGTATGATTTTCAGATCTAGCTAAAAGGTATGCGTTATGTGGTGTTCCAAACTCTAGGTCATATCTATCAAGTTCTAAACCTGCCGCCCCGCCACCTACTAAACCAAAATCTCCGATGACCTCATCTTCTCCGACGCCTTCAAAAATCCATGAGCATTCTGGTCTTTTGCTATCAGGACATCTTTTATAATATGAGCTTACATCAAATCCATATGCAGTAAATGTTAGACCACAAACCTTGGATGGAATTCTGCCTCTTGCTCTCCACATTCCTCCGTACTTACCATCAAATGCATTATTGTATTCCCCTGGATTTGCTGTCCAAGCTCTCGTACCGGCCTCGCCTTTTCTAACTTCAATTATGTTTGGGTTATCTGGATGGTATTCGCTTATCCAATAAAAACCATCAGAACCTAAATATATCCATCTTCCACCATTTAGTTGGTATTGTTCATAAGCAGCTAACATTTTTTCTGAACTATATTCGGGGTGTGAACCAGTTAATACACATTTGTAACGATTTAATAATTCTACTCCTTCTAAATGTAAATCTTCATCTGTAACAACATCAAAATCAATATTTTTTTCCTCTAACCAGTCAGTTAAGTGTAGATCTGCATTTAATTGCCATAATGAAGGTGATAGCCAATGTCTATATTTTGGTCTCATATTCAAAATTGGTCTCAATCTTGATGAAATTGCTACACCACTACCGTCTGAATGTTTAGAATAGGTTGATAGTCCATATTCTCTATGTTCATTTAAATATAAATCGGATGCTGACATAACAGGAACTTTGCCAGCTAATAATTGAGCAACTACAGAATTTGTTCCTAAATTGTCATTTGAGTAAGCTAAATAGCTATTAGTCGGCAATACAAAGCAAAGCTTAGAAGTTGCTTTTCCTTTAGGAGGTTTAATTACAAATGGAATAAAATCTTCTGTCTCTGCTGACTCTTCTCCATTAATTCTTAATCTTGCAGCATAGACTCCGCTTCGAATAATATCAGGTACTTTAAACTTAAAATCTACATCCCATCTTGCATCATCAATATCATCATCGTGAAAATGAATTGCACCATACTCTTCTGGCTTGTGATGAAAAACCATCTCATCTGAAGTCCAATTGTAACCTGTCATACCTCTGCAAGGCAGATTTATTATAAATCCATTTAAATGATTAGATGTTGAATCTATAATAAATGTTGAAGCTATATTTTTTGTAATATTTGCATGAAAATCCCATGCACCAATTACTTCAGATCTTAATTCCGATGTGCATCCTGTAAATCCTCTAGCTAAAGACTCGATATCAGATTTTGATAATGCTTTTTTACTTAGTCTTGGTCTATCTATTTTTCCATTATAGGTTAATATTTGTTCTGGCAATTCTATTGGGGTTGATGCTTCTTTATAATGACCTCCATAAATATGTCTGCCTGATCTTTCGTTTAGAGTACACGCCGCTATTAAGAAAGGTGCATCATTAGCTCTTGGTTTTAAATTATTTACAGATTCAACAAATGAAGTAGTTTCATCTGCTGGATGAAGTAAAGACATTCCTAGACCGCCATTTGTTGGTGTAACACATGGTTCTTGATAAAGTTTTAGTCTTCCTGTTTCAGCATCGTAAGTTGCTGCCACTAAATACCATACCTTTCTCATTAATTCTTTTTCGCTTGAAAGTGCTGTGACTTGACCTCCACCATCTCCTATCATTACAGATAGACAGCCTTTTTCATCTATAAAAAGACCATAACCACTTTTTGTTTTATCATTCCATTTTGTTAGGATTCCTTGTTTGCCTTTTTCTGGGGTTGTAGGAAAAATATAAGCTTGAAGAGTAAAACTTGTTGAATTCAATCTTTCATCTTGGGGTATTACTATGTATGAACCTCCGTGTATTCTTTGGTTTCTTCCCTGGTAAGTTCTATTACACTCTGCTCCGATTTCTTCATCTTTGTATCCAGGTCCTTCAGGATTGGTATCTCCATGAATAAGCCTTATAATTTGCACATCATAGTTTTCATTTTTTTCTGCATTAACATAAAATTTAATTTCCTCACCAGGAAAAGCTTGGTACTTGTCACTATAACCAGTAATTCTTAACATTATACAAACCTCAATAAACTAATCATTCGCTATACCTATCTAATAAATCTACAACTCTTTTTAAAAAGATTGCGTGCTCACATGCTTCTTCTGAAGAGAAAGACTCTTCTAAAATTTTAACAGGCTGACCTCTTACTCCGCTTACAATTCCTATTCTATAATCTTCAAAATCCTTTTTACATACTGTTACATATTTTTTAATATGCATTGGTTGTCGTCTAAGTTTATCTAAAACAATTTGAAGTTCCTTGCTATGTTCTACCATTGGCTGGCCTTTATGTGGTTGAGCAGCTTTACCTACAGGACATGCTCTATGCTCTTCTATTAATTTGTTTCTCATTTTTTCATCTTTTAATAAAGGTAAAACATATTTCTTTGTAATAAAGTCATCAGTACTTGTATGACCAAGATCTAGCTGTACACCTGTTTTGTCTTTTTTCATATTTTATCCACCCTCATTTTAATATTTATTTATTAGTTCTTTCTTGAATTATTTTTAATGCTTCCAATAAATAAACTCTGAATACTTCATGATTTTCGCTCATAGGAAAATGTCCTATGTCAGTCATTTCTATATAAACTCCGCCCTT
Source organism: uncultured Pelagibacteraceae bacterium (assembly GCA_902560855.1). Classification (GTDB taxonomy): domain Bacteria; phylum Pseudomonadota; class Alphaproteobacteria; order Pelagibacterales; family Pelagibacteraceae; genus Pelagibacter. The sequence continues at coordinate 15,959 of CACENJ010000003.1, forward strand.
TATTTGTCTTGCAGTGTTTTCTGTTGCCTCTGGTGGTGTTAAATAATCATATGTTCCTGTTAGCATCACAACGGGACATTTATGTCCATCAATATTTTTTAATTCTTTTCTTAAATCATGGTCGACTGAGTAAAAATATAGATCTCCTTTGAATGCTTCTGAACCTTGAGTGTAATAATGCCAAGTTAACCATCTATCTTTTTCGGGAGATTGTGGTGCCATTAAATCCCATGTTCCACTAGCACATACTTGGGCAGCGTTAGCGTGTGGATGTCTCCACCAATCTAAATAAAATCCTGGAGCATAATCTGCTGCCTCAACAGGTATTACAGCTCTAAATTTATTTGGATGACGTAACGCTAATTGTAAAGCAACATTTCCACCAAAAGACGAGCCCATAAAAATTGGTTTTTGTAACCCCAAAGCATCACATAACTTTACAATAAAATTACAGTAATGTTCTGCTTTTAACTTGTATTCTTCTTTCCACCATTCTTTATTATGTGGTGGATCTGATTTTCCATGTCTTGGAAGATCATAAGCAATTACATTGTAATCTTTAGTAATTTCTGGGTCTTCAAGCAAACCTCTCCATTGATGATTATGACATCCAGCAGTATGTTGACAAATTAAAGGTATCCCTTTTCCATTTTGAAGATAAAAAACTTTGTATTCACAATCGTCAACCTCAATTGTAACATAACGTCCTATAACATCATGATGTTTTACCATTTTAAAACTCCTTTTAATTCAAAATTTTTCATTAAACTGGCACTCCTGTTTTTCTTAATAGTTCAAACTGAACTGTGAAATTTCTAAGATTTTTCATTAAAACCAAATGATTGCCTTCAATTTTTAAGTCTTTTAAGAAACTTGCTGACCATATGCCATGGTACATTGGTTTTGGCATTGGTTGGCCAAATTCTCTCCAAGTTTTTGCTGATGCTCTTAAAGCAAAGTCGTATGGATCTAAAGGCGAAGGACTTGTATTGATATTTTTTACCTTGCCATCGTGCATTTCAATAATTACTTTTGCACTTTCCATATCAAACATAAATGAGCATGTATAATATTTTGCCATAGCTTTAATAGTGTCGTCACTATTAGTAGCTTCTTCATACTTTTTTGCCCAGTTATCTAAACCACTACTCATAATATTTTACTTTCGTTACTTAGAACCTTTGGTTCCTTTAGTTGGATCATTATCGAAGTTCATATGATAATCTTTTTTCGGATTATCATAGTCACCAAGAATATTTCTGATGTTGCTTATTTCTCCAGGATTCATTCCAATTTCTTTAAGCAAACTATCTAGAAATGGTTGGTGTGCTCTATAACGTAATGCTGAACTAACAACGTTATCAGCTAGATTACCACTTCTTCCAGATCCTCCAGTAGTAGAAGATTCTCCACCACCTGAACCAGAGGTTCCACTAAATCCAGGTAAACCATTAACATCAACAATTTTTATATCTCCGATGTTTGCCATTGGTTTAACACTTTCTCTAATGATTGCTTCAATTTTTTCAGCAAGTTTTAATCTTAAAGCGCTTCTTCTGCTGGCATCGCTTCTTAAATTCTCAGCAGCATTTAATGCTTCCTTACCGGCTGCATCTATTTCATATCTTAGTTTTGCTGCCATGGTTTCATATCTATCTTGCTCAGCTTTCGAAGCTGCAGAAATAACATCAACTTTTTTAATACCCTGAGCTTTTTCAACATATCTTGCTGAGTTGGCTTTCTCTTCAGCTTCAATTGCTTTCGCTCTTGTAGATTCTTCTTCAGCTTTAGATTTCAAAACTTGTTTTGATTTATTTATTATTTCAAGATTTTTTTGATGTTCTTCTATGCTTAATCTCTTTGCTTTTTCTATATCAAGAAGTCTAACTTCTCTTTCTGTCTCAATTTTATGAGAATCTATATTTTTTTGCTGAGCAATTTTAGCATTTTTAATTTCTTGTTCAGAGATTATTTGTGCTTCTTCTGCATCTTTTTGTCTTTCAGATTGTTCTTTAATGATGGTAGCCTTTTCTTGTGCACGTTTCATGTCAACAAGTCTCTGTTTTTCAAGTCGCGCATATTCACTTTCTTTGTCCAAATTTAAGATTTTAACTTCTGTTTCTAAATCTTTTTGTCTTATTTCGTAAGCAGCATTTTTTTCTAACTCATTTTGCTCTTTTCTACGTTTTTCTATTTCCTCAATTAATCTTGTTTCTGTTAATTTTCTTTCAACTTCGATAACCTGATTTTGAGAAATTTTTGCAACTTCAATTTGTTCTTGGCTTCTTATCTCTGCCTCTTCAGCTTCACGTTCTTTTTCTGCTTTTTGTTTTACAGTTTCAGTTCTTTCGTTAGCTTTTTGAATAGCTACTTCTCTTTCTTGTTGATATCTAGAAAACTCTTCATTTTTTTTTATTTCTAATTCTTTTTGGATAGTTTCTAAATTTTTATTTTCAATTGAAATTTTTGTATCCTGCGTTATATCGTTTCTTTTTTTCTTTCTAGACTCAATTTGTTCAGTTAATTGTGTCAAACCTTGTGAGTCAAAAGTATTTGCAGGATTAAACTGTTCAATTGGAGTTTGATCTAAAGATATTATTGAAACAGTTTCTAATGCTAGACCTGTATGACCAATGGATGCATCTGCTATCTTTGTGACTTCTTTTACAAATTGTCCTCTATTTTCTTGAATCTCATCTAGTGTCATTTTTGCAGCAACTTCCCCAAGTGCATCTGCAAAACGTCCCTGAACAACTTCTCTTAAATGTTCAGGATCAAGAGTTCTGTTACCTAAAGTTTGAGCTGCAGTTGATACTGCTCTTTCGTCAGGCGGAACTTTTGTAAAAAATTCTGTTACAAGCTCAGCTCTCATTCTATCTTTTGTTATTAAAGATTTATCTCCGCCCCTTTTAATTGTTATGCTTAATGTTCGCATTCCAACCTGTGTAATATTGTGAATTATTGGTAAGACAAATGCACCGCCAGATATAACAACCTTTTCTCCAAGCATTCCAGTACGTACAAATGAAACTTCTTTTGATGATCTTCTGTATAGCCAATGCAATAAATAAACTATAATTGCTATCGCCAATGCTAATAAAATTATTGCTGCTATTATATCTGCTCCTCTTGTCATAAATTATACCTCCTTAATTTAAGCCTCTTTCCTTGTATCTTCTAAAGCCGCACTATAAATTATCATTCCAAAAATAATTTTATTCAATATATCGGCTAAGTTGTAAATTATGTTTAAGCTGTTGATGTTTGCTCCTCCAGCTAAGTGCTCTATAAAATATCCAATATGATAAATCGAAAAACCTATTGTAATGATTAATCTATTTGCAAAAAATGCCATTTGAACACTTTCATTGCCACACGATGCGTTTTTCCTTCCCGTATCTCCCATGTAAAGCTCGCCAATGATATAAAGCCAGCCAACTATACCAACCAGGAATCCTAGTGTAACACTCATATATCCATATGCTCCTAGAAGCTGAGCTATTACCCAAACAAGTGTTCCGACAAGCAAACGCCAAAACATTCCTCTTTTAACGTCAGTAACTGACTTTAACATTACATAAAAAGTCAATATTGTAAGTGGAAAGGTTAAAATCCAATCAATATATCTTAGCGCGGTTGGCGCTTGACCATTTAAAACCCATAAATTTTTTGCATAGAAGTAGTGTATAGAGGACATTAGAGCTATTACGCCTACAAGATTCATGGCCGTACCCCATCTGTTCGACAAACGACCTCTTTCAAGAAAGAAAAATATTGCTGCACCTATCATTGCAACAGAAATTAACCAAAAAGATCCCCCAACAACGTCTTGTGGAAGCAATAATTTGTTCATGAGTCCCTTTTCACTCCCTATTTAAAATTATTCTAAATAATTTAGATATTTAAATTCAAATTTTGTCACAAATCAATCTAAAATGTCTTAATTTTTTATATATATATTTTTTAGAAGTAGATTCTAAAAAAATTATTTTAAATCTAACGAGAAAAAAATAAATTTTTTTATAAAATACAATCCATACTAGATTTATTTTTATTTCAATTAATACTAGAATTTTTTCTAACTTTTTTAATTTTTCAAAGAAATTAAATTGACTGTTTATAATCCTAAAATTTTATTTCGTTGGCCATTTATTAATTATAATATGTGTCAATGCTATCCAAAGTAATAACTATTTCGCAGCAAAAAGGTGGCAGTGGAAAAACAACGCTAGCCGTTCATTTAGCTCTTGCTTTCATAAAGTATCATAATTTAAAAGTTGCTGTCATTGATACAGACCCTCAAGGAAGTTTGGGTAAATGGTATATGATCAGAACAGAAAAAAAAGTTTCGAACGATAATTTAACTTTTAAAACTGCTAGTTTGTGGGGAGCTCAATATGAGTCAAAAGCATTAAAAAAAGATCATGATATTGTAATTATAGATACGCCTCCAAAAATAGAATCTGATGCTCGACCATCTATTGAGTCTGCAGATTTAGTTTTAATTCCTGTAGCGGCATCTCATGTTGATTTTTGGGCAACAGGTGCGATTGTTGAAATAGCAAAAAAAGCAAATAAAAAAATTTTAATACAAATTAATAGATCAAGCCAAAGATCAAAACTTATTACCAAAACAAATGAATTTATAAAAAGTTTAAATCTTTCTGCAACTAAAACAATAATTGGAAATCGTCAAATTTTTGCCGCCTCTATGGGTGAAGGCAAAACTGCTGTTGAAAAACAAAAGAAGAGTAACGCTGTTGAAGAAATTAAGCAGCTCTCTGAACAAATCTTGTCAGAAGTAAAATAATAATGTCTGTTCTGTTAACTACAAAAAAAATAATTAAAGAATGGACTGATTATAACAACCATATGAATTTATCATATTATATTTTAGTATTTGATATGGGAGCAGAAGTATTTTTATCAAAATTTAATATGGGAGAACATTCCGCCAAAAATACAAAAAAAAGTACAATGGTTGTTGAAACTCATACTACTTATAATAACGAAGTAAAAGAAGGTGATGAAGTTGAAGTTTTTCTTTCTCATTTTGATCATGACAAAAAAAGGTTACATTACAAATTAGAAATGTATGAAAAAGGTAAAAATATACTATCTGCAAGTACTGAAGTCTTGTCTTTATATATAGATTTAAGTCTAAGAAAAGTTACAGAATTTGAAGACGAAAAAGCTGAAATTATGAATGAATTTATAAGTAAAAATAAATCTAATTTTAAATCTGAAAGTTTACATTTCTCAAAAAAACTAAAAAAATAATTAATAAAAAAATTAAAATTGATGACAAAAATATACCTCAGATGTAATGTTTGATTATGGAAATTAAATTATTATCAGGAGCCTTAGGTGCTGAAATTAAAGGTGTTGATCTTAAAGATACCTCTGATGAAAATTTTAAAAAAATTAACGATCTACTTTTAGAGCATAAAGTTATTTTTTTTAGAGGTCAAACAATTACTTCCGAAGAACAAATAGCTCTAGCAGAAAAATTTGGTCCCTTAGAAACACATGCTTACGTTAAAGGTTTAAAAAAGTATCCTGAAATAGTTAGAATAATAAAAGCTGAAGATGAACAAAACCAATGGGGAGAAAATTGGCATAGCGATGTTAGTTATAATGTCAAACCTACAAAAGCTGTAATATTAAAATCATTAAAAATACCTCCGGTAGGTGGAGATACATGTTTTGCAAATATGGAACTTGCTTGGGAAACTTTAGATGAAGAAATAAAAAATAAAATTAGAGATAAAAAAGCAGTGCATAGTTCTTTAGGTGCAGAATTTTTTTTAGATAGTTATAAAAAAATGGAAGGCAATAAAAAAAAAAATTATAATGAATATTCAAATGAACATCCAATAGTAAGAACACACCCGGAAACAGGTAAAAAAATACTATTTGTAAATTGGACATATACCAAAAAAATTATTGGTTTAGATAAAGAAGAAAGCGATAAAGTTTTAAATAAAATTTTTGAACATCAAGCTAGGCTAGAATTAACTTGTAGATTCACTTGGACAGAAAATACAGTATGTATATGGGATAACAGAAGTGTTATTCATTTTGCAATTGCTGATTTTTACCCTGGAAGAGGACTTGGGTATGAAAGAGTTATGGATCGAATTGCAATAGAAGGGGATGCGCCAGTTTAATTGAAATCAATAATAAAAAAAATAATTAAAAATTATAAAACTAATAAATCACTCTACATAGGTGAGAAAGTGACTATGACTGAACATATGATTCAATCGGCAATGTTAGCTGAAAAAAATAAGTGCTCTTCTAGCTTGATATGCGCTTCTTTACTTCATGATTATGGTCACTTTATTTTGGATAATCCAGATGAGTTAGTAAATAAAAAAAAAGATGGAAAACATGAAGATATTGCTTATCTATATCTCAAAAAATATTTTAAAAAAAATGTTGTAGAACCAATAAAAATTCATGTTAAAGCAAAAAGATATTTGGCGAGAAATGAAAAATATTACAAAATTCTTTCACAAGCTTCTAAAGCTAGTTTGCATTTGCAAGGTGGAGTTATGAATGATGAAGAAGCTGAAAAATTTGAAAAAGAAAAATTTTTCGATGATGTAATTAAATTGAGAAAATTTGATGAAGCTGCAAAAAAAATAGGTATCAAAATGAAAGATATTAATGATTATAAAAATTTATTAAATTCAAATTTATTATGAAATTTGATTACGTGATTATTGGAGCGGGTTCAGCTGGATGTGTGCTTTCAAATAGACTATCTGAAAATACAAATAACAATGTAGCTGTCTTTGAAGCTGGAGGACCAAGTGATATTTGGAAAGTTAAAATGCCTCTTGCTCTACTCTATACTATGCACGACCCAAAATATAATTGGAAATATTATTCTGAACCAGAACCACATTTAAATAACAGAAGATTATTTTGCCCAAGAGGAAAAATGATTGGGGGATGCTCTGCGCACAATGGAATGGTTTTTGTAAGGGGAAATAGAGACGATTATCAACGTTGGGAAAATTTTGGACTTAAATCTTGGTCTTACAATAAAATTCTTCCTTATTTTAAAAAAATTGAATCATGGTCAGGTGGAGAAAATCAATACAGAGGTTCTTTTGGTTTGCTCCCTGTTGATCAATCAAAGAATGACAATCCTTTATTTAATGCTTTTTTAGGAGCGGCTTCAGAAGCAGGACATAAAATTAATCCTGATATGAATGGAGAATATCAAGAAGGTTTTGGTATGTTTGATACAACAATTCATAATGGTGAGAGGGCAAGTGTAGCAAAATATTATTTAAATCCTATCAAAAATAGGAAAAATCTAAATATTTTTTCCAATTCATTTGTGGAAAAAATAATTTTTGACGGGAAAAAAGCTGTTGGCATTGAAGTAAAAATAAAAAATAAAATTGAAAAAGTTTTTGCAGAAAAAGAATTAATATTAAGTGGTGGCTCAATTAATTCTCCTCAATTATTAATGATTTCGGGTATTGGAGATGCAAATCATTTAAAAGAAAAAGGAATAACTGTTATTAATGATTTAAAAGGTGTAGGAAAAAATCTTCAAGATCATTTAGAAACATACATTATGCAAGAGTGTAAAACTCCCGATACCCTTTATACTTATACAAAATTAATTCCAAAAGTGCTCGCTGGTATACAGTGGTTTTTATCTAAATCAGGCCCTTGCTCGAAATCATATTTGGAAGCTGGAGGATTTGCCAAATCTTCACCTCAAAGAAAAATGCCAAATATACAATTTCATTTTTTTCCATCATTTGTAATTAATCATGGTTTGGTTAGTCCAAGTTCTCATGGTTATCAGTTGCACGCAAGTCCAAATCATCCAAAAAGTAGAGGATTGATTACTCTTAATTCATCTGATCCATATGATTATCCAAAAATATTATTTAACTATTTAGAAGATGAAGATGATTTAAGACAAACAAGAGAATGTATTCAAGTTGCAAGAAAAATCTTATCAAAACCTTCTTTAGTTAAACATGCTGGAAAAGAAATTGGACCTGGGTCTGATAAACAAAGTGACGAAGAATTAAATGAATATATTAGATCTAATGCAGAAACTGCTTATCATCCGTGTGGAACTTGCAAAATGGGTGTGGATGATATGGCTGTTGTTGATGAAAATTTAAGAGTTAAGGGAGTAAAAAATTTAAGAGTTGTTGATGCTTCTGTAATGCCTGAAATTCCTAGCGCAAATTTAAATGCACCAACTCTTATGATTGCTGAAAAAGCCTCTGATCTTATTTTAAACTAATGTTAATAGGGACTCTCCCTGGGTAAAAAGAAGATGAGAGAGTCCCTGTTAACAAATATTTTTTTATTAATCTCTAATAGCATAAGCAATAACACCTGTTTCTGAAACATCTGTTCCTTTCAGTTCAGCTTCTTTGCTTAACCTAATGCCAATAGTATTTTTCATTATTGCCCAAATGACAAAAGAGATAATAAATACAAATATATTTATTGATAAAACTCCTATAAACTGAGTTCCAAAATTTGCAGTAGAATTTGTAATTGGTACAGCTAAAGTTCCCCAAATTCCAGCAAACAAATGTGCAGGAATTGCTCCAACAACATCATCTATTTGAAATTTGAAAAGTAATTTAGTACCAAAAACAACAATTAGTCCACCAACTGCTCCTATGAGAATTGATGCAAAAGGCGATGGCATTAAAGGTTCTGCTGTAATTGCAACTAATCCACCTATTGCACCATTAAGCATTTGTATAACATCTGTTCTCCCAGACATTAATCTTGTTATTAATGCTGCTGCAATTACACCTCCACAAGCTGATAAGTTTGTATTGATAAAGATTTTTGATATAGCTACTGCATCATCAAATGTACCCATTGCAAGTTGAGATCCACCATTAAATCCAAACCAACCTAACCATAAAATAAATACTCCTATTGTTACTAAAGGAATTGATGAAGCTGCAAATGGTTTAATTGGTGTAGGTTCACCAGATTTTTTAAATCTTCCCGTTCTTGGACCCAATAAAATTGCTCCTGCTAAAGCTGCTGCACCTCCTGTAGAGTGAACTAATGTTGATCCTGCAAAGTCAGAAAATCCTATAACTGCTAACCATCCTCCACCCCATTGCCACCCCATTGCAATTGGATATATTGCTCCAGTTAACAATGCAGCAAATAAAAAAAACGGCCATAACTTAATTCTTTCAGCTAGAGTCCCTGAAACAATTGAAACTGTAGTGGCACAAAAAACCATTTGAAAATACCAATCTGAACCATCAGCATAACCAGTTTCTAATTTGCTTTCATCAGACCAAGAAACAAACTTGCCTATAAATCCACCTTCAGGGATTTCATAAGCTAAATTGTAACCAACCAACCAGAACATAACTCCAGCAATTGAATATAATCCAATATTTTTGGCACAAATTACTGATACACTTTTTGAAGTAACCATTCCAGATTCCAACATTGCAAATCCTGCGGCCATAAACATAACCAAAAATCCACATATCAAGAATAAAAATGTATTAAATATAAAACCAACTTCTGCGGAAACAGTAGTTTCTGCAGAACTTGGCAATGCAAGGGTAACAAAAAAAATAAAGACTGTAATAAACTTAAATCTTCTCATAAATAAGACTTAATTGATTCTTTTTTTTTTTAGAAACGCTATTTATGAATTACAGTTATGCGTTTTTTAAATATTAATTTTTAAAATTTAGCAATCTCAACTAGCTGATCTGACTCAAAAATTTTTTTTTGGTAGTTATTTTGAGCAATATTTACCATGGCTTTTGCAACATTTTCTACTTTTATAGGCTTGTATTTTTTTAATTTTCCGAAAAATAAAGGTGATAGTAATTTCATTAAAAACACTCCTATTTTCTCTCCAACTCTATTTTCTTTTCTATTACCTAATAAAATTGAAGGTCGAATTATTGATAATTTAGTAAAATTTAATTTTATTAACTCCTGCTCTGCCTGTCCTTTATTTTTAAGATATAACCCGGAAGCATTGGGATTAGAACCTAAAGATGATACGTAAATAAAATTATTTACTGAGTTAGATTTTGCTATTTTTGCTATTTCAACAGGAATATTATACTCAATTCTTATATATTCATCCTTATCTTGGGTGTTTTTTCTTGTAGTTCCAATACAAAAAAAACAATCATCTCCTGCAATGGAGTCTTTGTGTTTTTCTAAATTGTTAAAGTCTGTCTCAATGATTTTTAATTTTGGATTATTATTTTCTGGTAATGACCGAACAAATAATTTTATATTATCATACTTGTTGTTTTGAAGAATTATGTTAACAAGCTTACTTCCAATAAGTCCCGATGAACCAAATACTAGAGCTGTTTTCATTATTTGTTTAAATTAATACTAATTAAACAAATAATTTCAAACATTATAGATGCCGCAACCATTGAAGTAATCTGGTTTGGATTATCTTTTGTAGGCATTAAACAAGCAACATCTCCTCCTATTACATTTTTACCTTTAAGACTCTGAATAAGTTTTCTTGCTTCGTCCATATTAAAACCTCTAAAAGCTGGCTCAAGATTTGCTGTACCTGGTGCAACTGTAGTGTCTAAACAATCGAGATCGAAAGTAACATAAATTGGATTGTTGCCCAATCTATCTAAAATCATTTTTGAACATTTTTCGTGTCCTAAATCTTTATATTCATCCATAGTTATAACTTGATATCCAATGTCATAACTTGCCTGTAACCAATCTAAAGTTCTTGGGTTTCCTCTAATTCCTATTTGTGTGCTAGTTGAAGGATCTACATTTCCTTGCTTAACTAAGTATGAAGCCCAATGAGCAGCTGATTTTTTAGCACCTAAAAAATGATCTAGTTTCTCATAACAGTCAGTATGTGCATCAAAATGAACAAGAGTTATTTTTTTTCCTTTAGTTAATTTAGAATTTTTTTTTGCTAAACTTTGTACTATTCCTCCAGTAACTGAATGATCGCCTCCAATAGATACGACTGGCTTTTCAGCTTTTTCAATATAATCGTAAAAAGCTGAAATTCTTTCAATACATTTTTCATTATCATTCGCTTCTGGAAAAGGAACATCTCCTAAATCATGAATTTTATTTTGCTTCCAAGGATCAATTCCATATTGAAGATGAGATCTTCTCAACATTGCTGAAATATTTCTAACAGCTCTTGGACCTAAATGCTGGTCCCTTTCTGTTGTTCCATTACCAGTGCTGTGCGGAACCCCTACTAGGGCAATATCACAATTTTTAGGTTCAGGATCATTTTTGCATCTGAATAAAGTTGGTATTCCCCACCAGTAAAGGGTTTCCATCATTATCTTATCTTCTTCTGAAATCATTAATTTAATATTACATAATTAAAAAAAATATAAAGAAGAAAGATTATGTGATATAGGGGCCAATGGCTGCTAAAAATAATAATCCTAAAGGCATATTGCTCATATTAGTGGCTATGATGGTTTTTTCAGTACAAGACTCCATCATGAAATATATTTATAATTTCGCATCCTTGTATGAAGTTTATCTAATTAGAACTTTAGTAAGTTTAGTAATTATTTTAATATTTTTAAAATTAACAAAAAAACCAATAGTATTTAAAACTAAATATCCACTCCTAACTTCTATTAGAGTGATTCTTTTCTTTTTTGGATTTAGTTCTTTTTATATTTCCTTAACTATTATGCCTTTAGCTACAGCTACTGCTTTATTCTTTGTTACTCCTTTTTTAATTACAATTTTTGCAAGTTTTTTTTTAAAAGAATACATAGGAGTTAGAAGATGGTCTGCAGTTGTGGTTGGTTTTATTGGGGTATATATAATACTAAATCCTGACTTTAGTGATTTCGACTATCTAAGTTTAACACCTATTTTATGTGCATTCTGTTATTCGTTATCAATGATAATTATAAAAAAAACTTCAGATAAGGATAGCGTATATACACAAACATTTACATTTTATCTTGGTGCAATAGTAATTAGCTCAATTTTTTATTTATTTATTGGAGATGGACAATATAACACTACAAAACATCCTGCTGCTGAATTTATATTTAGAGAATGGTTTGCAAATCTAGAAGTTTCAATGTTGTTGATGATTGCAACTGGCGTTACGGCCTCTGCTGCTTTTCTTCTTTTGTTTACAGCTTACAGTGTAGCGTCTCCTTCAGTAGTCTCACCTTTTGAATATTCAATATTATTATGGTCCACTTTAAGTGGTTGGATATTTTTTGAAGAAATTCCTGGTTTAAATACATTTATTGGAATGTTTATAATTGTATCAGCAGGTATTTACATTTTTATGCGTGAAAAAGCTAAAGATCAGACTATAGTTACAGAAAAACCTTTAAGATAAATGAGTAAAAATATAGTTCCCACTATTAACATTGCTTCAATAGTTAAAAATGGTTTTAATTCTTCAAAATCAAATAAAATTATAAATGAAATTAAAAAAGCTTGTATTAATATCGGCTTTTTTCAAGTTACAGGCCACGGAATAAATCAAAAAAATATTAATAATATTTGCAAAGTAGGAAATAAATTTTTTAATTCTCCTAAAAAAAATAAAAGAAAACTTTCACCTAAAAAATGGAATAATAAAAATAAAAATATATATAGGGGATATTTTCCAAATGATGTTAATGGAAAAGAAGGTTTAGACATTGGTGACCCCAAAGTAACTAAAAAATATGCATCAGATATAAATATAAAATATATTGAATATTTAAATCTCAATAAATCTCTTGATGAAAGATCAATTAAAATATTAACAGAATATTTCAATAAAATTTTCATTCTAGGACAAACATTATTTAAGAGTGTAATTAAAATTTATAAAGATGATTTAAAAAAGTCTGATCTTATTTTTTCAAGGCTTAAAACTTTAAGCACATTAAGATTTAACTATTATCCTAACCAAAAAAGGCCTGTGGAAATTTCCAAGCAAGATGGTGTTGCTCTAGGATGTGAAACTCACGTTGATAGTGGAATATTTACAATTCTTTACCAAGATAAAAAAGGAGGTTTACAAGTTCAAAATAGAATAAACAAAAAATGGTATGATGTTCCTTTTAACAAAAATGCTTTTATAGTTAACACTGGATTAGCACTCCAATATTTAAGTAATAATAAATTTAAAGCAACAAATCATAGAGTCCTGTGGAACAAAACGAAAAGAATGTCTATTCCCTTTTTCTTTGAGCCTTCTTATGATTTTAAAATGAATCCTAAATTTTTTAACAAGTCTAATAAAAAAAATAATAAAATAATTAATTATGAAGTTTTTTTAAAAAAATCCTTAAAAAAATTCATAGAGTACAGACGTTAGAAGTAATATAAAAAAATTGAGTTGTTAATGAAAAAAATTTTTATAATTGTAGCTTGCTTATTTGCCTTTGTTTTTGGGGCTATTTATGGATACGAAAATCCTGAAATATTAGATTTAATAAAAATAAAATTTAAAAAACAGTCTTCTTCAAAAATAGACAAAGAAAAAGGTCCTTTACAAAAAGTTAATGCTAATTCTTTTAATGTTGAATTTTCAAAAATAATTTCACTAACCGAAAGAACAGCTTTTATTGTTTATAAAGAAAAAGATAATGAAAGTCCTTTTACAATATACACGCAAGATGGATTTGTATTAAGAGATTTTAAACAAAAAAAATTGAATTTACCAAATTTTTTAGCTGTAAAAAAAAAAGGTGGTTTAAAAACGGTTTTTTTTCATGATAATAATGCTTTTGCATTAATTTCATCTAAAAAAAATAACTGCTATTATGCTTCAATAGTTTTTTTAAAAGAAGAAAAAGAAATATTTGAAACAGAATGTTTACCAAGCCAACAAGTCGATTACAACGGTTTGGGTAGTAGCAGTGTTCACTATAAAGATAGTATTTTATTAAGCATAGGTGCACCCGAATCTATTGATCATCAAATAGCTAGTTTGGCGCAAGACAAAAATTCAATGTATGGAAAAATAATCGAAATTAAAAAAAATGAATTAAATAAAATTATTACAAATAAGATAGATTATATTAGTCCAAAAATATTTAGTTTGGGTCACAGAAATCCTCAAGGCTTAACCAAAATTAATAAAACTTTATTTAGTGTTGAACATGGTCCACGTGGAGGTGATGAATTAAATAAAATTCAAAAAAATAAAAACTATGGTTGGCCAATTGTTTCTTACGGGGTTAAATATATTTTGCTTGATGATAGTGAAAGAATTTTTAGAGTAAATCATGAAAAAAATGGATTTGAAGAACCAATTTTTGCACTTGTTCCTTCGGTAGGCATTTCTTCATTAAATAAATGCCCTAATAAGTTAAGTAATTATTATGACAAACCATGTCTAATGGCTCTATCTTTGTATGGCAATGGTTTAAGACCTGGAAGATCAATTATAATTTTTTTATTAAATGAAGATATGGATAGAATTCATTCTACTGAAAAAATTTATTTAAGAAATGACTTAAAACTTAGACATTTTGTTACCAACTCAAAAAATGAACTACATGAAGATATAAATGGCGATATATATATATCAGCTGACAAAAAAGGAATTTACAAAATAAGTTTCGTTGATTTTATTAATGCTGAAGGTAGCAATAAACTAAAAAAATCTTTCAATTAAAAAGGATTCTATAACTTGTGTAATAATAATAATTAATTACATATCTCAACAATTTTATGCTATAATTTAATTAAAGCGATACATAACTCGTCGTTTAAGATTTCAAAAACTAAACGAAAGTGGGATCGGTCGTCTTTAAATTGATTTTTAAAGGAGGCTTAAATGAAATTTGGTTATTTTTGCAATACTACTAACTGGAATCACAAACCTTATTATCAGCTACTAGACGAAACAAAAGATATCACAGAATATTGTGATAAAAATGATTGGAATTCAATTTGGTTTACAGAACATCATTTTAATCACGAAGGAATGGAGTCTTGCACCAATCCTCTAATGTTAGGGGCTGATGCAGCTGCTAGAACTAAAAATATTAGAATTGGACAAGCTGCTAATATTATAACTTTTCATAACCCCATTAGATTAGCTGAGGATATTGCTACACTAGATCAATTGTCGAAAGGTAGAGTTGAAGTTGGAGTTGGCAGAGGAATTTATGGTAGAGAAGCAATTCACATGAATGTTGAAGCAGATTTAAAAGATCAGGCAAAAAATTTTAGACTATTTGAAGAAACTTTAACAATATTAAAAAAAGCATGGACTGAAAAATTCTTTGCACATAAAGGAGAATTTTACACTTACCCTGCCACGGATTTTGTTTGGCAACATGATATGAGTCCACCAAACGAAGATTTCATGGATTTAAAAAACAAAACACTAAAAAAAATAAGTGTTGTGCCTCAACCTTATCAAAAACCTCATCCACCAATTCATCAAGTTGTAGATGGTATAAGATCAATAGAATGGGCTGCAAAAAATGGCATAAATATCATTATGTGGATTCCAACTGTTAAAGCTTTAAAAATTAAATTTGAAGCATATAAAAATGCAAAATCAGAAGCTGAAAAAAGAAATGTTTCTCTTGGAGAAGGAGTTACATTGGTTAGAGATATGTTTGTTGCTGATAGCATGGAAGAAGCAAAAGAGAAAGCGGGCGAACATATGGTAAACTATATGAAATGGGTTTGTCATTGGAGAGGCCTTGGAAATCATATGGACCCTGGTGAGGAGTTGCCAGAAACTAAAGGGAAATTAGATTTATTAAGTTATGACTTTCTTCATAAACGTAACATGCTATTTGGAACTCCAGAATATGTTATTGATAAAATTAAAGAATTAAAATCAGAGCTTAACTTAAAAAATTTACAAGTTTGGTCAAATTTTCCAGGAGTTAAACATGAGGATTGTATGAAAAGTATAAAAATGTTTACTGAAAAAGTTATGCCTCATTTTAAAGATGATATAGATACAAAAATCAAAAAAGTTTCGTGATTAAATCTAAAAAAAGAAATGCCACAAAAAACTTAAGTGGAGGTCAAGCTGTTGTTAAATGTTTAATAAAAGAAAAAGTCAAACATGTATTTGGTTTGATTGGCTCTTCCACAATGGAAGTTTTTGATGCTCTCTATCATGAAAAAAAAATAAAATTTATCGGTGTGAGAGATGAAAGAACTGGTACTCATATGGCTGACGGATATGCAAGAGCATCAAATAAGCCCGGTGTAATTCTTGCAGGACAAAATGGACCTGGCGCTACAAACCTTATAACAGGTATAGCGCAAGCTTCAGCTGCCTTTTCTCCTGTAGTTTCTATTGCAGGTTCATATTCTACAAAAGAAAAAGTTCAAGATGCCTTTCAAGGACTTGATCAACAATCTTTATTTAAACCAATAACCAAAAAAACCTGGACAATTAAAGACCAAAAAAAAATCCCTAAAATATTTAGTAATGCTTTTAATTTAGCTATGTCTCCAAGAAGAGGTCCAGTTCAAATAAATCTACCTAGAGATATTTTGCCAAAAAAAGCTAAATTAAACATTGATCAAACTAAAAAATCATATGAATCCAAAAGTTCTCTAAAAGCAAAAAATAAAGATATTAAAAAAGCTATAAAAATAATTTTAAAATCAAATAAACCTGTAATAGTTGCAGGAGGAGGAATTAAATATACTGCTAAGTATAAAGAAGTAATAAAATTAGCAGAACTATTAAATATTCCCATCGTTACTGCTGCTGGTCATGGTGATGCTATACCATTTAACTATAAATTAAATGCTGGACAGATGGGTCCTAGAGGAAACCCAGTCGCTTCAAAGTTAGTTAAAAAAGCTGACGTAATAATTGCTTTAGGCACTCGCCTTGGCTTTAATTCAACTTTTTACTCTTATGAAAACATAAATAAGAAGGCAAAAATAATCCAAGTAGAACTAGAAAAGAAAATGCTAGGAAGGTATTTTCCAATAACTTTGGGTATTTGTGCCGACGCTGCAACTACAACTAACCAAATATACCTAGAAATAAAAAAACAAAAATCTAAGTTAAATATAAAAAACTGGACTAATGACTATTTAAACGAAAGAAAAATTTATTTAAATAATAGAGAAAGCAGCAATAATTTAAAAAAATTTCCAATACAGCCGAAAGATTTATTTAAAGAACTAAGAAAAGTTCTACCTAAAAATTCTGCTATTACTCTAGATGCTGGAACTCTTTGTCTTCAAGCAACAGATGCTTTAAAATATTTTAATCCTCCTTCTTTGTTCACTCCTTTGGACTTTGGCCTAGTGGGGTTTTCTTTTGCTTGCGGGTTAGGAGTTAAAGTTGCTTGTCCTGACAAAACAGTTGTTAGTTTAATGGGAGACGGAGGTTTTGGAATGACAATTTCAGAATTAAGCACAGCTGTACAATACAAAATTAACACAATTACTATTGTTATGAACAATAACAGTTGGGGAGCTGAAAAAGCTTATCAAAAAGATTTTTTTGGAAAAAGATATATAGGAGCTGATATAAGAAGCCCAGAATTTCATAAGGTTGCTCAACTTTATGGTGCAAAAGGTTTTAATGTAAATAAGGTTTTAGAAATTAATCATGCGTTGAAAGCTGCTTTAAAATGTAATAAGCCAGCAGTAATTAATGTTAACGTAGATCCTAAAGCATTATATAGTTTTAGAAGAGATAGTTTTAAACATAGGACAAAATAAATGAGTTTAAAAGTAAGAAAATTCGCAAAGTTTGTAGATAAAACTTTTATTGAAGGTGGAAAAGAAGCTAAGGAACCAGTTGTTATGGTTTCGGTTGCAGCAGTATTTATAAACCCTTGGCATGGAAAAGGGTTTGTTGAAGATTTGAAACCCGTAATTTTAGATCTAGCACCAAAACTAGGTGATATTTTGGTACCGGAATTAATTAAAGAGATAGGTTCTCCGGATAAAATTTTAGCTTATGGAAAAGCAGGTATCGTTGGACTTTCTGGAGAAATAGAACATGCTTCCGCTTTTATCCATACTTTAAGATTTGGAAACAAATTTAGAGAAGCTGTCGGTGGCACCTCTTATTTAAGTTTTACTAATACAAGGAGTCCTGCTGGCAGTAAAATATCTATTCCAATGATGCATAAAAAAGATTCTGGCCTAAGACCTTATTATTTAACTCATGAATTTACAATTCACGATGCACCCTTTGATAATGAGATTGTTATAGCTATTGGTGGAGCATCTAGCGCAAGAGCTCACGCAAGAACTGGCGACAGATATCAAGACATGAAAGAAATGGGATTAAAATCCTAAATAAAATTTATGCCTAATACCTCTGAGAGATATAAAACTGATTACTTGTTTAAAAAAAAAAATGATAAAGCTCCTATAGTATTTATTCATGGTGTAGGCTTAACAAAAGAAATTTGGAACTCACAAATAAAATTTTTCAAGGATCATAATATACTTACATATGATTTGATTGGTCATGGCAAAACTCCATTGGAGAAAACACAACTTAATTTTGAAGATTTTACAAAACAATTGCTTAATTTGATTAACGAATTAGAAATAAATAAAATTCATTTAGTTGGTTTTTCTTTAGGCTCGCTTATAGCAAGAAATTTTGCAGCAGCACATCAAGACAAATTAAGTTCTCTGGTTCTTTATGCCTCAATCTATAAAAGATCTGAAGAACAAAAAAGAGTTGTACAAAATAGATTTGAATTAATGAAGACAAGCAAAAAAGCCTCACAAGATAGAGCTGTGAGAAGATGGTTTTCGGATACATTTCTTAGAGAAAATAAAGAAGTTTATGACAAAATATTTTCAATGCTTAGCGAAAATAATCACACTAATTTACTAAAAGCATATAAACTTTTCGTTAATTATAAAGATGACGAACAAATTCTCAATAATATTAATACAAATACACTTGTAACTACTGGACAATATGACGTAGGATCAACTACCGAAATGGCAAAAAATTTATCTGAAAAAATTAAAAAATCAAAATATATAGAGATAAAAAATGGTAAACACCTTTGCAATATAGAATGTTCTAAGGACTTCAACAAAATGATAGAATTATTTGTAGATCAAAATTATGACGAAGCTTAAAGAATATAAAATGTTTATTGATGGTTCATGGGTAGATTCTGAAAGTAAAAAAACTTTCGAAACTCTAAATCCTGAAAACAATGAACCATGGGCAATAGTCCCTGAAGCAAGCGCAAAAGATATTGATAAAGCAGTCAGGGCTGCACAAAAATCATTTGATGGGGAATGGCCAAAATTATTTCCTAAAGAAAGAGCCAAATATTTAAAAGAAATAGCTAATCAATTAAGAGAAAATGCCGAGCTACTTGGAAAAATTGAAACAATTGATACTGGAAAATTATTTAAAGAAACAAAAACTCAAGCGAACTATATAGCCGAATATTATGAATATTACGCAGGTCTTGCTGACAAAGTTGAAGGAACGGTATTGCCTATAGATAAAGCTAATATGCAAGTTATAACTACTAGAGTTCCTATTGGAGTAGTGGCTGCAATAATTCCATGGAACTCTCAAATGTTATTAACTGCTGTAAAATTAGCTCCTGCGCTTGCAATGGGTAATACAATTGTAATTAAATCTTCTGAATTAGCACCAGCAACATTATTTGAATTTGGAAAATTAATTGAAAAAACTGGTATACCAAAAGGTGTAGTAAATATAGTTTCTGGATTTGGTGAACCATGTGGAAAAGCTTTAACATCTCACAATTTAGTTGAACGAGTTGCTTTTACAGGTGGTCCTGAAACTGCAAGACATATAATAAGAAATTCTGCTGACAATTTATCTCAGGTAAGTCTAGAACTTGGAGGAAAAAGTCCTGTAGCTGTTTTTGATGACGCTGATCAAGAAAATGCTTTGAATGGTATTACCGCTGGAATCTTTGGTGCAAGTGGCCAAAGTTGCATAGCTGGTTCAAGATTATATATACAAAATAATATTTATGAAAATTTTTTAGAAAAAATTGTAAATAGAGCTAATAAAATTAAGTTAGGACCTCCAATGGAACCCGATACACAAATGGGACCATTAAGCAGTTTAAAGCAACTGGAAATAATAGAAAAAAATATAAAATTGACTTTAGACCAGGGAGGAAAGCTTAAGTGTGGAGGAAAAAGACATAGTTTATCTAATAAAGGTTATTATTTTCCACCCACAATAATTGAATGTGAAAACCATAATTTGCCTACAGCTGAAAATGAATTATTCGGTCCAGTTTTATCAGTTATGAAATTTAATACCGAAGATGAAGTAATAGATAAAATGAATGATAATCAATACGGTTTGTCCTCTGGAGTTTATACAAAAGATATAAACAGAGGATTGAGAGTCTCTAATGCTATTCGTGCTGGGATTACCTTCGTAAATACTTACAGATTAATCTCACCTTCGGCGCCTTTTGGTGGAATGAAGGACAGTGGTTATGGAAAAGAGGCAGGAATAGAATCTATTAAAGATTATACAAGAATTAAAACAACTTGGTTTAATACATCCGACAAACCAATGGATGACCCATTTACAATGGGATGAGTAATTGACTAAAAATCATACATTATTAATTTTATTTGTAATGTTTTTGCTGGGAAGTGCTTATCCCACAGCAAAATTAGGTATTAATGCATCTATGCCTCCAATTTTGTTTGGAGCCTTAAGAATGGGAATTGTATTTATTTGCTTAGCGCCTTTTTGCAAAATTAAAATTCTTAAAAAAAAATATTTATTACCTCTGATTGCCTTTTCATTTTCAATGGGAGTGGGGGTAAATCTTTTTTTATATTTATCGGTAGAAGCATCAAGCATAATATCGCCTCTTGTTATAGGTGCTCAATTATCAATTCCAATTGCAATTATTTTAAGCTCAATATTTATTGGGGAATCAATGAACTATAAAAAATGGATTTTAATAATTACATCTTTTTTAGGAATTGTACTAATTGGATTTGATCCAAAAATTGCTGATGAAATTTTAGGATTTTTGTTGATATGTGGTATGGCTTTTTTTTATGCAATGTCACAGGTCTTTTCAAGATATCTTAAAGAATTAGATGTTAAATTTACAAGTGCTTCTATGGGTTTTATTGCTTGCATTACTTTATTAATTGCTTCTATTGTTTTTGAAGGAAATACAATTTCTCATTTAAAAAATTTAGAACTTGAAGCTTGGTTAATGGTATTGCATGCCGGAATTCTTTGTTCTTTATTTGGACACATGACAATGTTTTATCTGTACAAATTTTATCCAGTGGGACAAGTACTTCCTTTTTATGCTTTATTTCCTGTTTTTGGAATGTTGCTAAGTTTTTTCATATTTGGTGAAATTCCAACTTTAATCATGCTAATTGGTGGAATTATAGTAATAACTTCAGTCTTTTTACTACAAAAAGTAAGATAATTTACTTATTGAAAAAATATACCAATAAGCTTTAATTTATTTTTTATAAATTGTTAACAATTAATGAGGGTATAATGAAAAAACTATTTATTGCTGCATTTATATTTGTTTCGACTTTTACAACAAGTACTTTTGCAGATATTAAGATGGGAGTAATTTTAGGATTTACTGGTCCTATTGAATCTCTTACACCCGCTATGGCAGCTTCAGCAGAACTTGCTTTTAAAGAAGCATCTGACTCAGGTTCGTTATTAGGTGGGAAAACAATCACTCCAGTAAGAGCAGACTCAACTTGTGTTGACTCAGCTGCAGCTCAATCAGCAGCGGAAGGTCTTATTTCAGAAGGTGTAGCTGCAATTATGGGAGCAGATTGTTCAGGTGTAACTGGTGCTATTGCAACAAACGTTGCAGTGCCTAATGGAGTTGTAATGATTTCTCCATCAGCAACATCGCCTGGCTTAACTGATTTAGCTGACAACGGTTTCTTTTTTAGAACAGCTCCATCTGACGCAAGAGGTGGTCAAATTTTAGCTGATATTACTAAAGACAGAAAAATCAAAAGTGTTGCTATTACTTACACTAACAACGACTACGGAAAAGGTTTAGCAGATGTTTATGCAGCTGCTTGTAAAGCTCATGGTATCAGCGTAACAACAGTTGCTGCTCATGAAGATGGAAAAGCTGACTACTCTTCAGAAGTTGCTACTCTTGCTTCAGCAGGTGGTGATGCAGTTGCAGTAATCGGTTACCTTGACCAAGGTGGTAAAGGAATTATCCAAGGTTCTTTGGACTCTGGCGCATTTGATACTTTTATTTTATCAGATGGTATGATCGGAGATTCTTTAACTGATGCATTTGGAAAAAGCTTAAACAAATCTTTTGGTTCTCTACCAGGTTCAACTGGAAAAGGTGCAGGAGTATTTGCTAAAGTCGCAGGTGCAGCTGGTATTGATCCTTCTGGGCCTTATACTGGAGAATCTTATGATGCAGCAGCTTTAATTGTACTAGCTATGCAAGCAGGAAATTCTGCGGACAGAGGTTCAATTGCTAAAAATGTAATGGCAGTTGCAAATGGTCCTGGTAAGAAAATTTATCCAGGTGAGCTTAAAAAAGCTTTAGATTTACTAGCGAAAGGTAAAGCAGTTGACTATGAAGGTGCAACTGGTGTTAATCTTACTGACGTTGGTGAAGCCGAAGGTTCTTTCTTAGAAAAAGAAATTAAAGGCGGAAAATTTAAAACTAAAAAACAAAGATAATATCTAAATTTATAAACCTCAGCGGCGAAAGCTGCTGAGGTTTTTTTTTATTTTATAATATTGCTTAAAACATAAAAAGCTAAACAAGACATAAATAAAATAATTATCAAATTAATTATTTTCCAAATTTTGTCGTTCTTTAAATGGCTAGATAAATATTTTGATAAATAGCCTAGTGCAAAAAAGAAAATTAAAGAAGATAAGGAGGCACCTATTCCAAATAAATATTTTTCTGAAACTAAGAAATTTTTAGAAAAGTTTCCAAGAAAAAAAACTGTATCCGAATAAACATGTGGATTTAAATAAGTAAAACCCAAAGTCCTATAAATTGTTTTAAGTAATGATGTTTTAATATTACTTTCATCTATTTGTACTTCTTTTTTGTTTTCTTTTATTTTTCCCCATATAAAATTTAATAAGAATAATAAAAGAAGAACATTGAATATAAGCTCAATTAAAGGTGTAAAAAAACTTTCAAAATAATGAAATAAAAATATTCCTAAAAAAATAAGTAAAAAATCTGAAATTGCGCAAATTAAACATACTATAAAAACAAATTGTTTTTTAAGACCTTGCTCAATAACAAATATATTCTGAGCACCTATGGCAAGAATTAAACTTAAACCAGTAAAAAAACCCAGTAACAGAAAACTCATTTTTTGCTTAATATGTCTGCTCTAAAGCTCGAATAAATTATTAATACTAAAAATGGAATACATAGTAGGTTCATAGTTGTCCAGCTAGTTAAACTTAGCATTATACCTGCTGATAAACTTGCTAATGCCATTGTAGTAAATACAATCAGATCATTAATCCCTTGTGCTTTAAATTTTTCTTCTTCCTTATAAGTTAAAACAACTAAACTAGTTCCTGAAATAAATAAAAAATTCCACCCTAATCCTAAAAATATTAATGCTACCATATAATTTAAATATGTTTGTTCAAATAAACTTAGGATTACTGTTACAATGTAAAACAAAACTCCTATATAGATTATATTGCTATGCCCAAACTTTTTAATTAAAGTTCCTGTAATTAATGATGGTAGAAACATAGCAGCTACGTGAATTTGTAGAACAAAGCCTGTTTTTTCTAAGCTCATTTTGTCCATAACATGCATGCTTAAGGGTGTAGCTGTCATCAAATACGACATTACAGCATAAGCAAATGCAGCGGCGGTTACTGCTTGTAAAAATCTTGGTTGAAAAATTATTTCAGATAATCTGCGTCCATTGTATTGATTATTAAAATCTATTTTTGGATTTTCATTATTATTATAAAAAAATAAAAATATTGCTGGCATAAAAGTAAATGCAGCAAGTAAAAGATAAGAGCCAACATATAAATGGTCAGAGACAAGATTTTTTGTATAGTTTGACGACGTTATTCCTAAAAAAGCTGCAACGATACCTGATAGCATTAAAATAGAAATAGCTTTTGGTGCTTTTTCTTTTTCTACACTTTCAGCTGCTGCAAAACGATATTGATGAGTAAATGCCATACCCATTCCAAGAATTAAGTTTGAAATACAAAATAAAATAAAATTTTGTTGATAAATAGCAAAAGTAGCTACTAAAGCAGCCGCTGAGCTTCCTAAGGCTGCAAAAATAAAACCTAGCCTTCGGCCTATTTTGCTCATTATTTTTGCTGCTAAAATAGTACAAATTGCAGTGCCAACAACTGACAAAGCTACAGGTAAAGTTGATAAGGATTTTATAGAAGTAATTTGTGACCCAATAATTGCGCCTAAAAAAACTGTAATAGTTGCAGCTGTAAACCCAAAAACATAACTGATGGCTAATAAATTAACATTTTTATTCATGCATAAACTCAATTAAACTTTCTGCTACTTCGTCAGGTGCCTCAATTAAAAAAGAATGTTTGTATTTTGGTAAAATTACTAATTTAGAATCTTTTATTTCGTTAGCCATAATTTCATTGTGCTTTGGGCTACAACCTCCATCATGTTCTCCTGTTAAAAGCAAACATGGTTTAGAAATATTCTTTAACCATGGAAGCATTTCCGTTTTTGCATATATTTTAAAAACATTAAGAAAGACCTCAGAATCTGTATCAACAACTTGTTTTAATCTTCTCTCAACTAAATCAGGCTTGTTTTTTATAAATTCATCAGTAAACCACCTGTTGGTTAAAGTTTGCAATGTTTTTTCTATTCCATTTTTTTCCATTTCATGAATTACATTCCATACTTTTTTAGAATCCTCTTCAGATCTCCCGGCTACAGTAGATAATAAACCAACTGAAATTGTATTTTCAGGAAATTTTAAAGCATACGCTGGCGCAATCATGCCTCCTAAAGAATGTCCTGCAAAATGTGCCTTTTCAAATTTTGTTTTTTCTCTAATTCTTTCAAGATCAATAACCAATTCATCTAGATTAAAATTTTTATGAGTTACTGGAGACTTTCCATGACCACGAAGATCATAAGTTACTACAGTAAAATGTTTTGATAATTTAGTTAGCATAAATCTCCAAGCATCTTCTGCAGCACCTATTCCATGTGTTAAAAATAAAGGTGGGCCTGATCCATTTATTGAATAGTGACAATCTACTGCAGAAATTGTCATTGCTTATGCTACTTTAGTATTAAATTTTTTAAAATAAGGCATTACTTCTTCACTTATACGATGCATTGACTCAATCATTTCACTTTGACTCTGTCCAAAGCCAGCACTTATTATAATTTCGTCAACGCCTGTTTCTGCATAAACACTAAGTTTGTCGATCATCTCGTTTACAGGACAAATCAATAAATTTTCCGTTAATTCTTCTAAAGTTTGTTTTCTAAGTAAAGGTTCTATTTTTCCATTTTTAACTTTGCCTGGACCAGTAAACACATTATCAAAGCGTTTATAATATTCATAAGCTAATTTATTTTTTTCTTTAGCATCATTTTCATTCGCTGCAGCAAAAGCCATTCTTTGCATAGAAATTTTTAACAGTTTACTCTTTTCACCAAGTTTTAAACTACCTTCTTTAAAAGCATTTACTCTTTGTTTTAATAATTCTTTAGAACCAGATAATACAGTTGATTGAACATGAAAACCTCTTGAAGCTGCGTCTTTAATGCTATTAAGATCCATTGCAGCAATCATAATTTGAATCGGATTACTTATAGGTCTTGGCATAATTGTTATTGGATCAAAGTTGTAATATTTTCCTTTATATGAAACTTCTTCTTCATTTAACAACTTCTGAAGTACATCTAAAGATTCTATAAATTTTTCTTTGGACTTTTCAATTGGTGTACCTAATCTATTCATTTCCCATGCAAAAGCACCACGGCCTACTCCAAGAATTAATCTGCCCTCAGTTAAGATATCTGCTGTTGCAACTTCACCAGCATAAGTTCTCATATCGTGCAAAGGAAGAACAACAACGCTTGTCGAAATATTAATTTTTTTTGTTAACGCTGCTAT
Organism: uncultured Pelagibacteraceae bacterium; assembly: GCA_902560855.1. Taxonomy (GTDB): domain Bacteria; phylum Pseudomonadota; class Alphaproteobacteria; order Pelagibacterales; family Pelagibacteraceae; genus Pelagibacter. The sequence goes on from CACENJ010000003.1 coordinate 42,074, forward strand.
TTTGACTGCCATCTGCAAAGGTGAAGGCATCATTAAAAGATTTACTAAATGATGTTCGGGTATTGAAACAGTTTTATAACCAAGTTTTTCAGCTAAAATAGCCTGGTCGATCATATTTTTAAAATGAGTTTTTGATCCTATAGACAGATCTGGCATATAGCTCGTAAGGAAATGATTAAAGTCCATAAACAGAACTATACCTATTTTAATTAAAAACTAAAATATGTATTTATCAGAAAGATAAAAAACGAGCCCTAGGGCTATTCCAAGTAAAATGTAATACATTAAATCTCTTTTTCAATGAGAGAATATATGTCGTTTTTACTTGTAACTCCAATTTCTTTTGCGACTTCTTTGCTATTTTTATAAACAACAATTGTTGCCCAAAAATCTACGTTTAATAATTTTGCAATATCTTTATTTTTAGTCTGTTCATAACTTAAAAATATAACTTCAGGAAAATCTTTTTTTGCTTCGCTAAGTATTTTTGTTTGTCTAGCACATGTGCCACAAGATTTGTTCCATGAATTAATAACAATGGTTTTGCCAGCTTTTTGAGCTTCATTAAATGCCTCTAAAGTAAAAGTAGTTTTTTTTTCTACTGCGAAGGATTCAAAAGCAAAAAGTATAAAAATTAATGTTAAAATTTTCTTCATAAGGTTATTAATACAAACTACGTTAAATTTTACAATGTGACAATTATTGCTTAACAATTTTTTCAGGTATTATTCCTTTGGGTCTATATCTCATAATTAGCAAAAGACCTATACCCATTGTTAAAAATCTAAAGTATGGTGCAGTATTTATTAAGTGAATTTTTAAAGCATTTGTTTCTGGCAAATGAGACGTGAAAAAATTTATTAAAAATAATGCTATTGGCGCAGCTTCAACCCACAAAAACCAAACTACAAAGCCTCCTAATATAGCTCCAAAATTATTTCCACTTCCTCCAACAATTACCATTACCCAAATTAAAAATGTATATCTCATTGGTCTATAGCTGCCAGGAGTAAACAATCCATCATGAGTTACCATCATGGCTCCTGCAATACCTACAACTGCTGATCCTAAAATGAAAATTAACAAATGCTCTTTAACAACATTTTTTCCCATAGCGTTGGCAGCCTCATCATTATCTCTTATGGCTCTCATCATTCTTCCCCATGGGGAATACAAAGCTTTTTGTGTAATTATTAAAAGGATTATTACAACTATTAAAAATAAACCTGCTAAACAAAGTTTCACATATACAGAAGATGCTTCTATGACTAATTGATTTAAAACATCTTGTCTTTCAGCCAAAGAGTTAATTAATTTTAATTTTCCTGAATGAAACTTTTCAACTAAATCTATAAACCATGTTGAATTTTGTAAATCTACTTCATAAGGTACTGGTCTTTTTAGACCAATAACATTTTTGACACCTCTTGATAGCCAATCCTCGTGTTTGATGACGGCAATAACAATTTCTGAAATTAGTAAAGTTGCAATTGCTAGATAGTCTGCTCTTAATCCTAAAGCTACCTTGCCGACTATATAAGCTAATCCGGCTGCAAAAAATGCTCCCACAATCCACGAAAATAAAATTGGCATTCCAAGACCCCCTAAAAATCCTGTTTTAGCAGGATCAACTGCCTCTATGTGTTCGGTTGCTGGACCAGCTATTATTCTTAAGACTATTAATCCAAATATTATAATAGCTGCAATTATATAATTTCTTTTTTTTGATTTTTGTATTTTTTTTAAAACATAACGAATTGAAAAAACCATTCCTACTATTATTCCTAGACAAACAATCATATCTAGGCCGCCTACTGCCCAAGCTTCTTGAACTGGTGCAACTGATATTAATACTGCAGCTAGCCCTCCCAAGGCTGTGTAACCCATAATTCCAAAATTAATTAATCCTGCATAACCCCATTGAATGTTTGCTCCCATCGTCATTACAGCAGAAACTAAGCAAAAATTAAGAATAGACAAAGCAACATTCCATGACTGGAATACCCCGACTAAAATAATAAGTATTATCATTATTATATAAGCAGTAATAACGTTTGCGTATTGCCTCATAGTACTTTTCCTTTAAAAATTCCTGTTGGTCTAAATAGTAAAACAATTACCAAAATAGAAAATGAAACTGCAAATTTATAGTCTGTGGACAACAATTGCATTAAAGTATCTGGTTCTAAGGACTCAGGTAATAAATACATGAAAAACTTTTTATATGCATAGGTTATAAATATTTCTGCAAAAGCAATAACATATCCACCTAAAAATGCTCCAAAAGGATTTCCAATTCCTCCTACAATTGCCGCGGCAAATATTGGAAGCATATTGTTAAAGTAAACAAATGGTTTAAAACTTTTATCCAAACCATATAAAACACCTCCTATTGTTGCTAATACTCCGGCAATCATCCATGTAATCATTACAACTTTATTTGGATCTATGCCCGATAACAAAGCTAAATCCTCATTATCAGAGTAGGCTCTCATGCTTTTTCCAGTTTTTGTTTTATTTAGAAACCAAAATAATATTGATACTACAATTACAGTAACTACTATTGTTATTACTTGAGTTGATTTTATTGTTAATCCTTCATTCAAACCTGTCATTTCTTTAAATTCATTAGCTTTCAAAATAAACCGCTCACCATCAAAAAATCGTCTATCAAAAGGACCAATAATTATTCTTACTATTGCTTGTGTAACAAACAATACTCCTATGCTGACCATCGCAAGTTGCACTGGGGGACTTTTTTTAATTCTGTAGTATCTAAAAACTAATTTATCAATAATTAGCATATATAAAATCATCATAATAATTGCGAAAGGTATAGTAAGTAATGCTGTTGGCAAAACTCCCAAGCTTATTCCTAGTGATTGGAAATACCATGTAAGCAAAACAGCAAACATGGTTCCAAAAGACATCATGTCTCCTGTTGCAAAGTTTGCAAATCTTAAAATTCCATAAATTAAAGTTACAAAAATAGCTCCAAGAGCTAATTGCGAACCATAAGATAAAGCTGGAACAATAATGTAATTTAACAACAATATTATAGCATTTATAAAATCCACATTAAGCTCCCAAAAATGATCTTCTTACCTCTGGATCGTTTAATAATTCGTTTCCTGATCCTTCAAATTTATTTTCTCCAGTTACTAATACATAGCCACGATCAGAAATACTTAACGCTTGTTTTGCATTCTGTTCGACCATTATTATTGCAACATTAGTTTTTTTGACTTTTAGTATATGGTTAAATAGTTCATCCATAACTATAGGTGAAACTCCTGCTGTTGGTTCGTCGAGCATTAATACCGACGGTTTTGTCATTAACGCTCTCCCAAGAGCAACTTGTTGCCTTTGACCGCCAGATAATTCTCCAACAAATTGAGATTTTTTTTCATTTAAAATTGGAAATAATTCATAAATCTCACTTATTATTTTATCTAATTCTTCATTTCTTAAAAAAGCTCCCATTTCCAGATTTTCTCTTACTGTTAGTCCTGTAAAAACATTTTTAGTTTGTGGAACAAAAGAAATGCCACGCTTAACTCTGTCCTGAGGAGATAATTTTGATATATCTTTTCCATCAATTGTAACGTTTCCCGATTTAAGATCGAGCAAACCAAGCATTGCTTTCATAGCTGTAGATTTTCCAGCTCCGTTGGGTCCTAAAATTGCAACTATTTCTCCTTGGTTAACATTGATGGTACATGAAGTTATAATATCTGGCCCTCCGTATCCTCCTGTCATTTTTTTTCCTTCAAAAAAAGCCATTAGTTTCTATTCCCTTTATGTTTTGATCCGCGTCCTAAATAACTTTCAATAACTTTTTCATTTTTTTTAACTTCGTCCGATGTTCCTTCGAATAAAACTGAACCTTCAGCCATTACAATAACAGGATCACATAATCGACTAATAAAATCCATATCATGTTCGATCATACAAAAAGTATAACCTTTTTCTTCATTTAATCTTTGAATTGAAGTACCAATATCTTTTAGTAATGTTCTATTAACCCCAGCCCCTACTTCATCCAATAAAACTAGCTTCGCATCAACCATCATAGTTCTTCCAAGTTCTAAAAGTTTTTTTTGTCCTCCAGATAGATTTCCTGCTAATTCATTTGCAAGATGTTTGAGATTTAAAAATTCTATTACTTCATAAGCTTTTTTTCTAACTTGTTCTTCTTCTTTTTTTATTAATGTTGGTTTTAACATAACATTAACAAGATTTTCTCCTGATTGATTACCGGGCACCATCATTAGGTTTTCAAGAACAGTTAAATTTGTAAACTCATGTGCAATTTGAAAAGTTCTAAGCAAACCTTTTGAAAAAAGTTCATAAGCCGGAACATCTGTTATATCTTCATTATTAAATAAAACTGTTCCCTTTGAAGATTTTAAATTTCCAGCAATTAAATTAAATAATGTTGTTTTGCCTGAACCGTTAGGTCCAATAATTCCAGTAATAGATCCTCTTTTAATTTTTAATGAACAATTAGATACAGCAGCCAAACCTCCAAAATATTTTGAAAGATTATCTATTTTCAGAATATTTGAATCTGATTGCATAGAAAATTATACTTTGTTTAATCTTTTAAGAATACTATTTAATGTTTTTTCAGTTGTCCTATAGAAACCAGCTTTTCTTAGCTCTTTAACTCCTTGTTCATTAAGTCCTCTTGGAGTTTGAGATTCTTTTACTAGGTATTTTAAATCTTTATTAGAATTAACATCGGCATCTTCAGATAATGCTACAAAAAGAGATGTGATATATTTTTGTGCTTTATCTCTTTTTACACCTCGTTTAACTAACCAATTAGACATTGTGCTTAACAATTCGTAAAATGGCGCCATCATTCCTGAAGTAGACCAAAAGTTTTTAGAAAGTTTTTCATTACTAATTTCAACGGCTGTTCCAAGCTTATTAAAAAAGTTTTTAACTTTTTTATTGCGTGGAAACATTGGAACTGGACCTTTTCTTAATGAAATTGGTGGAAGAGGTATTGCTCTTACAATTGTTGCTTTTACCTTAATTACTTTTTTAAGCTGAGGTAAAGTCATTGTTGAAATAAAGCTAACAATTGTTTGGCCTGATCTAAATTTTAAATTTTTTATAATTTTTTGACCTACTGTGGGAGTAACTGCTAAAAAAATCCAATTGCAAGAATTAATTATTTCCTGATTATTTTTTGCAATAGAAACTTTTCTAAATTGCTTATTAAGTTTTCTAGCTATATTTCTATTTCTAGGAGATAGCATTATCTTTTTAAAAGATATTTTAGAACTACATATTCCAGCAACTACGGATGAAGTTATTTTACCAGTTCCTATAAATCCCAATTTCATATCGGTAATTTCTATACATAATTATAAAAAAAGGAACCTCTAATTCTTATTAATATTCAATTATCTTTTTTGAACCATCTTGCATTGTAAATTCAGCAGATTCATTTTTTTTAATTATCTTAATCGATTTAAATCCATCAACTTTTTCAATGAATTCATTAAGTTTTTTTCTTCCTTTTTTACTCATTTTAGCTCCAGGAGCATTTACTCCTACATCTATAATAACTTCAGCTCCTTTTGAAAAAGCATTAATATAGGCTTTAACAGGAGGTCCGCATGTCATCGCTTCAGTTACCCAAATTGGTTTGTCAATTTTTTTACTAGCTAATAATTCTGAAAACTCACCAACCCAAAAATCTTTATCACATTGTCCATCTGGTCCAGATATATGATGAATGTTAGCTATATCAAAATAATCTTTAATTTTTGGTAGGGCTGATGACCAGAATTTTTTATTTTCTGGATACATTGCTGCTGCACCAGCCATAACTATTACTGAATCTTTTTGTTTTTCTCTTATTAATTTTGAAGAAGCAATAAAAATTTCAACAAATTCATCTTCTGTTCCTTTAAAAAACATTTTAAATTCAGGCTCATTCATTATTTCCCAATGAGTAATTTTAGTTGTTAGTCCAGGCATATCATTATTGCCGTCTCCATCATAACGATCAACTAACAAAGACAAAAAATTTAAATAATCTGGCATCGAGCAAGGTTTATTCATACGTTTAGGAAATCCTTTAAAAGGAGGGTGTCCTTTTTTCTTTTTATTACAAGTTTTTTGATCCCATTCGGCATAAGGCCAAATAGTTGCTAAAATTTTTTGGTTACGTTTTTGAGAATACTTCATATGTTTGTCTGTTTCGTCCCACACAAAATTTCCTTTACCTTGTTCAATAAATGACCAAACAAATGGACCTGGGTGTGGTCTAACCCACTGATTATCTTTTCCTCTCATTTTTTTATCTTTTATATAAGTTAATTCACCAAATCTAGACTCTGCTAAAGCGGTAGAACAAATTAAAAAAGTTAATAGTACAATTAATGTATTGCTAACTTTTTTAAATTTTCTTTTAAATCCCAACTTCATAACGATAATTTCTATACATAATTATAAACAAAATGAACCTCTAATTCTTAGTAATTCCCTAACCAAATCCTTATTTTCTTTAAATGGTTTTCTTCCATGAAGCCAAAAATAATTATTAGCCACTACAGTTGATCCTAAAGGTATTTTAAGAATTATTTTATTTTTACTTTCTTCAAGTGCATCAGATAGTTTTTGTAGAAAGATGCCTTGTTCCATATTTTTTGGTTCTGGAAATTGATCTATATAAGAAATTTGAGCCTTACCTTCTTTATCAGCTGAAAAAACTGGATGTTCTACTTTATAATCAATATTTTTACTTTTAGGCGAACCCCAAGTAAAATTTTGTTTACCTACTGGGTCATTAAATAAATCTTCACAGTGTTCCCAATCGTCTAAATGGAGCATAGCACTTTCTCCACCTTCTGCATTTTTTTCTTCCATTTTAGTCATTAATAACCAATCCGTTTTTTCTTTTACATAAGTACCATCAGTATGAAGATCCATATTAGTGTAAGCTTTTCTTAAATATGAGTCGCTATCGTCCTTATCTTTTACAAAGAATCTTGCGTAATATTTTCCAGCCATTGAATCATGATTGGGAGTGCCAATCAAGTGTGCAACAGCTGTTGAAAGTTTAACTAAAAAATTATCATCAATTTTAGAACTAGTTTTTTTAGGACTTATTATAAAGCAACCAGTTTTTCTATCTCTTACAATTGAATTTAATAGTTTACCTAGTTCATTTGAAGTTAAATCATCTAAGCTTTTTGCAATAGTAAACCGAGTAAAAGGTTTATATTCAAGTGCTATTATATTAAATTTATTAAAAGGGAAAATTAATTTATCAAGAATTTCATCTTCTATTTTTATATTAATTATTCTTTTCGATTTTTCGTGTTCTGAAATTTCAAATCCATTTATTCTTTCCATTACTTCAATAAAGTTGTAGTGAAAAATTCTCTTACAAGTTTTTCCGCTTCCTCAGACGAAGCTTTATTATATGCTAACGTGTTTGATTTACTTACACAACTATTATCATATTGAAACTGTGGAAGTCTCCAGCCCATTTTGTGTCGTTGTTTAATTCTTTTAAAAATCTTTTTTTTCTCTTTATCTGTTGCGCTTGCATACCACTCATTAAAGCCAATCTGCGATATTATAGCTACATCATCTGGTGCCATTTCTGCTACAGGTAGTGAAGGATTTTCTTCATAATAACATCTACCATCATTATGGTCTCTAATTTTCATAGTTTTTTTACCACCAGTTTTCGTTTCAAAACTGTGATGTGTGTCTGGATAGACTTTAATATCTACATCTTTTCCTTTTGCTTTAAGACGTGTTACATAATTTACACATGAATCAACTGGAAAATATGTATCTAGTTCACCAACATGAATACGAATAGGTGTATCTGTTATCTCATCATCTTCTTTATAAGTTACGTTACATGGTGGGTACATTGGGACACTTGCGGCAAAATCTAATCCTGGTGTTCCCCACATTTTTTGAAACCTTTTAACATTTAAATAAAGACATCCTCTAGCTCCAAGTGACATCCCTATACAACCAATACGTTTTGGATCAATACGAGGATGATTTGATAAAAGTTCTAGCGCACCATAGCCGTCTATAATTCTATTCATGCCTCGATTTGCAGCAGCGCACCATTTAATATCTTTTTTTAAATTACTGTCTTTTTTACACTTTTTACGTCCCCAGTTACTATCAACCATGAAAGTAGCTATCCCCATGCTATTTATTATTTTTAGCCAATGCTCTTCTGCTTCATGTACCCCTGACATTCCATGCAAAATTACAACAGCAGGAACATTTTTGTTCGCAGCATTATCTGGAAAATTTAAAGTTCCCCAAATTGTATTTCTTTTTTCAGGCACTACTCCATTTAAAAAATCTTTTACGGTCAATATAGGCATAGATTGAAACTCCATCACTTCCCCTTTGCCTTTCCATTTTTTATCTTTAGGTGGTCCACTCTTATCTTGAGCTAATACCAGATTAGATAAAAAAAATAAAAAAATAGCTGTAAAGAAAACAATAATTCTTAATATCATTTACCCTCCAAGGAATAGTCTACCAACATCCGAGTTGTTGAGCAAATCATCTCCTTTGCCTGCAATTGCTGTTTCTCCTGATACTAGAACATAACCGATATCCGCAAATTGAAGACCTTTTTTTGCGTTCTGCTCTACAAGAATAATTGTTTTTTTTTCATTATTTTGAAGATCTCCAAGAATTTCAAAAACCATATCAATATATTTTGGCTCAAGTCCAATGGAAGGTTCATCGATTAATAGTATGCTTGGTTTCATTACTAAAGCTCTTGATATTTCAAGTAATCTTCTTTCTCCTCCTGATAAAACTTTTGCTGGTTGATTTCTTCTATTTCTTAATCTTTCATATTTTTCTAAAATTTTTTCTGCTTCTTGATAAGATTCTTCAGTTTTATCTTTTATATATCCACCCATAAGCAAATTTTCTTCAACCGTCATATCTGGAAATACTGAATTATCTTGAAGAATATACGCAATACCTACAGTTTTTAATTTTTCTGCTGGCGTAAGGTTGGTTATTTCTTTTCCATCAATTTCAATTTTTCCTGAAAATATATTTGTAAAACCATAAATAGAATGAAGTATCGTAGATTTTCCTGCACCATTGGGTCCTATTAAACAAAGGGATTGGGCTTTGCTCACAAATAAATCAAAATCATGAAGAATTTCCATTTTACCATATCCTGCTGATAAATTGCTAATTGTTAAATGTGCGTCAGATTTAGATAATTTTTTTAAATCATCTTTTTTTGGTGCTTCTCCTAAAACTGAGTACTGATCTGTCATTATTGAGCTCCTAGATAAGCGTCAATTACACGTTTATCATTTTTAATTTCCTCAGGCGTGCCATTAGCTAATAATTTTCCATGAGCTAAACAAAAAATGCTCTCTGCTAATTGCATAATTACTCTCATATTATGTTCAATTACGAATAGTGTAATTCCAAAATCTTGATTAACTTTTATAAGTCTATCAATAATTCCGTTTATTAATGTAGGATTTATGCCTGCTGTTGGCTCATCTAACAATAACATTTCTGGTTCATTCATTAATGCCATTGCAAGTTCTAATAACTTTTGTTGACCAAAAGATAAGTCTCCTGCCCTTAGCTTTCTTTTTTGATATAATCCAACAAAGCTTAGCAAGTTCTCAGCTTTTTCTGTTAAATTTTGAGGTATTTGTGAAAATATTTTGACCAAACTCTCATCACTTGCCTTATGACTAATGAGCATATTTTCTACACAATTTAATTTTCCATATATTCTTGTTTGTTGAAATGTCCTAAGTAATCCAAGTTTTGCTATTACTGGAACTGGTAATTCTGAAACTTCTTTACCATTAAATTTTATAGACCCTTGATCTATAGGATAAGTGCCAACAATAGAGTTAAACAAGGTTGTTTTTCCAGATCCGTTTGGACCAATTAGACCAACGATTTTTCCTTTTTCAACAGACATGGAAATATCAACATTTGCTTTTACGCCTCCAAATGATTTGCTTACGTTATTTATCTCCAGAATACTCATTTAAGTTCCACCTGTGCCTTCCGATCAGTCTCATCAACTACTTCACCAAATCTCTCGGGATATTTTTCTCTGAGCCAACCCATAATTCCTTCTGGAAAATAAATTACAATTACAACAATCAATACTCCGAGAGCAACATACTGCCATCCGAGAAAGAAAGTCCAGAAACCTTCTTTGAATATATGAAATACGCTCGCTCCAATAATCGGTCCCCACAAAGTTCCTTTGCCGCCTAGTATTGCCATTAAAACCATGAACACTCCCATCTCTCTTCCATCAAATGCAACATCAGTTGAGTCAATATATCCAACAAGTCCTCCCATTATTCCACCTGCAAGGCCACAAAAAAATGCTGAAATCATCCAACCAATAATTTTATATTTCATTGTTTGAATTCCCATTGCTTCAGCTTTGTCTTCATTATCTCTTATTGCATTTAGGACTAATTTAAATCTGGTTGAGTAAATAGATTTAACCACGATAAATGTGAGCACGAGTGAAATAAAACTACAAAAATAAAAAAATTCTCCTCTTGCTTCTAAACCTCCGAAGTCAGGAAAAGGTGGAGTTGTAAATCCTTGTCCCGCTCCAATGATTTCTATTCCACCTGAAATTTCACCAGCAGCAACACCTAAACCCAATGTACAAATTGCAAAATAATGTCCTCTTAATCCTAAAATTGAATATCCTATTAATCCAGCAACTATTGCTGGTACAACTGCAGCAACGGCTAAACCAACACCAAAGCCTTGGAAAAACTGAGCGGGTGTATGAACGAATGTTTTTTCTCCACCGCTTTCGGTCCATTCTGCTAAAGGAAAAAACATTCCCACCTGGACAGATGCACAAAGATACATACCTAATCCATAAAATAAAATATTACCAAACGAATTATATCCCATCTCTCCGCCTTGAATATTCCAAGTTATTGCTAAAATTATTAAAACACAAAGTATTGATAATTGAACTTTGAATGCAGGAAATATAAATGGCGCAACTACTCCAAAGATCAGTATGACTGTGTATAAAATTAAGTTATTTTTTTTCATTTAATATTTTCCTTTTTTTTGTGCATTATTATAAAAAATTTTTGATAACTCTTTGTTTGCTTGTATGCGTATTGCAACATCTTCTTTGCTCATTAAATCTACAGGTCTTTTTGTGTGTTTGTGATGCTTAAATGAATCTTTTCCGCGTGCTTGTTGCACATAAACTTTTCCAATGACTTGGTCAACATTAGTTCCTATATAACTTTGAATTACAAAACCAATTCTTCTAGTATTGCTTTTATTGGGACCAGAACCATGTACAATCATCGGATGGTGTAGTGATAATTGTCCAGCTTTAAGCACGTTAGGTATCGTTTTATTAAGTGGTACATCTTGTACGGTTTGACCTCGAGTTAATAAGTTATTTTCATTAAATGTATCTACATGTTCTTGAATTTTATTTTTATGTGATCCCGGCCACATTCTCATACAGCCATTATTTTCGTTTGAATCTGTAATAGCCAACCATGCTGTTACCCAGTTATATGGTTCAAAGCCAATATATTTTGCATCTTGGTGCCAACTAACAAATCCTTTATTATCTGGATCTTTTATAAATAATGTAGTTCCTCCTACCAATATATCTTTTCCAATAATGCTTTCTACTGCATCTAAAATTTTAGAATTATGGCAAACTTGGTCAAAAATAGGAGATATATAATGAACATTATTCCTTCCCAGTCCAACAAGTTCTTCGGGCCATTTTTTTTCTATAAATTCTATCTCTTTTTTTATTTCTTTAGTTTCTTCTAAAGATAAAACATCAATAGGTGCTACATATCCCTTTTCTTTATAATCTGTAAGTTGTTTTGCATTTAAATTATTCATTTTAAATACTCTCTTTTTTTAGATAATTTAAACCTTCTATAAACTAAAATTAAAACTAGTAATAAAAACACAGACCCAATTCTAAATTCAGTACCTAGTATATAATCTGCAAATTCTTCAAAAACTCCTAAGCCCATTCCAGAAATTGCTACGCCTGGCAAGTTTCCTAGTCCCGCAACAATTACAATCATAAAAGACCTAATTGTGTATGGTAATCCCATATAAGGATGAATAGTAAATGTAATTGAAATAAGTGCTCCGGCTACTCCGCATAGAGCTGCGTTTATTCCAAAAGTAGCAGCATAAACTTTTTCAGTGTCGACACCTAAAATCTTTGCTGCTCTTGCATTTTGGGCTGTTGCTCTGATCGCTCGTCCAAGCTTTGATTTTTTCATATAAATCACTAAACAAATTGCAAAAACAATACTTACAAATGCAGAAAATATTTTCGAATTTGGTAAAACAACATTGCCATCAAATAAAAAAGTTGTTCCATAACCTGAATTAGCAAGTACTACGTCCGCACCGAATGCAAAATTCATTAGTTGCATAAAAAGAATACTTATTCCAAATGTTGCAAGAATTGAGATAAATAAATCTCTATCAACAACTTTATTGATTACTAATTTATAAAGTCCAACACCAACAAAATACATTATGATTGGCGAAACAATTACTCCCCAAGCAGGATGAATTCCATACAGGTACATAAAATATGCAATGTACCCTCCTAAAATAACTAAATCACCTTGAGCAATGTTTATGATATTCATCACTCCCCATTGAAGAGCCATACCATAAGCAATCAATGCAAATAAAATTCCAAGAAGTATTCCATCCAAGCAAGCTTGAACGCTAATCATTGGATATTGGAAAACCATAAAATCCATAATTTACCCTTAAAAAAAAATACCCCCTAGAGTTTAGGGGGTATCTATAGATTAGTTATTATCTTTCAGACCACTTTGGTATTGGATGAATCAACTCAGCAGATGCCCACTTAAGTGGAGCAACAACTTTGTTTTCACATTTTCCAGCACTATCACACATAACTTGGAATAATACCATCGGTTTAGAAACATTTTGACCACCTGGAGCAAATTTTATGTTTCCATAAAAAGTTTGCATATCAGTAGCAGCAAGAGCGTCTCTTACTTTCTTTTGATCGAAAGAATTTGCTCTTTCAAATGCATCCTTGAAAACCAATAAAGCAGCTGAAGATTCAGCAGCTTGATATGGTGGTGCGTATCCAAACATTTTATTAAAGTCTGCATCATACGTCATTCCATCTTTAAACCACTTATCTTTGTAGGTTAAAGTTTTGTGCCATTGAGAAGCACATAAAGCGTATTGAGAGTTTTTACCATGTTGTTTAGATAGTTTTGCAGCATCACAGTGTGTCATTGCAAGCATTGGAACGTCAACTTTCATCTCAGATATTTGTCTGATAGCAGTCAAAGCTCCTTTTGTATGACCTGATACAACAAGTACATCTGGCTTCATTTGTTTTACTTTAACTAAAGTCGCTGCCATATCATTAAGTTCTTTTGGCAATTTGTCGTCAATTATGATTTCAGATCCAGTGTCTTTAGCGGCATCTAAAATACCCAATCTAACGTCTTGAGAAAAAGCATCTTGTTCAAAAGCTTGAGCAATTTTCACTCCTTTACCACCATTTAATTCAACAGCAGTTCTAATAGCTACGTCTAGATATAAATTTGCTGGTGCTAACACTGCAAATAAATATTTGTATCCTTTAGTAAATAAAGATCTAGATGCACCATTCGCTTCTACCATTGGTACTCCATACTTTTCAGTAACTGGAGCCATAGCTTTGGTTAATCCTGAACTGTAAGGTCCAAGCATAAACTCAACACCATCTTGACTAATTAATCGTTCTGCAAGTTGAGCTGCTCTCTTAGGATTTGACTCATCATCGTAGTATATGATTTCAAATTTATAAGTTTTTCCACCAACTTTAATTCCACCCATGCTGTTTATTCTCTCAACAGCCATGTTGTAACCGTTTTGAGTGTGAACACCATTCGATGAATATTTGCCTGTTAGCGAAACAGCTGCACCTAATACAATTTTATCACCAACTACTTTTGCAAACGATACAACAGTTGTTGATAATAGAAGTGCTATTGCAGAAACAAATGTAATTATAATGTTTTTTATTTTCATTTATTTCCCCTATTAATTAATTATTAGAGACTATTAAACTAAGGATTCGATTTTATTTCAAGTTACAGTGTGAATTAAAAATTCCTAGTACTGCTAAGTTATTGCAATTATAATTGCAATAATTAATAAAACACACGCTGAAATTGTATTTATAACTTTTGGATTTGTTTTTAACCACACTATTAATTTATTTGCTAGAATTGCGTATCCAATTAAAGATAGAAAATCTAAAACCATATATGTTGTTATTAAAATAATAAATTGAGAAACATAATTTGAACTAAAATCAATAAATTGTGGAAAAATTAGTGGAAAAAACATCCAAGCTTTTGGACTAGTTCCTGCAACTAAAAAACCGTCTTTAAAGAAGGAAAAAATATTTTTTTCAGAATAGTTTTTAGAATTTATTTCTTGGGGTTTGATTTTGTAAATATCATAAGAAAGATAAATTAAATAAAGTATACCGATCCATTTAAAAAAGTTTAAAAAATTTGGATTATCATAAAAAAAAGATCCTATAACAAATATAACTAAAGTTCCTTGCACAAAATTTGCAGTAACATCGCCTAAGGCTGTCCATATACACTTGGCAACTCCGTAATTCATAGAATATGAAATGATTACAATCCTGGGTGTTCCTGGAGTAATAAAAAGGAATAAAATTATTTGAAGAAAAAGAAAATAATTAAGGGGAAACATTTTATTTGGATAGCCCTAAAAAACCGGGAGCTAAAAATGGCTAGATAGGACTATCTATATGTAATATATCAAAGCCAAAACAAAATGAAAAGATCTAGTTATCCAATAACCCGCGTCAAAAAACCTGAGCCTAATTCAGATAGTCCAAATTGGGTTATTTGGGCAGCCTGGTCTGATAGGATTACTTTTGAAGAGATAAAAGAAAGAACTAGAAAATCTGAGAAAGATGTTATTAAGATTATGAGAAAATCTTTAAAAGCAAATTCTTTTAAACTTTGGAGAAAAAGAGTTAAAAATAAAAGCATAAAACATAGAAAAAAATTTAAATTTGATAGAAAAGAAATAAGAAGAAAAATAAATAAAAATGACTATATATAAAATATGAAAAGCGTAACTGTTTATATGGGACCCAGATGTAATTTTTGTGATGCTGCAAAAAGGCTTCTAAATAGAAACAATATTCCATTTAATGAAATTAATATTGCTTTTGAAGAAGGAAAAAGAGAAGAAATGTTAAGTAAATCAAATGGTAGAAAAACTATACCACAAATATTTTTTAATGAAATTCATGTGGGCGGTTACGAAGAATTAAGAGCTCTTGAAAAAAAAGGTGAATTACTTAATTTAGTTAAATAATTATTCTATTGTTATAGTTACAACAGGTTCAGCGTTATCCACCATGCACAATGTACCAACGTCATGAGCCACAATAGAATTTTTAGTTC
The DNA here is from genome assembly GCA_902560855.1 of uncultured Pelagibacteraceae bacterium. Taxonomy (GTDB): domain Bacteria; phylum Pseudomonadota; class Alphaproteobacteria; order Pelagibacterales; family Pelagibacteraceae; genus Pelagibacter. The sequence goes on from CACENJ010000003.1 coordinate 57,610, forward strand.
CAAAAGATATGTCAATTGTTGGCGTTACCATGCTTACAGTAAAAGGTTTGGTTAATAAATAAGTCATCACGTGGTCAGGATTAGTGCTGCCATCGGCATGTTGTGTTTGGGCTGTTGCAGATCCTGTGCCTTGATTGTAAGTCATGGTCACATCCGCAGATTGATTGCTACATGCCGCATTATTACAACGAGTATAATTATCACTTACAAGAGTGTTTTCCATTTCCTGTGCCGTACCCGATGCAGCTACAACAGGTTTATAAGTGTATTTCTCTGTTCCAGTGTGAGATCCTCCAGGATAATTAGCACTTGTTCCAGCTGTTCTAGTTGAACAAGTGGTTCCTCCGTCACTTCTTGCAGTACCTTTTATTGTAAATGTTCTATCTATTGTAACTCTCATATGAGTATAAGTTTCTCCAAGTGGTAAAAGAGTTGCATCACCATATGTAGCGGCTGCCATACCAGCGCCCACAGCTGCAATGTCTACTACTTTAACTCCATTTCCAATTGTTACTGCGCCTGTACATGTTGCAGTATTAGTCATATTACTTTTATCTGGAGTACTTCCAGTGCACAATTCTACTTTTTTCATTGTTACCTTGTAAGTCAAAGCTTTATCTGTGCCATGGTCTGCTACAGCAAAAACCGAAGTAAAAAAATACATTGCTATTAAACTTAGTATTAGTGATAAATATTTTTTCATATTTTTTCAATTCCCAAAAAAATTAATCTGTCCTTGATACTGTTGCGCTTGATTTAAATTCTATCATAATTTTATTTGATCTTTTTACTTTGCTCAATAACTCTCCTGACATATCTTTGTTTTCTTTCCAAGGAGTGTCGCTCTTACCATCTAACGCTGTAGGTCCTTCTGTTCCTGGGTGTACAAATTGTAATTTTGAATACCATTCGTCTTCGAGACCTGCTTTATCTTTATCGTCAAAAGCTAACTCAAAATTAAAATTTGGAGTAAGTTGCATCTCGGTACCTATTTTTTTTCCTTTTATATCATCTCTGGTTACACCATCCCATTTATAAGAGTTTATATAAGCTGTTGCCCAATGCAAATGAGGTATTTGCGAACTCAATTGAAGTTCGCTTCCATCTAAAACGTTTTCTTCATTATAATCATCACCAAGAGCTTCGTAAATGTTGTAATTAAATTCTAGAACAGCCGATCTTGCTTCAAAACCTAAACTTGTTCTAAAATGTTTTGTATCAGGGTCATAATCATAAAAGTTATTTATACCAATCATTAATGTATTGTCGTTTGTAAGCTTTCTTGTTCCAAGTCCAATATTTCCAATATATCTTTCATCTGCGTTATTACCTGTTCCCGATTCTGTATTAATTATAGAAAATTGTGTAAATATAGTACCATCATCTATCGGAGCAACTTCTCTTACTCCCAAAATACTAAAATTTGGACTGTAACCTTCTCTTAAATCAATGCCCACCTCGGTATGTCCTTCGCCGGGAATTAATCCAGCAGCAAATTCAGAAATTTTACCTGATACATTTTGAAGTAGTTCGTCGGCATTTGAAGCAAATGTAAAAGATATAAAAATAATTGATAAAATTAACTTTTTCATATTTTGGTAAAAATTAACTTTTTTTTAAATTAAATTCAAATTTATTATTAAGCTATTTTTCCTTAAATATAAGGCATATTCCGTTGTTACAATATCTCTTGCCTGAAGGTTCGGGGCCATCATCAAAAATATGACCATGATGAGCACCACAATTTTTACAATGATATTCTGTTCTAGCGTAGCCAAGTAAATAGTCTGTTTTAGTTTCAAAAACTCCTGGCAAAGCTTCAGAAAATGATGGCCAACCAGAACCACTTTCAAATTTAGCAGTTGATTTAAAAAGTTCTATACCACAATTGGCACAATGATAACTTCCTTCTCTTTTTTCATAATTCAATGGACTAGATCCAGGAAGTTCTGTACCTTCTTCAAACATTACTTTTTCTTGCTCAGCTGTTAATTTAATATTTATTCTTTTTGGCATTGTTTATTCAATTTTCCTAATAGCTTTACCAGTAACACAAGCTTCTAAATTTTCAAACATTTGTGTATAAAAAATAGAATAGTTTTCCGCTGTTACATAACCTATATGAGGAACTAACAAAGCATTTGGCAAAAAACGTAGCTTGTGATCTGATGGTAATGGTTCTTTTTCGTAAACATCTAAACCTGCTCCAGCTATCACATTTGTTGATAAAGCAATAATTAAATCATCTTCATTTACAATTTGACCTCTGGAAGTATTAATTAAGAAAGCAGTTTTCTTCATAATATCAAATTCTTTTAGCTTAATTAAATCTTTATAACGATCTCCTAATACTACATGAATTGAAATAAAATCAGATGTTTTTAACAAATCTTCTTTACTAACAGGCAAAACTTCTAATTCTTTACACTTATTTAAATCTAAATTTTCACTCCAGACAACAACTTGCATACCAAATGCTTTTGCTATTTTAGCCACCTGTGAACCAATTTTCCCAAGGCCAATTAAACCTAAAATTTTACCTTTTAACTCTACCCCAATAGTTGTTTGCCAATAACCTTGAAACATATTATCAATTTCTGGCTTAATATTTCTTGCCAATCCTAAAATTAAAGCCCAAGTTAATTCTGCTGCTGGATTTGAATTAATTTCAGTACCGGAAACAATTATTTTTTTTTCTTTTGTCGCTTGTAGATCAATAGCTTTATTTCTCATTCCACTTGTAATTATAAATTTTAATTTTTTTAAATTATTTATTAAATTTTTTGAAATTAAAGTTCTTTCTCTCATGATTAAAAGAGCTTCAAATTCTTTTAATTTCTGAATAGCTTCTTCTTCATTTTTAAATGGTTCGCTAAAAATCTTTATTTCATATTTTCCCGATAATTTTTTTAAATCTACAAACTCTTGGGATACATTTTGATAATCGTCTAATATTGCAACTTTAAGCATTTAATTTTTTTTTATTTGATAATGTTATGCCTGCTACAATGAATGCAGCTCCAAGAATGTGGTAAAACATAAATTTTTCTTTAAATATAATCATTGCCATTATAGCTCCAAAAATTGGCATCAAATGCAAAAAAACACCTGCTCTGTTTGCTCCAATTATTGCTATGCCTTTAATCCAAAAAAAGAATGCGGCAAGACCTGGAAGCAAAACGACGTAAGCTAACGTTAAATAAAATGGTTTACCCAATTTTATCAAGTGTCCTGTATTCATTTCAATAAAATAAATAGGTATTAAAAATACTAAACCTGAAATTATAACAACCTCAAGTAAAGTAATTTGTGAAATTTCATATTTTCTTTTTTTTAATAATGCTGAATAAAGCGCCCAAGAAAACATTGCTATTGCCATGGTTAAATCACCTTTGTTAAAATCTAAATTTTTAATTAAATTTATATCTGCTTTCGTAATAATAAAAATAACTCCAGTTAATGAAAGCGCGACTCCTATAATTTGAAAAATATTAGTTTTTTCAACATTTAAAATTGAAGAAATGAAAATAATCCAGACGGGTATGGTTGATATCATTAATACCCCGCTTATAACTTGAGTATAATACAGCGAATAGTAAACTATAGAATTAAATATAGTTATGCTTGTAATGCCTAAAATAATAAAAAAACCAATATTATTAAAAATATAATTTCTTTTGTTGATTATTTCTTTTAGAGTAAAAGGTAACAAAATTAATCCAGCAAAAAACCATCTAAAAAAATTAAGAGAAAAAGGTGGAATTTCGTACATACTTGCAGCTTTACCAACTATAAAATTTCCTGACCAAAAAATTGTCGTAAGTATCAATAAAAAGTAAGCTAAGTTATTTTTGTTATCCACGGGACTAGGAAAATCTTATAGAACTATAAGGTTTTAAATCTAAGTTAGTATTTTCATTTGCAATCATTTTGGATATGATCTTCCCAGATATAGCTCCTAAAGTCCATCCTAAATGATGATGTCCAAAAGAATAAAATACATTTTTATAATTTTTGGAAGAACCTATTACTGGTAGATAGTCTGGCAATGTTGGTCTAAATCCTAACCATTCATCTTCATGTTCTGGCAAACCATCTAACAAAAATTTAGCATTATTAACTAAATTTTTTATTCTGCTTTTGCTTAATTTATTTTTTAATCCTCCAAATTCTACAGTTCCCACTACTCTTAGTCCTTGCTCCATGGGCGTCATTCCAAAACCCCTATTTTGAAATACAACTGGACGCGAAATTAAATGATCGCAATTTTTAAAGTGAATATGATACCCTCTTTCAGTTTCCAGAGGAATTTTTTCTCCCATTTGATCTGTTAATTTTTTAGAAAAAGCGCCACATGTAATTAAAATTTTATCAAAATCATATGAATTATCAGTTGTTTTAATTATTGGTTTTTCTTCTGAAAAACTAACACCTTCAACATTGTTTTTTTTAAAATTTCCACCTTTGGATAAAAATAATTTATATAATTTTAGCCAAATTTTCCCAGGGTTTCTTGCGTGTCTAGCTTTTTTATAAAAAACTCCTGCATGATAAATCTTTTTTATATTTGGTTCCAAATCATGAATTTCTTTTTTATTTAAAAGCTGCTGTTCAGCCCCTATTTCATTTCTAATATTAATTTCTAACTCCCTGCTTTTTAAATTTTGATCATTCCAAATGTACATAATGCCTTTATTTTCTACTAGTCCAGACAAATCAATTTCTTCAAATAATTCATCATATGCTGGCAAGGCAGAATCTAATATTTGATGCATATATTTTGCAGTGTGCATCATATTTTTTGTACTGCAACTTTTCAAAAATTTTAAAAACCAGGGAATCATTTTTGGAACATAGTTCCACTTTAAAGCTAAAGGTCCAGAAGAACTTAAAAGCATTGCTGGTACATCTGTCAATATATCAGGTCTGTTTAAAGGAATAGAAGCATAAGGTGAAAAATGCCCTGCATTACCATATGATGCTGATAAATTTCCAGGTTCTTCTCTGTCAATTAAAGTTACATCAAAATTTTTTTTTTGAAGAAATAGTGCACTACATACTCCTTGAATTCCTGCTCCTATAATTCCTATTTTTAAATTTTTTGACATTAGGAAATTAGTTGTCGACTATATATTTTTGAACTCATAACAATGCTTAAACCTATCATTGTAGCCAACATTGAAGAACCACCATAAGACATAATTGGCAAAGGAGAGCCAACTATTGGCACCAATCCTAATACCATGCACATATTCACAACAATATAAATAAAAATTGCCGAACCAAAACCATAACAATACAATTTAGCAAAAAAACTTCTAGCAATAGATCCTATTGCAATTATTCTATAAATCATTATTGAATAAATTATTAATAAAGCTATCGATCCTATAAAACCAAATTCCTCTGAGAACAATGTAAAAATAAAGTCAGTATGTTTTTCTGGTAGAAACTCTAAGTAACTTTGTGTACCTTTTAAAAATCCTTTCCCCCACATTCCCCCGGAACCAACTGCAATTTTTGATTGAATTATTTGATACCCAGATCCTAAAGGGTCCCTCTCGGGATCAAAAAAAGTTAATATTCTCAATTTTTGATATGGTTTTAAAAAAGATATAACAAATGGTGCAGAAACAATAAAAACTAAACCTGAATAAATAAAATATTTAATATTAACACCAGATAACCATATAACAACAAGTCCGCTTAAAGCTATTAATATGGAAGTCCCAAGATCGGGTTGGCTTAAAACTAAAAGTATTGGAATAACTAAAATAATTATTGGACTTAATAAGTTTTTAAATTTATTTACGTTGCTAAGTTGCATGCGATGATAATATTTTGCAAAACAAATTATAACTGCAATCTTCATTAACTCTGAAGGTTGTAAGTTTATGATGTATAAGTTAATCCATCTTTGAGAACCAGATACGGTTATTCCATAAAAAGAAGCATAAATTAATAATAAAACTACTACTACATAAAAAAAATAACCCAAAGCATGCCAAAAATTAATTTTTACAAAGGAAAGGATTAACATTAATAAGAAAAAGACTCCGAATCTAATCATATGACCTACCGTATAATATGAAAATTGTCCGCCATCAGAAGAATACATTGCAATAACACCAATTATTCCAAGAGCTAAAATAGATATTATTAATGTTATGTCAAAACTCCTAACTTTTTGGAAAAAAGTTAATTGATCTGAATATATCCTTTGTCTAAGCATTTTAAGTATTTATAAATTTTCCTAATCTATTTTTTTCTCTTAAATCGTGTCTATCTATAACTAATTTAAATATTTTTTTTGCCATAGGAGCTGCAGTAACACTTCCTGATCCTCCATGTTCAACTATAATACTGACTGCATATCTAGGATTTGCATAAGGGCCATAAGCTACGTAAAGTGCGTGGTCTCTATCCTCATAAGGTATTTCGCTAGTTTTTAAATCCAGCTCTCTTTGCTCTTCAGTTATCTTTTTTACTTGGGCAGTTCCAGTTTTTCCTGCAAATTGATATTTTTTATCATCAAACCTTGAAGAATAAGAAGTTCCATATATTTCATTTGTAGAACCAAACATTGCTTCTAAAACAAATTTTACGTTTTCTTGGTTTCTAAATAATGGTTTGTATTCATCAACTCTGTAATTTAAAAACTTTTTGCCAGTTTCTATTATTCCTAATTGACTTTCTTTTCTTTCATCAATTCTTTCTAAAATTTTATTTTTTATTATTTCTAAAGAATCTTTACTTTCATTTAGATTAATTTTTGGATAAATTTTAAACCCACCATTTGCTAATTGAGCAGTCATCAAACATAATTGCAAAGGTGTTGTTTGAATATAACCTTGACCAATACCAGTAATCAATGTTTCCCCTAAAACCCAACCCCTTCCTAAATTATTTTTTTTCCATTTTGTTGAAGGTACAAGGCCTTTTTTTTCATCTAAAAAAATGCCTTCCATTGTCTTTTCTCCTAAACCATATTTTTTTGCGGTTAAACTTAATCTATCTACACCCAATCTTCTTGCTGCTTCATAAAAATATGAATCACAAGATTGTTTAATTGCATTTCTAAGCTTCATGTATCCATGTCCTTCTTTTTTCCAACAATGATATGTTTGGCCGTAAAGTTCCATTTTCCCCCTACATTCGATCATAAGATCTGGACTAATCACATCATTTTCTAAAGCAGATAGAGCGACCAATGGTTTTAAAGTTGATCCTGGAGAGTAAAGACCTGATATTGTTTTGTTTAAAAGTGGTTTTAAAGGATTTTCTCTAATTTCTTTCCACTTTTCATTGCTAATCCCATGAAAAAATAAATTTGGATCAAAAGAAGGAGAAGAATGCATAGCAACTATTTCTCCTGTAAATATATCCATTACAACAATTGATCCTGATCGATCTCTTAAAAGATCATTAGCTAATTTTTGAACTTCAACATCAACGGTTAATCTAATATTTTTTCCTTTTACTCCATCCACATGATCTAATTGATTTATTCTTTTTCCATATGCATTAACCTCATATCTTTGGACACCGTTAGTTCCGATAAGATCTTTTTCAAATGTTTTTTCTAAACCTATTTTTCCTACCCTGAGTCCAGGAACGTGGTTGTTTTTTATTATTTCATTTTCATTTAAGTCAGAAACACTTGCTCTAGATACATATCCCAAAACATGAGTAAGATTTTCTTTGTATGGATAGCTTCTTGAAATAGACAAAACGGGTTTTGCGCCATCTAGTTCATGAAGATATAAGTTTAATTTAGAAAATTGTTCCCATGATAAATTTTCAGAAATTATTAGTGTTTCCCATGGCTTTTGTTTTTGTTTCTTTCTTATTATCTTTACGTATTCTTTTTCACTTAAATTAAGAATATCTTTAAGTCTAACCATGAGAGCTTTAAAATCATTAACCTCTTCTGGTACAATATGTAATTGATAAACTTCTGTATTTCCTGCAATAACTTTTCCAAAGTAATCTAAAAAATCTCCTCTTACAGGAGGAAGTCTCCATTCTCTTAATCTGTTTTTATCAGATAGAGTTAAATATTTTTTATTTTCATTAATTTGCAAAGAAAACAATCTTGCTACAATTCCACCAAATACAATAACTTTAGCTGTTGAAAGAATAAACATTCTTCTGCTAATTTTATTAAGTTTGCCTCCTAATCCACTATCACCACCAGAACTAATCATCGGACTCTTTTAAATATTTGTTTTGATATAATAAAAATAAATTTCCTAAAATAATATAAAAAATAAAAGTAAAAAAAATATTAAAGAATAAATTTTTATAATTTAGATCTATAGAGAAAAAAATATTAAGAACACTATAGCTTAAAGAATTTACCACTAAAATTGTAAACAAGAAAAAAAACCAGTCTTTAACCATGCTGGGTCTTAAAGTTATTGTTCTAAGATAAGCAGCAAATCCACATATCAATAAATAGTTAAAGCTGCTTATGCCAATTGGAAATCCAGTTACTACATCATTAAATATACCAGCTAAAAAAATATAACCATATCCTAAAAGCTCACTTTTTCTAAGGCTCCAATAAAAAATCAAAATAAATGGAAAATTAAACGAAAAGATTTCTAAATAATTTAAATCAATTTCATTTAATACAGATATAAATAAAATCACTGCTGGGGCTAATTTTATTAATTTGCTAACTACATTTCCTTTTACAAATTCACTCATTATTTCTTTTCTTCCTCTGTATAAGATGACACTTGCACATATCTTAATTGTGTAAAATCACTAAAAAAATCTACATTATTTTGATTTTCATTATTAAGAATTTTGCCGATGGGTATTCCTGGCTTTAACAAACCACCTGTTCCTGAAGTATAAACTACGCTATCCGTTTTAATAAAATCATTATTTTTAGTATATTGAATTAGCCCAGAATTTTTTCCATTTCCAGATAATATAGACTGAATGCTTCCTGGTTCTATTGATACTGGAATTCTACTATTTAAATCGGACAATAGAAGAACTCTTGAAGTTGTATAGTTAACTTCTACTATTTTTCCTATTAAATAGTTGTCACTTAGTACTGCCATACCTTTTTTAAGTTTATTTTTGCTTCCTTTGTTAATTATTATCGATCTAAGAAATGGACTTTGTTTATCAATTAAAACCTTTGCTATTGTGGATTTTGAAGAATAAGTAATATCTTCAAGAATTTTCTTTAATCTTTTATTTTCTGCTTCTAAAAATTCTGCCTTATATTTTTTAGATTTGACTTCTTTTAACTCTTCTTCAATTGTGGAATAATCTTTATAAATTTTAATATGTTCTTCTATTGTCTTTAATGAATATCCGATATATTTTTCCGGTAGAGAAGTTACAAAGGCAGTACGATATAAAATTTCATTAATTCCAACTTTTAAGTAATTTATTGGTGTAAAATTAATTTTTCCTAAAATAATTAAAAGAATTGAAAAAATTAATAAAGCAATTAATGAAAATCTTTGTTTGGTTCCTTTTTTTAAAAAAGCTGAACGAATAGCTATTATAAAATCATCTCTACTCGGTTCCATCTTTTCCTATTATTAATCAAGTTAGTACTCAGACAACATTGTATTAAATGTCTCTTCCTGTTCTAAAGCTCTTCCAGTTCCAATAGCAACACAAGCCAAAGGATCATCAGCAATATGAACTGGTAACCCAGTTTCCTTAGAAAATCTTTTATCAATGTTTTTTAATAATGCTCCACCACCAGTTAAGGTTAGACCCATATCTACTAAGTCGGCAGATAATTCTGGGGGAGTATTCTCTAAAGCATCTTTAATTCCATTTACCATTTCTCTCAATATTCCAGCAAGTGCTTCAGAGCTATCCTCTTCGGTTATATTGACTTCTTTTGGAGTTCCCGATCTAATATCTCTACCTTTAACAGGATAAGTGTTATTGTTAGATGGAATAGCTGTTCCAATTTCTTTTTTTATTTTTTCAGCTGTGCTGTCGCCAATTAATAAATTGTATTCTTTTCTCATATAGTTTTTTAACGCATCATCCATTGCATCCCCGGCTATTCTTAAAGACTTTGAGTAAACAACTCCTCCTAGAGACATGACAGCTATTTCTGTAGTTCCGCCACCGATATCAACTACCATGGATCCTGTTGCTTCGGAAATTGGAAGGTTAGCACCTATTGCTGCTGCAATTGGTTCTTCAATTAGTTGGACTCTTCTAGCACCTGCGGCCAACGCACTGTCTTGAATTGCTTTTCTCTCAACGGGTGTAGAACCTGTCGGAACACAAATTAAAATTCTTGGATTTGCAAAAGTACTTCTTTTATGAACTTTTTTTATAAAATGTTTAATCATCTCCTCGGTTACTATAAAATCAGCGATTACACCATCTCTTAAAGGCCTAATGGCGCTTATGTTTCCTGGAGTTCTTCCCAGCATAGTTTTTGCTTCATCTCCAACAGCTAGGACAGATTTTTTTCCTTTTTCTTCAACTACCGCAACTACTGATGGCTCATTTAATACAACTCCTTGACCTTTTAGAACAACCAAAGTATTTGCTGTTCCTAAATCTATGGCCATATCTTGACTCCAGATTTTTGATATACCTCCTAAAATACCCATTTTATATTCCTTTCAATTGTTTAGATTCTTTTTGTTTTATTTCAATACCGTCAGGTGCAAAATTTCTTTTTCTTTTTATAATCATTTTATTTAATGCATTGATGTAAGCATTTGCTGAAGCAACTAAAGTATCTGTGTCAGCTGCTTGGCCAACCGTAGTTTTGCCTTCTTCTTCAATTCTAACACTCACAGTAGCTTGTGCATCGGTTCCTTCTGTTACGGCATGAACTTGGTAAAGTTGTAAATTAACATCATGAGGATAAAGTTTTTTAACACCTTTAAATATTGCATCTACAGGTCCATCTCCTGTTTCGGAAGTTTTTTTAATTTCTCCGTAAACTTCTAATGTCATTTCTGCTCTTTGTGGTTCCCCTGTTCCTGCAAATACTTTTAAAGATTTAAGCGTAATTACGTTATCTTCTTTTATTAAACTGTCATCGACCAACGCAACAATATCTTCGTCATAGATATGTTTTTTTTTATCGGCTAAAATTTTAAATTTACCAAAAGCATTTTCAATTATATCGTCTGTTACATCTACATATCCAAGGCTAGTTAATTTATCTTTAAACGCATGTCTTCCAGAATGTTTGCCCATAACTAATGAGCTTTGCTTAACTCCAACACTTTCTGGAGTCATAATTTCATAAGTTTCTCTATTTTTAAGCATTCCATCTTGATGAATTCCTGCTTCATGAGCGAAAGCATTTTTTCCAACAATTGCTTTATTAAATTGAACTGGAAAACCTGTTGCATTTGAAACTACTTTTGAAGCTTTGCTTAACAATTTTGTATTTATTCCTGTGGAATATGGCATTAAGTCATTTCTTGTTCTCATGGCCATTACTACTTCTTCAAGCGCAGCATTTCCTGCTCTTTCGCCAATACCATTTATTGTACATTCTATTTGTCTGGCGCCTGCCTGTACTCCAGCAAGAGAGTTTGCAACAGCTAACCCTAAGTCGTTATGGCAATGTGTTGATAATATTGCTTTATCAATATTTGGAACTTTATTAAGCAAAGTTTGAATAATTTTTGTAAACTCAGAAGGTACCGTATATCCAACTGTATCTGGAATATTAATTGTTCTTGCTCCACATTTTATTGCGAGCTCAACGGTTTTACACATAAAATCCATATCAGTTCTGGTACCATCTTCACATGACCATTCAACATCATTTGTATAGTTTCTTGCATAAGTCACATGTTCCTTTATTGAGTCAAATACTTGATCAGCTGTCATGTTTAATTTGTGTTTCATGTGCAAAGGGCTAGTGGAAATAAATGTGTGAATTCTAAATCTTGGAGAATGTTTTAATGCTTCATAGCATCTATCAATATCTTTTTTAGAATGCCTTGATAAACCTGCGGGTATAGATTTTTTTAATATTTTGCTTATTTCAGTTACAGCTTCAAAATCTCCTGGGGAAGCTATTGGAAAACCAGCTTCAATTATATCAATTCCTAACTCGTCAAAAACTCTAGAAATTTGAATTTTTTCTTCCAAGCTCATTGATGCTCCTGGTGACTGCTCACCATCACGCATCGTAGTATCAAATATATAAACTCTGTTTTTATCAGTCATTAAAGTAAATTTTTAGAAACACATCATACAATCTCTAGGGGAGATTGCAAAATATTTTAGATATTTTGACCCAAAATTAACAGTTTAATCTATTTCTTGTCGCTATCTATTAGTTTCTTTTTAGCTATCCATGGCATCAATGCTCTAAGTTCAGCTCCAACTTTTTCAACTGGATGCTCTGCTAGTTTTTCTCTAGTTTTCAAGAAATTTTTTTGACCATTTTTGCACTCATCCATCCATTGTTTGGTAAACTTGCCTGATTGTATATCGGCCAAAACTTCTTTCATTCTCTTCTTTGTTTCTTCTTTGTTAATAATTTTTGGACCTGTAACATACTCACCATACTCAGCTGTATTTGAAATTGAATAATTCATATTAGCAATTCCACCCTCGTATATTAAGTCAACAATTAATTTAACTTCATGAACAGTTTCAAAATATGCCATCTCGGGGTCATATCCAGCTTCAACTAAAGTTTCATAACCATTTTTAATTAATTCAACTAACCCTCCACATAATACTGTCTGTTCTCCAAATAAATCCGTTTCAACTTCATCTTTAAATGTTGTCTCTATAATTCCAGATCTTCCACCACCAATAGCTGAAGCATATGACATGGCAAGATCTCTTGCTTTGCCTGAACCATTTTGATGAACTGCAAATAAGCACGGAACACCTCCGCCTTTCTCAAATTCACTTCTAACTAAATGTCCAGGTCCTTTAGGTGCAACCATAAATACATCTAAATCTTTTCTGGCTTGTATTAAATCATAATGAATATTTAAGCCGTGTGCAAAAGCTATTGAGGTTCCTTCTTTAACTCTTTGTTCAATATGATTTTTATAAATTGTAGCTTGTAATTCATCAGGAGTTAAAACCATAACTACATCTGCCCATGCTGCAGCGTCAGATAAGTTCATAACTTTTAATCCTTTAGATTCTGCTTTTGCTTTACTTGAAGATCCATCTCTCAAAGCAACTACTACTTCTTTTACTCCACTATCTTTTAAATTAAGTGCGTGTGCATGACCTTGGCTCCCATAACCAAAAATTGCTATCTTTTTATCTTTAATTAAATTGACATCTGTATCTTTTTCATAAAACATTTTCATAGCTATCTCCTATTAAATTATTTAAATATCTCTGAACCTCTTGTCATTGCAACTGCGCCAGTTCTAGATACACTTACAAGGCCAAATTTTTTCAAATTTTTTGACATTTTATCTATTTCTCTTCTTAAAGCAGTTATTTGTATCACGTATGATTTATTTGTCTTGTCCAATATAACAGGGTTATACTTTTTACAAGCTTTTAAAGCTTTTTCTTTTTTAGAGTTACCACCAACTACCTTAAATAAAGCCATTTCTTTGAAAATTACTTTTTTATCTTCTCTTTTAAAATCAGCAACTTTGTGAACTGGTACAAGTTTTTTTAATTGCAATTTTATTTGTTCTATAACTTGCGGTGTTCCAGTAGTCACTATTGTAATTCTTGAAATATTTAGTTTAGGATCAACTTCAGCAACAGCTAGTGATTCAATATTATAACCACGTCCAGAAAATAATCCAACAACTCGTGCCAAAACTCCCGCTTCATTGTCTACCCATACAACAATTATATGAGTATCAAATCTACCCTGCTTAACTGGCACACTATATGCTGATCTTGATCTAACCATTAAACTAAAGTTTTTCCTTTCCCGGTTATTTTTTTTTCTTTTTTATCATTTGGCCCTAAAAGCATTTGATTATGTGGTTTTCCAGAAGGAATCATAGGAAAGCAGTTTTCTTCTTTATCAACTAAACAATCAAATATAACTGGTCTATCTGTGTTAATCATTTCAATAATTTTATCATCTAATTCTTCTGGTTTTGTTGCTCTTATACCAACGCAACCATAGGCCTCGGCTAGTTTAACAAAATCTGGCAAAGCTGCGGTGTAACTTTCAGAATAATTCTTATCATGAAGAAGTTCTTGCCACTGTCTAACCATTCCCATGTATTCGTTGTTCAATATAAATATCTTAATTGGCAAACTATATTGAACTGCAGTAGACATTTCTTGCATTGTCATTAGTACTGATGCTTCACCAGCAATATCAATAACAAGTTTGTTTGGATGTGCAACTTGAACACCTACAGCAGCAGGCAGTCCATAGCCCATTGTGCCTAGGCCTCCAGAAGTCATCCAACGATTAGGTTTGTCAAATTTGTAATGTTGTGCAGCCCACATTTGATGTTGTCCTACTTCGGTAGTTATATAAGTGTCTTTGTTTTTAGTTAATTCATAAAGTCTTTGAACGGCATACTGAGGCTTTATAGTTTCTTCGCTGTTAACAAAATTAAATGAATTGACTGATCTCCATTTTTGAATTTTTTCCCACCATTTAGAAATCTTTTGTTTGTTTGATTTTGCAAAATTAGGTTTTACTTTTTTTATAGTTTTGATCGTAGAATTAATAACTTCAGCAACATCTCCTACGATTGGTAAATCTACTTTAACATTTTTGTTTATTGAAGATGGATCAATGTCAATATGAACCTTTTTTGATTTAGGTGAAAATTCGTCTATCTTACCTGTAATTCTATCATCAAATCTTGCACCAATATTTATCATTAAATCGCAATCATGCATTGCATTGTTTGCTTCGTAAGATCCATGCATGCCAAGCATTCCCAAAAATAAACCATCTTCACCAGGATAAGATCCAAGACCCTGCAATGTTGATGTTATTGGAAAACCAGTTATATTAACCAGCTCTCTTAGAAGTTCACTTGCTTTTGGTCCTGAGTTTATAACGCCGCCACCAGTGTAAAAAATTGGTTTAGTTGCTTTACTCATTAATTTTATTAACTCATTAATATCTTTTTGTGAAAATTGATTATTAATTTTGCCGTTCGATTTTTTTTGTTTTTTAAATTTTGTATAGCTCGTTTTTTGAAATTGAACGTCTTTTGGAATATCTACTAGTACGGGACCTGGTCTTCCAGTTGTTGCAACTTCAAAAGCTTTATGAATTGTTTTTTCTAAATCTTTAACATCTTTAACTAGCCAGTTATGTTTTGTACACGGTCTAGTTATTCCTGTTGTGTCGCATTCTTGAAAAGCATCTGTTCCGATTAAATGAGTTGGGACTTGTCCTGAAATGCAAACTAAAGGAACTGAGTCCATGTAAGCATCTGTTAAAGCAGTTACAGCATTTGTTGCGCCTGGACCTGATGTAACTAAAAGCACTCCTGGTTTTCCAGATGATCTTGCATAACCTTCAGCAGCATGTCCAGCTCCTTGTTCATGACGAACCAAAATATGTTTTATAAATTTAAAGTTTTTTAACTCATCATAAATTGGCAATACAGCTCCGCCTGGATAACCAAAAACAATTTCTACTTTTTGGTCTTCTAGGCATTTAAAAACAATTTCAGCTCCTGAATACAATTTTGACATTCAGCCAATCTAGCTGAAGTTGTGCTAATTGGTCAAGTTTAAGACTTCAATTATTTTAGATTTTTTAAAGTTATGCTTAAATTGTTAGGTTTAATTTTTTGCCAAGACATCATTTGCCCTCTTGCCCACGTTGTTTGTCTTTTAGCATATTGCCTTGTTTTTATAAAAATTCTTTCCTTTGTTTCAGTTAACTTAAGCTTTCCATTTAATAAATTGTTTATTTCTTCAATTCCAATGACTTTCTTGGAACTATTATCTTTTTTTACTTTTAATTTATTAAACTTTTTAACTTCAAGGACCGCCCCTTCTTTAAACATTTGATCAACTCTTTTTTTAATTCTAGAAACTAATTCTTCTCTTGGAAAATCTATATATATTTTTTCAAAGTTTCTTGGATCAAACAGAATTTTTGTTCTTTTAAACCATTGAGCAATTGATTTTCCTGTAAATTTTTTTATTTCATAAGCCCTTATGCTTCTTTGTGCATCGTTTGGATTAATTTGATTTATTATTTGTGGGTCAATTTTTTTCAGATTTTGATAAAATTTATATTGTCCTATTTTCTTTTGTAAACGTCTTATTTTATTTCTAAAACTTAAAGGAATGTTCGGTAATTTTACTAATCCGTCAGTAAGAGATTTAAAATAAAGGCCTGTGCCTCCTACTAAAATAGGTACTTTATTTATTTTTTGTATTTCTTTAATTTTAGCTTCAACAAGCTTTAACCAATCTCCTGTAGAAAATTTTTTTTTTACATCTTGAAAGCCATAAAGATGATGTTTAATATTTTTTTGTTCTTTTTTTTTGGGGCGAGCAGTTAATATATTAAATTGTTTATAAACTTGCATGCTATCAGAATTGATAATTTCTCCATTTATTTTTTTTGCTAATTTTACTGCAAAATTTGATTTTCCCGAAGCAGTAGGACCGTAGATCAGAACTATTTTGGACTTAATGTCCATTTGTTAATTCAATTTAACACCAATATATCTTCTTTGGTTTTGATTGTTGTAAATTACTAATAATAAAGTTTTTTCACTTGATTTAAGCGCAATACTTAAAGCTATTTCTAGATCACCAACTGTTTTGATTGTTTTCTTTTGAGCTTCAATAATTATATTTCCTACTTCTAAATAATTGATTGGGCTATCATTTGCTATTTCAGTAATAACTAAACCTTTTGTATTCTTAGCAAGACCTCTTAATTCAATATCTTTTTTTGTAATTTGTCTTACACTAATTTTTAAAATATCAACTTCTTTATCTTTTGTTTCTTTTGTTTTTGATATTTTAAAGTCTTCTGAAGTTTCCAATCTTCCTAATGTTATTTTTTTTGTTATTTCTTTTTCATTTCTCCAAATTTTAACTTCAACGATTTTACCTACTTTGGTTTGGGCAACAATTTTTGGTAGCTCTTTCATTTCATTTATTAAAACTCCATTAAATTCTAAAATTATATCTCCAGCTTTTACTCCTGCTTTATCTGATGGGCTATTGCTAGCAACGCTTGCAACAAGCGCACCTCGAGGTTTATCCAGTTTTTCTACATCAGCGATTTCTTTTGTGACAACTTGAATTCTGACACCAAGCCATCCTCTTTTTGTTTCACCAAATTCTATTAATTGATCAATAACTTTTTTTGCACTATTAGATGGAATTGCAAAACCAATACCGATTGATCCTGACTGACCTAAAATTGCTGTATTGATTCCAATTACATCGCCATTCATATCAAAAAGTGGTCCACCCGAATTTCCAACATTAATTGATGCATCTGTTTGAATAAAGTCTTCATATCTATTCATTCCAATATCTCTATTTCTTGCAGAAATTATTCCTGATGTGACTGTGCCACCTAAACCAAAAGGATTTCCAATTGCAATAACCCAGTCACCAATTCTAGCATTATCAGAATTGCCAAATTTAACTGGTGTAAATTTTTCTTCAGATTGAATTTTAAGAACAGCAACATCAGATAATGGGTCAGCCCCTAAAACTTTTGCGGTATATTCTCTATTTCCATCAACTCTTACTAAAATATCTTCAGCTCCTGAAATAACATGATTGTTTGTTACAACTATACCTTTTGCATCAATTATAAAACCCGATCCTAATGCGCTTGCCTTTCTTTCTTTAGGAGTTCCAAATTCTTTGAACATATCTTCAAATGGTGATCCCGGAGGAAATTCAAAAGGAAATGGATTTCCTTGGGTAACTACTGTTTGAGTTGTAGATATATTTACAACTGAAGGCATTAGCTTTTCAGCTAAATCTGCAAAAGAACTTGGAACTTCTTTGCTATTTCCTTCAATATTAAAGAAAAAATAAAAGAATATTAAATATATAAATAATTTTTTTGATCTAATTTTCATTACTTTTTAAAATACCAAACAACAATAAAACCAATTATTGCAAAAATAAATCCACCAAATCTTAATTGAGTCTCATTCATAGTATCAATTTTTTTTAACATATTTTTCATTTTTGATGGAAATAAGGCATATAAAATACCTTCTATAAAAAGTAGTAAGCCAAAAGCTATGATTAGCTCTTTCATAACTATTTATATTTAATCTGATTTTGGTTTTATATTTCCAAAAAATTTAAAGAATTCGCTGTCTGGAGATAAAACTAAAGATGTGTCGCCACCAATTAAAGCTTTTTCATAAGCCTGCATTGCTCTGTAAAAAGCAAAAAATTCAGGATCTCTACCAAAAGCTTCGGCAAAAATTTTATTTCTTTGACCATCTCCTTCACCTTTCATAATTTCAGAATTTTTATTTGCTTCCGCTAGTATTACCGCCACTTCTTTGTCTGCAGTAGAAGTAATAGTTACTGCCATTTCTGCACCTTTTGCTCTAAATTCTTTTGCTTCTCTTTCCCTTTCAGTCTGCATTCTTCTATATATTGCTTCACTGTTAGCTTGAGGCAAATCTGCTCTTTTAATTCTCACATCTACTATTTTAATACCAAACTTTTCAGCTTCATTATTTACACCATCTTGTATTAATGACATTTGTTTGGTTCTGTCTTCAGATAATAATGTCTGTAATCTCTGTGTTCCTAAAACACTTCTTATTCTTGAGTTTATAATTGTTGCCAACCTTGATCTTGCAACTCTTTCGTTTCCAACAGAAATATAAAATTTTAGTGGATCAATAATTTGAAATCTTGCAAAAGCATCTACTATTAATCTTTTTTGATCTGAAGCAATGACTTCTTCTGGTGGAGCATCTAAATTTAAAATTCTTTTATCTAAAAAAACTACATTCTGAATAAACGGAATTTTAAAATTTAAACCGGGTTTTGTAATAATTCTTTTTGGATCACCAAACTGTAATACGATTGCTTGATTAATTTCTTTTACTACAAAAATTGAAAAGAAAGCTGTTAAAGCTAAAACAAAAATGATTGGTAATAAAATTCTTCCTGCTTTCATTTAATTTGTCCTTTTCTTAAGTTCTGGCAATGGCAGATAAGGAACAACTCCTGATCCTGCATTTTTGTCTATAATTACTTTGTCTATATCTGCTAAAACTTTTTCCATAGTTTCTAAATACATTCTTTCTTGTGTTACTTCTTTTGCTTTTGCATACTCAGTATATATTGCTAAAAATCTACTTGCTTCACCTTCGGCTCTTGCAACAACTTCTTTCTTATAAGCTTCAGCAGCTTGCAAAATTTTTGCAGCCTCTCCACGTGCTCTTGGTATTACATCGTTAGCATAAGCTTGTGCTTCATTTTTAGATCTCTCCATATCTGCTCTTGCGGCTTGAACATCTCTGAACGCATCTATAACTTGATCTGGCGGGTCAGCTTTTTGGGTTTGTACTTGTGTTACCTGAATTCCACTATTGTATTCATCTAAAATATTTTGAATAATTTCTTGAGTATCTATTTCTATTCTAGATCTACCTTCTGTTAAAATTGGTTGAATATCGCTTCTTGCTATAACTTCTCTCATTGCTGTTTCCGCAGCTGCTTTAACAGTTCCTTGAGGGTCTTGAATTTTAAATAAAAAAAATCCTGCATCTTTAATTACCCAAAAAACAGAAAAATCAATGTTTACAATATTTTCATCACCAGTTAGCATTAAACTTTCTTCTGGAACATCTGCAACTCCGCCTGAAGAAAAACCACTATCTGCTCCAGATCTAAAACCAACATCCATTCTATTTACTTTTGTTACTTTTGGTGTAAGTACTGATTCAATTGGGTATGGAAAATGATAATTTAATCCTGGTTGAGTTGTTTTAACAAATTTTCCAAATCTTAATACTACTCCTTGTTCATCTGGCAATACTCTATATAATCCACTCGCTACCCAAACCACTGCCAAAATAACTAAAGCTAAAATTATTGGTTTGCCACCTTTTGCCCCTCTACCAGGCATAAATTTATTTATAGTGCTTTGTATTTTTCTTATAATTTCGTCTATGTCAGGTGGAGTTGGACCTCTTCCTGAACCATTTCCTCCTCCTCCTGGAGGAGCTCCCCATGGACTACCGCCTCTGCTTTTAAAATCATCAACCATGACAATGTATATAATGTCTTTATAAAGAAAAACAAGTTAAGATAGGGCTATGCCAAAGGAAAAACCTGTATTAAGTGACGCAATGAGAAAAAAAATGGGTGGCAAAACCTTTGAAAAAAACCCAATCAAGGGAACAAAATATACCATTGCAATATCTAGTGCAAAAGGTGGGGTTGGCAAATCAACTTTTGCTTCAAATATTGCATTAGCATTAAAAAAAATTGGGTGCAAAGTAGGTTTGTTAGATGCTGATATTTATGGACCATCTTTGCCTAAATTATTTTCAATAAATGAAAAGCCAAGTAGTGATGGCAAAACCTTAACTCCAATAATAAAATACGACATACAATGTATGTCCATTGGATTTTTAACTGAAGAACAAACTCCAATGATATGGCGCGGTCCTATGGTAACTAGCGCGATTAAAACTTTTACTCAAAAAGTTATGTGGAATAATTTAGATTTTATTATTGTTGATATGCCTCCAGGAACAGGAGATACACAATTAACATTCTCACAAGAAATTAAAATGGATGGAGTAATCATTGTTTCAACTCCGCAAGAACTCGCTCTTCAAGATGTAAAAAGAGGAATCAAAATGTTTGATAAACTTGGAATTAATATTATTGGTTTAATTGATAATATGAGTCATTTTACTGGAGATGATGGAAAAAAATATCCAATATTTGGGGAAGGAGGAGTCAAAAGAACTGCGAATGAATTTAATAAAGAATTTTTAGGAGAAATACCAATTAATCCTGAAGTAGGAAAACAAGGAGATCTTGGAAAACCGATCGTAGAAAGCAACCCTGATCATCAAATATCAAAAACTTTTGTAAATTTAGCTAAAAAAATTAAATCTATTTATTCTTAATCTTTTTCAAATTGATTAGAGTAGTCTTTTTTTAATGATTGGTCTTGATATTTTTTTTCGAGAAAACAATTCCCAATAACTAAAACTTCCATTTCATTGCCCATAAAACAATTAAATGCCTCTTTTGGGGTATTTACTATAGGTTCTCCTCTAACATTAAAAGATGTGTTTACAAGAACTGGGCAATTTGTTTTTTCTTTAAATTTTTTTATTAATTTATAGTATTTTATATTTGTTTCCTTATGAACAGTTTGAATTCTTGCTGAATAATCAACATGAGTAACTGCAGGAATTTCTGATCTTTTAACATTTAGCTTATCTATTCCAAAAAGTTTTTTTTGATCTTCTGACATATTTTTTTTTATTTTTGAGTTAACTTCTGCAACAAGCAACATGTAAGGGCTGTCATAACTTAGTTCGAACCAATCTTCCAAATCTTCTCTTAATACTGAAGGTGCAAATGGTCTAAAACTTTCTCTGTATTTAACTTTAAGATTAAGATTTTTTTGCATAGATTCTGACTTAGGATTTCCCAAAATAGATCTTCCACCTAATGCCCTGGGACCAAATTCCATTCTACCTTGAAACCAACCAATTGCTTTATCTTCTGCTAAACTTTCAGCAGTTTTATCAATTAATTCTTCCTCATTTAAAACATTAAATTTTGCTCCTAAATTTTTTAATTCATTTTCAATATTCGACTGGGAATATTCAGGACCTAGGTAGGATCCGTGCATTGCGTCGCTTGAAAGACTTTTTCTATCTTTATTTAATTCCAAATGCCAAAAAGCTAAAGCGGCTCCTAAAGATCCTCCGGCGTCACCGGCAGCTGGTTGTATCCAAATATTTTTAAATATATTTTCTTTAAGAATTTTTCCATTAGCAACACAATTTAAAGCAACACCCCCAGCTAAACATAAATTATTGATCTTATATTCTTCCTTTAAAGATTTTGATAATTTCAACATTATTTCTTCAGTAACTTTCTGAATGGAAGCTGCTATATCCATATGAAATTGTGTTATTTTTTCATTATTTGGATCTCTAGGATTTTGACCAAATAAATTATGAAATTTGTTGCTAGTCATTGTGAGACCAGTTGTATAATTAAAAAAACTTTGATCTAATCTAAAACTTCCATCATCTTTTATATCGATTAAATTATTTGCTATTTTATCTATATACTTTGGTTCGCCATAAGGAGCTAATCCCATTAATTTGTACTCACCACTATTTACTTTAAATCCAATGTAATAAGTAAAAGCTGAATATAGAAGGCCAAGAGAATGGGGGAAATGTATTTCTTTTTTTATTTCTAAATCTTTGCCTTTTCCTATAGCAACAGTAGTTGTCGCCCACTCACCAACACCATCTGCGGTAAGTATTATTGCTTCTTCAAAAGGCGAAGGAAAAAAAGCGCTTGCTGCATGACTTAAATGATGCTCTGAAAATAATATTTTTTTTTCATTATTAAAATTTTTTTCATGTTCGTTTAAAAAATTTATAAGCATTTTTTTTTGAAAAAGTTTTTCTCTTAACCAAATTGGCATTGATTTTGTAAATTGAATAAAACCTCTTGGGGCATAAGCAACGTAAGTTTCTAATAATCTTTCAAATTTTAAAAATGGTTTTTCAAAGAAAACTATATGGTCTATTTCTGAAAGTTTAAGTTTTGCAAATTTTAAAACAAATTCAACTGCGTTAAATGGATATCCAGAATCATGTTTTTTTCTTGTAAATCTTTCTTCTTGTGCCGCTGCTACAATTTTTCCATCTATAATAATTGCAGCCGCACTATCGTGATAAAAAGCTGATATTCCTAATATTGAAATCACAAAAATTAAAATTAAAATAAAGTATAAATAAATGGTGCCACTGCTGACCCTTGGCTTAAAATAATCAAGCCACCAAAAAGTAACAAAACAAGCAATATTGGTAATAGCCAATATTTTTTTCTGATTCTTAAAAAATCCCAAAATTCTTTTAAAAAACTCATTTTAAAATTGTCTTTTCATACTATTATTAGAATTATCTTTCTTTATCCAATATGAATTATTATTTTTTTTTTTTAAATTCAATAAATCTTTTCTTAACAACTTCATAATAATACCTGTCGGTGTAATAACTAAAAAAAACACTATGCCCATCACAATAGGAGAAATTATCTTCCCTAAAAAAATCCCAAATTTAAACCAAACAATGTTTAAAGGAGTCAAAATCTTTGAATTTATTAAAGCTAAGATTAAAAAAATAAATGAAATAATTAAAGACCAATGCCTTATTTCATTTTGATTAAATAATGGCCATAAGGCAATAATAAAAAACACAATAAAAAAAACTATTCCAAAATTTTTATTTGTAGGTAGTTTTATTTTGTTAGTCATTTCTAAAAATAATTAAACTTTTTTTTCTTTTAAATTAAATGAATCCATTAATTCATTCCACTCTCTTTTCGACAAACCTGATTCTTCAATGCTTACATCTTTACCTTTAATTAATTTAACAATTACTTCTTTTCCTTTTCCAGAAACTTCTGTTCCGCCTACTCTGTAATCCATAAACGCTTCGTAAGTAATTGGGACCCATTTTTTTAGAGTATTCAGCATTGCTTCTGCATAAGCTCTTATTTCGTATTGAGCATGCTGATCTGCTCTAAGTCTTAAAAAATTCATTAAGTTTAATAAATCAGTTTTCCAATACCACTGAGTATATGTATTTAGTGTTAAATTCATTCTGGCAAGTTCTCTAGCTAGACCAACTTTTGAATCATCTATTACTGTTCCGTCATACTGTTGATTTAACATTTGCTCATAATTTTTATAGGTTCTCTCAGCATCATTTTTTAATAAATCTAGGACTTGTTTCGCCTGATCTCCTTTAATTACATCTCCTCTTCCCTGTCTATTAATTTGAGATTGCGCTGCCAAATGCCCAGGTTCAGGTAAGTAAAATTCTTTATCTAATATTGAATACCTTGCAGAATATTCATTTACATTTGCTGTTCTATGTCTAATCCACTGTCTTGCAATAAATATAGGAAGCTTTACATGATATTTAATTTCGCACATTTCAAAAGGTGTGCTGTGCCAGTGTCTCATTAGATATTTAATTAATCCTGAGTCAGTTGAAACTTTTTTTGTACCTTTTCCATAAGAAACTCTTGCGGCTTGAACTACAGAGGTATCATCTCCCATATAATCAACGACTCTTATAAAGCCATGATCTAAAACTGGTATTGCCTCGTATAGTATTTTTTCGAGCTCTATAGCTGTAACTCTTTTGGTGCTATTAGCTTGAGATTGCTGATCTTTTATCTCTTGATTTTGCTCTTTTGTTAGTTTCATTATTAATTATTGAATCTTTGAATTAAGGTTTTATATTAAACCTGTTGGTTTTCCAACTACGACGATAAACGAATTTCGTAATAAGCATTGCGGACGTGGGGGCAGTACCCACCACCTCCACCAATTTCAACTTATGGGGGGTGAACTAGGATCGACGGATGTCTAAAAGTCTTTCTTTCGTTCGGGATTGTTCCACCGTAACGGGCTAAATTATAATTGCAAATGATAAATTTGCTCTTGCTGCTTAATTAATTTATTAATTAAGTAACGGGGTTTCGGGGCACCTGGCAACAGAACGCCCCTTTAAAACTAAAAATAATGATTAAAAAGATATTTCTAATTATAAAAAAATTTATATTATTTCAAATTCGTAAATTACTAATTAAAAATAATCATGATATCTTTAATTATTCAAAAGTTATTTCAGTTGATGATATTTACAGTAATCTTAATCTGGATAATCCAATAATTTTTGATGTCGGTGCCCATGAAGGAGAAAGTATTTTAAGATTTCAAAAAATATTTGATAAATCACTAATTTATTCTTTTGAGCCTCAAAAACTACAATATGAAAAAATCAAAGAATATAATTTTTCAAATTCAAAAACCTCTAATTTAGCATTATCTAATAAAAACGGTAGTACTGAATTTTTCATAACAAAAAAAACATCAAATTCATCTTTAATTGAAATAAATCCAAATTCTAAAAAAGCAAAAAATGCTTCAATTAGAAGAAGAATTAATCCTAACGATTTTATACAAGAAAAAATCTCTATTAAAACATTAACAGGCGATAGTTTTTGTGAAAAAAATAATATTCAAAAAATTGATATTTTAAAAATTGATACCCAAGGACATAATTCTCAAGTTGTTGAGGGTTTTAAAAGAATGATTGATACAAAAAAAATTGATATTATAGAAACTGAGATTGTCCTTGGAAATTTTTATAAGAATTACGAAAAGATATATGACTTTGAGAAAATTTTGTTACCAAATTTTAGACTTGTAGGTATATTTAATTCTCTAGGAAAAGTTGTTAGATATAAAGATGATTCTGCTCATCAATATTTAAATCACAATATTTTTTTTGAGGATCAATTTATTATGGAACTACTTTATATAAGAGCTGATTTAAAAGAAATTTTTTCAAAAAAAATTGATAGAAGTATTTTTAATAAATTTTAATTTTAACTTAAAAAACACAACCAAAACAACAGAACGCCCCTACACATTTTTTCAGACCAGCATCAAGATAAGTATGAATATAATCAAACCAATTATAGGAACAAAAAAATGTTGCATATTCTTACTAATTTAAAATTTTTTTCTTAGCTTTTTCAAATTCTTCTTTTGTTAAAGCTCCAGAGTCGTATAATTCTTTTAAAGTTTTTAGTTGTCCAAGCAAATCATCATTTTCTGCAGTTTTACTTGAAGTTGTTTTTTTAATAACGGGTTCTTTAAATCCAAAACCGAGTTCATTTAATTTTGACAAAATTTGTTCATCACTCCATTTACTATTAAATTTAGACTCTTTACCTCTTCCAGGATTTATCTCGTTATGCCATGTTGCAATTCTTTGTTTAGCAAAAATTTTGCATTCCATACCAAAAAAACTTTCACATTCTTCACCGAATTTTTCGATGTGCTGTTTTCCTCTACACATATCAGCTACACCAAAAGTCGCAATTCCCTGCCTACTTACAATATAAATTTCATTGTCCCAGGTTCTCTCACAGCTGTTTCCATCAGTAGTCCACCAATATGCGTTATTTCCATCTTCAGTTACCCAAAAAATTACTGGTTTATCTCCCTTTTTTCCTTCAAGATTTTTTTTTATATATTTTATAAAATAATTAACCACATCTTTTGATAAAATTAATTCACCTTTTCCATCATAGTACGATCTTGGACCTGAATTTGCATATGTGCTTAAAAATAGACTAATAATTAAAATAAAAAAAACTTTTTTCATGATTTTTAGTTTAACAACTTTTTTTTAGCTTTTTCAAATTCTTCTTTTGTTAATACACCTTCATCATAAAGTTGTTTTAGTGCTTTAATATCTTCTGCCAAGTTAGAACTGGAGCTAATTTTATTATTTTTATTTATTTGTCCTATATTATATTCACTAAAATCGAGCTTATGCAGCTCCTTGGCTTTTAAATTTACTTCCATTGATTTATGTAATTTTGCAGAAGTTACTATCCAGTCATCCATAAATTTTTTTTTATCAGGAAAATTATTTATGTTTGATGGATGGTATTCGCTTGTTTCTTCAGTAAAAAATTTACCTTTGTTGGCTCCATACGTTTCGGGATCTATGCAATAACTCCATGAATAGTAAGTATCTCTAACTACAGGAGCATAATATACACCTTCGGTGCATAATATTATTTTTGGCAATTTCATATTTCTATCTTTAATCCATTTTCTTAAAACAGCAGAATATACTTTGGATTCTGAATCATCTGGACGGTAAAATTCTTTGTATGTTTCGTTATGACTTACTATAAAACAATTATGAACTTTACCTTTTTTATAAAGTTTTAATAAAGTATATTCGCTCCTTTCATAACAGCCATCGTGGGGATCATGATATAATATTTCATCAATTAGAGGTGCGATGTAACCTTGATACCTACCCTTAAAATCAATTTCGCCAAAACTAAAGGCTGCTGTTAAATAATTATTTGTATATTGAACTAAAGTAACTGATCCGGCATCCCAAAATCCTTCACTCCAGCCCCACCTTTCGACACTTTCCCATTTACCAGGAGGTAAGGTAATTTTTCTATGCTTCCAATAAACATCACCTTCATGAAATGTTCCTTTTTTAAAATTAGTAATTACAGAATTAGCATTTGTGCTTAACAACAAACCCAGAAATATGATCCCTAAAATTTTTTTCATTAAAATTATTTAAACAATTTAATTCTTCCAATCAACTTTGAACATTGCTTCATTACGTCTAAAAGGCGGAAGCGTGAAAGGCCCATTGTAAGTTGCTTTAATTGCAGATCCATTTATTAAAATTTGATCTTCTAAAATTTTTTGATAAAGAATTTTACTATATTTTACAAAATTTTTATCAGAAGATCTTCCAGAGTATTTTATCACTGCAAAATATCCTTCTTTTATTGTTGAAATTTTAATATCTGAATTGGAAGGAATAGGAGTTGTTTCTTTAGTAAATTTTGAAGGAAGATAAAACTGCATAAAATATTCATTATCTTTTTTTGTTTGTGTCACAGGTACTGTCATTTTTATCTCTTCAGAAGTATTATTAGCTCCTGAAATATAATTAAAAAGTTTTCTAAAGCTATTATTGTCGCTTGCATTATTGATTACTTGAACTACCAAACGATCTGAATAGTGTCTAATCTCATATAGATCAGTTTTATGCACAACATCATATGGGGCTTCCTCATTTGCCATCGTCAAAGAATATGGGAGAAAGAAGATCAGGTAAAGTATAAAAAAAATTGGTAAAAATTTTTTCATGGTGCACATCATAGCATAAATTAAGTTGTTTTAATTTATAATTTATTAAAATATTTTTTATTATAGTAAATTTCATCAACTCCAAACTTATCAAAATAAATAAGACCCTTATCTTTTAAAAAGTTATTATAATTTTTGTGTTCTGGATAATTATTTTCAACTGATAAAACCTTTATATTAAAATAATTAAAGTCTATTGACTCCAAAATTTTCTCTTCTTCACCTTCGACATCTATTGATAAATAATCAATAATTTTATTTTCTTTAATAATTTCTTTAATCGTTGATGTTTCTAATTTAATTTTATTTAATTTAGTTCGTGGATCTTTATTAATTATATCCAATGTTTTTTGGTATTCCTCCGACACTATGCCGCTCATCTGAGTATATCCATTGGTTACCTCAACAAACTCTTTTTGTTCAACTCTGTTGCTAATTGCTTTGTTAATACAAATACAATTTCTATTTTTCTTTAATTTTTCAAAATAAATAGGTGATGGCTCAATTGCTATTCCTTCCCACTGCATAAATTTTTCAAAATAAAAACAATTACTTCCATTGATGCCGTCAAATGCTCCTATTTCAACAAAAAAACCTTTTTTTAAATCTTTAAAAAAAAAATTTTTTACACACTTATCTTGTCCTGACTGAGAAAAAAAATCTTTATTCCAATTAAATTGTTTTTCAGCATTCCAAATTTTTTGTCTAACCTTCCCCCTAACTTTTGCATTTGGATGGGAATAAGCATTTGGAATTTTTTCCAAACATAGATTATAAATATAATGTGCTTTTTCCTTCTCTTTTATTCCTTCTTCGAAAAGTTTATCGGCAAAACTAATTACTTCGCTAATATCTTTGCCTTTTAAATGCTCTAAGTCCTCTTTTTTCATTTGTTTATAGTGTTTATAGTATTAATCTACAATAAAACATTGATTATGTATAAAATATTTCTAATTGCTTCCTTTAAATTAATTAAATTAATAAATAAATTATTTTTGATCTTTGGTAAAAATGATTTTTTAGTTAGAGTTTATGCAAATATTCAAAGTGAACTATATATAAACAAAAAAATAGAAAAAAATAATGTTTCTTTTTATGTTCCCAGCAGAGCATGCTTATTAAGAGTTGAAAGTTTATATACTAAAGAGTCTGGCACTATAGATTGGATTAATAAATTTCATAACGATAAAAAAATTATTTTTTGGGATATAGGGGCAAATATAGGTCTTTACTCTATATACGCTGCAATAAAACATAACAATATTGATATAACTAGTTTTGAACCTTCAACATCAAATCTTAGAGTCTTAAGTAGAAATATAAGTATAAATAAGCTATTTGAAAAAATAAAAATATTTCAACCAGCCCTAACTTATAAAAAAAATCAATTTCTTAAATTAAATGAATCGTCATTTAAAGAAGGAAGTTCGAATTCAACTTTTGGTGAAAATTTTGATTATTCAAAAAATTTACCTTTAAAAATACAAAACAAATATAAAATATTTGGCACATCGATAAGTTATCTACTCAAAGAAAATATATTAGAAATTCCAAATTACATAAAAATTGATGTAGATGGAATTGAACATTTAATCATCAGGGGTGCAGATAATTTTTTAGGACACAAAAACTTGAAAGAAATTTTAGTTGAGTTAAATAAAGATTTTAAAAAACAATATGATGAAGTTTTTAATACACTTGAAAAAAATAATTTTATTCTTAAAGCTGAATTAGAATTATATGATAATTATAATAAAAAAAGCAAACAATCAAATTATCATTTCATAAAAAAAAATAGTTAATTTATTATGTTGCAAAAGTCATTATCCAATAAAATTTTTTGGTATTTTTTTTTCATAATTATATGTTCTACAATTGTTTTAAAAGAAAATATTTTTTTTCATTGGACAAAAAATACTGACCAAGATTTAACTTTAATTTATAATGCTCTTTTGCTTAATTCTGGGCTCAAACCAGAATTTTTTGATCATCCGGGTTATACACAAATATTTATCTTATCTTTTTATTTTCAATTTTTAGATTTTCTTGGAATATTAAAAGTGAGCAATCTTGATGATTTAAAAGACCTAAACTTTAATTTAGTTGATTTTCAAAATTTATTTGTTGCTGGTAGATTATTAAATATAATTTATTTTTTTATTGCATCAATAACTTTAAAAAAGATTTTAGATCTTTTTTTTGAAAATAATAATATAAATTTTTTACTAGTTGGTTTCTTAATTTTATCTGAATCATTTACTGACAGCGCATTAAAAATAAGAACTGAACTGCCTTCTTTAGTATTTTTCTTATTGGCTTTATTGTTTTTTTTAAAATTCATTATTAGTGAAAAATTTCAAAAATTATCGTTGGTTTTATTAGGGTTTTTCTTGACTCTAAGTATAATTGCAAAAGTTCAAATTATTTTTTTATTTCCATTATTTTTAATTTTTACCCATTTTATAAATGAAACAAATGATCAAAAAATAACAGTGATAAATCCATTATTTAAAAAATTATTTATTTCTTTATTCTGTGTGTCCGTCTGTTTAATAATATATTTTTTTAGCGAAGGAATTTTTAATAAATTATTTGTTTCTTTGTTTTTTTTATTTTTTTTGATTACTATTTTTTATATTTCTAAAATTAAATTCAAAAAAATCACAGGATCATTTGATATACTTTTATTTTTGTTTATAGGCTCCTTAATAACATTAATTTTATTTATTTTATTAAAACCATTTTCATTTTTTACATTGAAAGTTTTGGCAAATTTTCCTGGTTGGATGACTATGTTTGTGGTTAAAACTGATCCTTTTGAAGTTAATGAAATTAAAAATATTTTTTTATCCAAAAAAATGCTTGAAGATAATTTTTATTTTTTTTCAAAATATTATTTAAATGGATTTGAACTTTTTTTATTAACTGCAAATTGTATTTTAATACCTTTTGTATTTAAAAAAAAAAGAATTTTTATTTTATGTATTATAAATATAATTTTATTTTTTATTTTATGTATTATTTTTTCAAAAAGGCCTACCGGAACATATTTGTTATACTCATCTTTGGTAATTTTAATCAACTTTACAATATTGTTAAAAAATATTGATATTAATTATTTTATTAAAAAAATAAAAATGTTCTACATTTTAATAACTGTAGTTCTTTTTTCTTACGCTTTGTTTGAAATTGTACAAATAAAAAAAAATACTAATAAATATGAAGTTAAAATTGAACAATTTAATTACTATTGTTCTGATGAATCTATTAATAATTATTGGTCCTTCACTAGAATTTGGCATAAAAAATTTTCCGATGGATTGATAAGAAAAATTTGTGTAAAAAAGATTTGATCA
>CACENJ010000004.1 GCA_902560855.1 uncultured Pelagibacteraceae bacterium
GTTGAAGTTGGCACAATAGATTGTGCTGCAGATCTAGCTCTTCTCTGATCTTTATGTGAATTATCCAAAAGTCTTTGGTCACTTGTGTATGAATGAATTGTTGTCATGAAACCTTTTTCAATTTTAAATTCTTTATTCAGCACATGCGCAACTGGCGCAAGACAATTTGTGGTGCAAGAAGCTGCTGAAATTATTAAGTCATTTTTATTTATTAACTTATGATTTACACCATATACAATTGTTTTATCGGCATTTTTACAAGGAGCAGAAACAATTACTTTTTTTGCACCATTTTTTATATGTTGAAAAGATTTTTCTTTTGAATTATTTTTTCCAGTACATTCTAAAACTATATCTACTCCATACTTTTTCCAATTTATATTGTTTAATTCTGTTTCTCTAGAAAAAGAGATTTTTTTTTTATTAATAAATAAATTTTTTTCATTAAAGCTTATTTCAGCGCCAAGGTTTCCATGAATAGAATCATATTTTAATAAGTGACAACTGTTTTTTGAATCGGTTCTATTATTTATGTGTTTTAGTTCTATATTTTTATTTTTATTTTCTAAAATTGATCTAATAATCATTCTACCAATTCTACCAAGGCCATTTATTCCTATTTTTACTGTCATATTTAGTTTTTAATCATTTTTTCTATTTTTTTTACTATGCTGTCACTTGTTAAACCAAAATATTTAAAAGCATCTTTATAAGGTGCGCTTTTACCGAAACTATCAATACCAAAACACAAGCCATTATTTCCAACAAAACTTTTCCAAAAATCAGTTGAAGCTGCTTCTATAGAGACTTTATATTTTGTTTCATTTAAAATTTTTTTCTTATATTCGTTAGTTTGTTTGTTAAAAAAATTTAAACACGGTACTGATATAACCTTTGAATAAATACTTTGTGTGGCTAATTTATGACTAACTTCCAAGGCTAAATTTATCTCTGAGCCACTTGCGAATATTGTTAAATTTATTTTTTTATTATTTCTAAATAATTCATAAGCTCCTTTTAGACACTTATTTTCTTTATAAAACTCTTTCCTAACTTGATTAAGTTTTTGTCGTGTTAAAGCTATAACACTCGGAGTTTTTAAACTTTCCAAAGCAAGTTGCCAGCACTCTAAAGTTTCAGTAGTATCGGCAGGTCTAAAAACATTTAAATTGGGAATAGATCTTAAACCAGACAATTGTTCTACCGGTTGATGTGTTGGACCATCTTCGCCAAGACCAATTGAATCATGTGACATTACATAAATTACTCTTTGTTTCATCAAAGCAGAAAGTCTTATTGAAGGTTTACAATAATCACTAAAAATTAGAAACGTTCCTCCATATGGTATTAGCCCACTATGAAGAGCAATTCCATTCATAATTCCACTCATTGCATGTTCCCGCACTCCGTAATGAATATAGTTACCGTTAAAGTTTCCAGGTTTAATTATTTTATGATTTTTTGTTTTTGTATTATTTGATCCAGATAAATCTGCAGAACCTCCTATCAAAGCATCAACTTTTTTAACTAAAAAATTTAATACCTTTTCTGAAGATTT
Organism: uncultured Pelagibacteraceae bacterium; assembly: GCA_902560855.1. Taxonomy (GTDB): domain Bacteria; phylum Pseudomonadota; class Alphaproteobacteria; order Pelagibacterales; family Pelagibacteraceae; genus Pelagibacter. The sequence goes on from CACENJ010000004.1 coordinate 1,559, forward strand.
TCTTGTGGCCATTGGCTTGAAATCTTTTGTTATGTTTTTTTTTTCATTTTCAAAAATTTTTTTAAAATTATTTGAAAAAGTTTTTTCTAAAATATTTTTTTTTGATTTATATTTCTTTTGCCAATTAATTTCTTGTTTTATTCCTTTTTTTCCAATTTTTTTCCATTCTGATAAAATTTTTTCTGGTATCTTAAATGGTTCATAATTCCAGTTTAATTTTTTTCTAACTAAAGCTGTTTCATCTTTCCCCAAAGGACTTCCATGTACTGAGGCAGTGCCAGATTTATTAGGCGATCCATATCCTATTGTAGTTTTGCAAGAAATTACCGTTGGTAGCTTAGCTTTTTGAACTTTTTTTAATGCTTTAATTATTTGTTTTTCATTGTGACCATCAATTTCAATAAAGTCCCATCCATAACTACTAAATCTTTTTTTAAAATTATCTGAAACCGAAAGGCTTGTCGGACCATCAATTGAAATAGAATTATTATCAAATAACATTATTAGATTATTAAGTTTAAGATGTCCTGCAAGGCTTAAAGCTTCATGACTTATGCCTTCCATCAAACACCCATCTCCTGCCAGAACGTAAGTTTTATGATTAATAACATTTTTGCCAAATTTGTTTTTTAAGATTTTTTCTGCTAAGGCAAATCCAACTGCATTAGCTATTCCTTGACCTAGTGGTCCAGTAGTAGTTTCAATACCAGTATTAAATTCATATTCAGGATGTCCTGCACAAATAGAATTTAATTGTCTAAAATTTTTTATATTGTTTAACGAGATGCTTTTATATCCGGTCAAATAAAGCAGAGAGTAAAGAAGCATTGATCCGTGACCTGCTGACAAAACGAATCTATCTCTATTTATCCAACTAGGATTTTTTGGATTAAACTTAAGGTAGTATTTAAATAGTATAGTTGCCACATCTGCCATTCCCATAGGCAGGCCAGGATGACCTGAGTTGGCCTTTTCAACAGCATCAACTGATAAAAATCTAATTGCGTTTGCTAAATCTCTATTTTGCTTACTCAAAAATTATCCTATCTAGACTAAGAAGATTCGATTTTATATTATAAGTATATATATATGAAAACTTCTATCGAAAAAGAAAAAAAACTTAATAGTGCTTTAAGTAAATTAATTAATTTAAATTTAAATACAAATCTTAAAGAGAATTTGCAGCATTTGGGATATCAAAAAAATCAATTAGAAATTGAAAAAAAAGAAATTCTAAAAAAATACGAGGAACTCATTCAAGATCACGAAAAAATTAAACAAGAGCTAAAAGATTATAAAAATAAAAGAATTAATGAACAGTCAAAGGTATCTGAGTTTTCGGAGAAAATAGATGAATTAAATCAAGAAACAGATACTCTGCTTGAGGAAATTGATAAATGGCAAATGTAAATATTACTTTTAATGGCAAAGAATTTCTTCTTTCTTGTGACGATGGACAAGAAGATCATCTAATTGAACTTTCAGAACATCTAAATAATAGGTTTGCTGGTTTGAAATCTCAATTAGGCAGTATTGGAGAAAACAAGTTATTACTTATTACTTCAATTAAAATAATGGATGAATATTTTGAGACAAAAAAAAAAATTGAAGATAAAAAAAAAGAACTTAATGATTTGTCAAATAAGTTTAAGGAATTAAGATCTTTGGTTTATAATTATAGAGACGATAAAGAAAAAGAAATTGATATTCTAAAAACAAACCAAGAAACTTTTAAAGAAACGATAGAAAAAAATAAAGAAGATTATGAAAAAATAATCGAAGAAGCTGCAGAAAAGATAGAAACTTTTATTCAAAAAGCTAGTTCAGACAATCAAATACAGTAGCCAATTGTGTTGAAATTTAAAATTAGAAACAAAATTCTAAAAAATAGAAAAATAAAAAATCAAGGAAAAATTAAAATTAAATTTAATAAAATTTATAGTTTGTTAAAAAAAACAACAAAAATAAAAAAGAAAATTATTGGTGGCTATTATCCTGTAAATCATGAAGTTGATGATTTAGAAATTTTAAAAGAATTTGAAAAGAGAAAAATAAAAATTTCATTACCAACGATTAGAAAAAATTATAAAATGAATTTTATTGAATGTTCCCTAGATAGTGCTTTTTCTGTTAATCATTACGGTATTCCAGAACCAGCAAATGGCAAAACTGTATATCCAGATGTGTTGCTAGTACCTTTAGTAGCTTTTGATAAAAACCTAAATAGATTAGGTTATGGAGCAGGTTTCTATGATAGATTTATAGAATCATTAAAAAAAAAGAAAAATATTATCACAATTGGTTTAGCATTTGATTTTCAAGAAGTATATTTAATTCCAGTTTCTAAGCTCGATCAAAAGTTAGATTATATAATTACAAATAAAAAAATTTTAAAATGAAAATTCTTTTTTTGGGAGACATAGTTGGAGTTTCTGGATGTGATGCTGTTAAAAAACATCTGCCAAGCATTATAAATGAATCTAAAATTAATTTTGTAATTGCAAATGGTGAAAATGCAGCAAATGATGGAGTTGGTATTACTGAAGAAATATCAAATAATTTATTTAATTGTGGAGTAGACGTTATAACTACTGGCAATCATGTTTGGGATCACAAAGAAACAGTCACACACATTGAAAGAGAGAAAAGACTTTTGAGACCTTTAAACTTGCCACAATTTTCACCAGGCAAAGGTTTTGGTGTATACAACTCAACAAACGGATTAAGAGTTGGTGTTCTTAATTTAATGGGAAATATTTTTATGAAAAAATGTGATGATGTTTTTGAGACTGCGCAAAAATTTATTTTAAATAAAAGTTTAAAAAAAGATTATGATATTTTAGTTGTCGATTTTCATGGTGAAATTACAAGTGAAAAAATGGCCATGGGACATTTTTTTGACGGTAAAGCTACTTTAGTTGTTGGAACTCACACTCATGTTCCAACTTCTGATACAATGATTCTGAAAAATGGAACAGCATATCAAAGTGATGCTGGAATGTGCGGTGATTATAATTCAGTTATTGGAATGAATAAAGATAATTCCTTAAACAAATTTTTAAAAAAAAACTCACAAAAACATTATCCAGCAATTGGAGAAGCAAGTTTATGTGGATCTATAATTCAATGCGATATAGAAACTGGACTTGCGAAAAATATAAAACAATTCATATACGGAGGTGTTTTAAAAAATTCACATTAAAAATATGGCAGGTCATTCTCATTGGGCAGGAATTAAGCATAAGAAAGGTAGGGCTGATAAATTAAGATCAAATCTTTTTTCTAAACTTTCCCGAGAAATTACAGTAGCTGCTAAACTAGGTGACAAAGATCCTGATATGAATGCAAGATTAAGATCAGCAATTCAAGCAGCGAGATCTGCTAACATGCCTAAAGACAATATTGAAAGAGCTATAGACAAATCATCAAACAGCACTGATGAAAATTTTGAAAATATGAGATACGAAGGTTTTGGACCTGACAATGTAGCAGTAATAGTAGAAACTTTAACCAACAACAAAAATAGAACGGCCTCAAGCATTAGGACAATTTTTCAAAAATATGGAGGAAATCTAGGAACTCAAGGTTCTGCATCACATAATTTTAATCAATTAGGTGTTATTAAAATCAATAGAAAAGAAATATCAGACGATAAGCTTTTTGAAGTTGCAATTGAAGCGGGAGCCAAGGAATGTATATCGAATGACGATTTTCATGAAATACAATGTGAAAAAAGTGAAATTTATAACGTAAAAAAAAAAATTGAGTCAAAAATTCAAAATTTTATTTCTACAGAAATAGAATGGAAACCATTAAATGATGTTGAAGTTAAAAAAGACAAAGTAGAAATAACAACAGAATTTTTAGAAGCTTTAGAAAATAATGACGATGTTCAGAGCGTTTATACTAACTTAAAATTCACTAATAATTTATGATTATTATAGGAATAGATCCAGGAATTTCAGGTTCAATTTGTTTCTTTCAGGATGGAAAAATCCTCGACCTGGTTGAAATGCCAAATATGGCCGAAGGGAAGAAAAATAAAAGACAGGTTAATGGCGCACAAATATACAATGAAATTTATTTGCGAATTAAAAATTACAAAAAAGAGGATATAAAAGTTGTAATTGAGCAAGTTTCAGCAATGCCAGGCCAAGGTGTCACAAGTATGTTTAATTTTGGTCAATCGTTTGGAGTATTAAAAGGAATTTGTTCTGCTATGCAACTGCCAACATATTTTGTAAGACCTGCTAAGTGGAAAAAATACTTTAACCTTATCAATGCAGAAAAGGATGCCAGTAGAACGAAAGCTATTCAAATTTTTCCTTATATTTCTTCAAAATTATCAAAGAAAAAAGATGCAAATAAAGCAGATGCCATCTTATTAGCTAGTTTTTTCTATGAAACCTTTCAATCTAGCGACTAGTTATTTAATAATAATAGTCAAATTCATGACACATTTTAGTGTGAACTATCCTTAATGGAAGCAGATATATCAACGCAAGCAGTTGGCCTAGCTAGCAATACAGATTTTTCAATTATAAGCTTATTTATTAGGGCTGACATTATAGTAAAGAGTGTAATAGTCATTTTGATTGCAAGTTCAATTTATTCATGGGCTGTTATTTTTGAAAAAATGAAAATGTTTAAAAAAATAAATAAAAGCACAGAAGAGTTTGAAAATAAATTTTGGAAATCAAAGTCAGCAGAAACTTTTTATAATAATTTGCCAGCAAATTTTGAAGACCCAATGGCTAATGTATTTAGAAATTCAATGGAAGCAATGTTAAAATCTCGCAGAAGCTCAAATCTTAATGAGAAGATGTCTCGAATGTTAGAAATTAACATTGAACAACAAATGGAGAAGATTGAAAAAAATTATACATTATTAGCTACCGTAGGATCAACAGCTCCTTTCATAGGTTTATTTGGTACTGTTTGGGGAATAATGAATTCTTTTCAGTCAATAGCGATTTCAAGAAATACAAGTCTAGCCATTGTTGCCCCAGGAATTGCCGAAGCATTATTTGCAACTGCATTAGGACTTTTAGCAGCAATTCCTGCTGTTGTTGCTTTTAATAAATTTAACAGCGATTCAAAAAAATACTCTCAAAAATTAGAAAATTTTTCAAAAAGACTTTTATCAATAATCTAAAATGGCTTTTAAACTAAAACGTTCATCCAGAGAACCAATGAGCGAAATTAATGTAACCCCATTTGTCGATGTAATGTTAGTTTTATTAATTATATTTATGGTAACTGCTCCATTATTAACAGTTGGAGTTCAGGTAGATTTGCCAGAAAGTTCAGCGGACTCTTTACCAGAAGAACAAGAACCCTTAACTTTAACTATTAATGCAAAAGGTGAAATTTTTATACAAGAGTCAAAGGTAGACTATGAAAAAATTATTGCAAAAATATTAGCTGTTTCAAAAAACAGAACAGATACAAGAATTTACGTAAGAGGAGATAAAACAATTAATTATGGAAGGGTTTTAGAAATAATGGGAATGTTGTCTGGTTCAGGTTTTACTAAAGTTGCTCTTATTTCTGAGCCCTACAAGGAAAGATAATTTAGTGTATAGAAATATTGCTATTTCGAGTGGATTTCATTTACTTATAATTGTTGTAGCAACTTTAAGTTTACCATTTTTGGCCAAAAAACCGATTGATCTACCACCTATTGTGTCTATAGAGTTGATTCAAATTACTGACAAAACAAATGTTCCTTACGCACCAAAAGCAAAGAAAATAATAGAAAAGGTTAAAAAAAAAGAAGAGGAAAGAGTTGTTTCTGAACAAGCGCCACCAAAAAAAGTAAAAAAAGAAAAACCAGATGCTGTTCCTTTGCCAGATGAAAAAAATGAAAAAATAAAAAAAATAGAGGAAAAAAAACAAAATCCAGAAAAAATAGAAACAGAAGTTAAACAAGTTTCTGAATTTGAGAAAAAAGAACTGTTTGATCCAAATAATATTGCTGCTTTAATTGACAAATCCAAGGAGGATTTAGCCGAAACTACAAAAAGTACGAATAAAATTACACAGTCCCAAGATAAGAGTGTTGAGCTTGGGGGACTTTCATTAAGTGAAGAAGATGCATTAAAAGCACAGATATTTGGATGTTGGAGTATTCCTTTGGGATTACCTTATAATGAAAATTTGTTAGTTCGTATAAAATTAAAATTAAAACCTGATGGAACAGTAATAAAATCAGAAATACTAGACCATGCTAGAATGAATAAACCTGGACAAGGATTTTATAAAGTGTTAGCTGAAAGTGCTTTAAGAGCAATAAGATTATGTCAACCATTAAGGGTGCCAACTACAGGCTATGAGAGATGGAAGGATATGCAGTTAAATTTTGATGCAAGAGAAATGTTAGAAGGATAATTATTTGAACTTAATAAGAATATTAATTGTACTGTTATTCATTCAGTTTAAAGCTTACGCTTTAATTGAGGTCGATATTACAAGAGGAAACTTAAACCCTCTTCCAATAGCAGTATCCCCATTATCTTCTAATAAGGAATCGCAAGCTGAATTTGAAAAAATCTTAGAAAAAAAAAATATTGGTTCAGAAATATCTCTAGTTGTTGAAAATAATTTAAAATTAACTGGGCTTTTCAATCCTCTTAAAAAAGATGCATTTTTACAAAAACCTGATATTGCCCATTTAAAACCAAGATTTGAAGATTGGGCATTGATAAAAGCTCAAGCTCTAATAACCGGAAAAGTTGAAATTGTTGATGAAAAATTAAGAGTTGAATTTAGATTGTGGGATGTTTTAGCAGCAAAAGAAATGCTTGCACTAGCTTTCACTACAGTTCCATCAAATTGGAGAAGAGTAGGACATATAATAACAGATAAAATTTATGAAAGATTAACTGGAGAAAAAGGTTATTTTGATACTAGAATAATTTATGTTTCAGAAGAAGGTCCTAAAACACAAAGAATAAAAAAGCTAGCGATAATGGATCAAGATGGACATAATTTAAAATATTTAACTCTGGGAAATGAATTAGTTTTAACACCAAGATTTAACCCTACAAATCAAATGGTAACTTATTTATCGTATTTTAGAAACTTGCCTAGAGTTTACTTGTTAGATATAGAGACAGGCGAGCAAGAAGTTGTTGGAGACTTTCCAGGAATGACATTTGCTCCGAGATTTTCACCGGACGGAAAAAAAATTATCATGAGTTTTGCAATGGATGGAAACTCAGATATTTATACAATGGATTTAGAAAACAGAGTTGTAGAAAGAATTACAAATCATCCTTCAATTGATACTTCGCCATCATATTCTCCAGATGGAAAGTATATTGCTTTTAATTCGGATAGAAGCAAATACCAACAAATCTATGTTATGAAAAGCGATGGATCAAATGTCAAGAGAATTTCTTTTGGCAATGGACTGTATGGCACTCCAGTTTGGTCGCCCAGAGGTGATTTAATTGCATTTACAAAATTGCATAAGGGAAAATTTTATATAGGAGTCATGAGGACCGATGGTTCAGGGGAAAGACTTTTAACAGAAAATTTTTATCAAGAAGCACCATCCTGGTCACCCAATGGTAGAGTTTTGATTTTTTATAGAGAAACTAAAACTGACGATAAAGGAGAAGGATTTTCAGCAAAATTATGGTCTATTGACTTAACTGGCTACAATGAAAGGCTAGTTCCCACAAAAACTGATGCTTCTGACCCATCCTGGTCGTCTTTATTAAGTAATTAATACCTAAATTATCTTGATTTTTTAACTTGAAACATCTATTTAGTTGTGAAAAAGTACATTATTCAATTTTAAGGAGCACTAATGAATTTGAGCAAAATTTTAAAAAATACATTTTTAGTAATCTCTGCGTGCCTAATATTATCAGCTTGCGCAACGAAAAAAGTAAGTGAAGTAGGTGGACAAATACAAGGTGACGTTTATGTAGGTTCAGACACTGTTGAATACTTGGCATCTGGTGTTCCAGACAGAGTTTTCTTCGCAACTAATGAGTCAATTTTAACAACTAGATCAAGAGACACTCTTAGAAAACAAGCAACATGGTTAAGAAAGAATTCAGACGTTAACGTTGTAATCGAAGGACATGCTGATGAACGTGGAACTAGAGAATACAACTTGGCATTAGGTGAAAGAAGAGCGAATGCAGCGAAAGACTACCTAATGACTTATGGAATATCTGCAAGTAGAATTTCAGTAATTAGTTATGGAAAAGAAAGACCTGTTGATTCAGGATCTAACCCATTAGCTTGGTCTAAGAATAGAAGATCAGTTACAGTTAAGGCTAATTAAATAATAAATTCATTATTAATTCTAAAAAGACCCTCATGTAATAACATCGAGGGTCTTTTTTTTGCCATCATTATTGTTAGAAATATTTGAAATGATTAAATTTAAAAGAAAATTTTTAGTTTTATTTGCTTTATTATTTTTATCATTTTCTCAAAATTCTTATTCTGAAGACGAAAACATTATAGAAATATTAGAAATTATACAAAATGATTTAAAAACTCTTGAAAAAGCAGTTTATTCTGGTTCTGATTCAATTACATCGAGTACCAGTGTGGGGCTTGATCAAAACACAGAAGATGTTTTAACTCGTCATTTGTTAAAACTTTCAGACTTAGAAAGTCAGTTTAATGAATTAACCAACAAGTTTGAAGAGGTAAATTTCAAACTAGATAAACTTTCAAATAGATTGTCAAAAATTCAAGCCGACAATCAATTAAGATTTCAACATTTAGAGGACGAAACTTCCTTAAGTGCTGCAGAAAACAAAGAATTAGTTTCTATACCAAAAAAAACTGAAAACGAAAATTTACCTGGTTCATCAGAGCCTCAAGATCTAGGCTCTATATCTTATAAAGATACTTCTACTGAAGAGACAACTCAACAAACTCAATCTATAGAGACAACTACTACTGTGGTTTCAGAAATTATTCAATCAGAAGAAAAGATATTACCAGAGGTATCTCCTGAAAAACAGTATGAGTTTGCATCAAGTTTTTTGAAAGTTGGAGATTACAATACTGCTGAAAGAGCTTTCTTAGAATTTGTAAATTTAAATCCGGATCATAATTTAGCAGGTAACGCTCAATATTGGTATGCTGAAACTTTTAGGATTAGACAGCTTTATACAGATGCAGCAGAAGCTTATTTGGAAGGTTATCAAAAATATCCAAAAAGTGGTAAGGCTCCTATAAATTTATTAAAACTTGGTGTATCATTGGTTCAGATAGGAGAAAAAGATCAAGGTTGTTTAATGATTTCTGGAGTTAAAGATCAATACCCAAAAGCAAATCAATCTGTTCTTCAAAAAGCTAAATATGAAGAAAAAAAGTTTGGATGCAAAAAAGACAATACATAAATCACTTCTCAAGCATTTAAAAAATAACAGAGTAAAAAAAGTTTTTAGTGGTTTTAAAAGTCATTTAGATCAATTTATAAATAAAAAAGATAAAATCGGAGTTGCTATTTCTGGTGGTCCAGATAGTTTAACTTTAGCATTTTTAACAAAATGTTATTTATTAAAAAATAAATTAGATTCAAAATTTTTTATAGTTGATCACAGACTTAGAAAAGAATCCTCAACAGAAGCAAAATATTTAGTATCGTTATTAAAAAAGTTTGATATTAAATGCAAAATTCTAGTATGGAAAGGAAAGAAACCAAATTCTAATATTCAGGGCATTGCAAGAAACGAAAGGTATCATCTTTTAAAAAAGGCTAGCAAAAAAAATAAAATTAAACATCTTTTAGTAGGCCATCATATTGATGACTTGTATGAAAACTTTTTTATAAGACTTTTAAGAGGTAGCGGGTTAAGAGGACTAGCCTCTTTTGGTGAGCCAATTGAGGAAGAAGATCGCTTTTTTATTCTGAGACCATTAATTAAATTTAAAAAAGATGATTTAATTTATATTTCAAAATTAGTATTCAACTTTTTCATTAAAGATCCTTCAAATGAAAATTTGTTTTTTCAAAGGAGCAGAATTAGAAAGCTGATTTTCAATTTAAAAAAAGAAGGATTTAATAAAAATAAGTTAAACCTAACTATAAATAATCTCAAAATTGCAAACGAAGGAATAGATTTTTATGTAAAAAAAAATATTAAAGATAATGCAAAATATTTAAAAAGCAAAAATACCTATTTGTTGAATCAGAATTTTTTTAGAGAATCTAAAGAGGTTATTTTCAGGAGTATTTCTTTAGTTTTAAAAAAAATTAGCAAAAAATATTATTCTCCTAGAGGGAAAAGCATTTCAGATTTAATTATAAAAGTTAATTCAAAAAATTTAAAAAAAATTACTCTAGGAGGCTGTTTTATTGAAAAAGTTAATGAAACTGTCTTTATTACTAGAGAAAAATAAGAATAAATTATAAAATTGTGCTAAATTGACACTTGTTTAATTAATAATAACTCTTATCTTTATCTAATGAATTTGAAAAATTTAGCAATGTGGGCAGTAATAGTTTTCTTAACTATTGGGCTTTACAATATGTTTAAGAATCCAGAAAATTCAATAAATAAAAAAGATGCAATTATATTTTCCGATTTTTTAACAGAAGTTGAAAATGGAAGAGTGGTTGAAGTTCAAATTCAAGGAAATAATATTTATGGAATTTTATCTAATGGAACTAAATTTTCTACCTACTCACCTAGCGATCCTAACTTAATAGAAAAACTTACTGATAAAGGCGTAAGTATTTCTGCGGCACCAATCGAAGAAAAAATGCCTTCCTTATTTGGAGTTCTTTTATCTTGGTTCCCAATGTTGTTATTAATTGCTGTTTGGATTTTCTTTATGAGACAAATGCAAGGTGGAAAAGGTGGAGCGATGGGTTTTGGGCGTTCAAAAGCAAAAATGATGAATGAATTAAAAGGCAAAGTTACTTTTAATGATGTTGCAGGTGTTGAAGAAGCAAAAGAAGAAGTAGAAGAAGTTGTAGAATTTTTAAAAGATCCAAAAAAGTTTAGTAGACTTGGAGGAAAAATACCAAGAGGTTGTTTGTTAGTTGGACCACCAGGCACTGGAAAAACTTTATTAGCGAGAGCGATAGCCGGAGAAGCAGGAGTTCCATTCTTCACAATTTCTGGATCTGATTTCGTTGAAATGTTTGTTGGTGTGGGAGCTTCAAGAGTTAGAGATATGTTTGAACAAGGAAAAAAACATTCACCATGTATTATTTTTATAGATGAAATAGATGCAGTTGGAAGAAGTAGAGGTGCAGGACTTGGGGGCGGAAATGACGAAAGAGAACAGACTTTAAATCAATTACTAGTGGAGATGGATGGATTTGATACAAATGAAGGCGTAATAATAATTGCAGCAACAAATAGACCAGATGTTTTAGATCCAGCTCTATTAAGACCCGGAAGGTTTGACAGGCAAGTAGTAGTATCTCTTCCAGACATTATTGGTAGAGAAAAAATTCTTAAAGTTCATGCTAAAAAAATTTCTATGACTCCAGATATTAACTTAAGAACAGTAGCAAGAGGAACGCCAGGTTTTTCAGGTGCGGATTTAGCAAATTTAGTTAATGAAGCTGCTTTATTAGCTGCAAGAAAAAATAAAAGAGTAGTAACCCATATGGAGTTTGAAGAAGCTAAAGATAAAGTTATGATGGGAGCCGAAAGAAGATCTATGGTTATGACTGAGGAAGAAAAAAAATTAACAGCATATCATGAAGCAGGTCATGCCATTGTAACAATAAATGAAAAAGCAGCTTACCCAATTCATAAAGCAACAATAATTCCAAGAGGAAGAGCATTAGGAATGGTAATGCAACTTCCAGAAAGAGATGAATTATCTCAAACAAGAGAGCAGTTGCATGCTCAAATGGCTATAGCAATGGGAGGAAGAGTAGCAGAAGAAATTATTTTTGGAGATGAAAAAGTAACAACAGGTGCATCTAGTGATATTGAACAAGCAACAAAAAGAGCAAGGGCAATGGTTATGAAAGCGGGACTAAGCAAGGAATTGGGACCCGTTGCATATGGAGAAAATGAGGAAGAAGTATTTCTTGGAAGGTCAGTAGCAAGACAGCAAAATATGTCTGAAGAAACAGCAAAAAAAGTAGATATAGAAATAAGAAAAATTGTCGATAAAGGATATGAAAGAGCTAAAAAAATTCTTAAAGAAAAAATTGATGATCTACATAAACTTGCGAAAGCTTTATTAACTTATGAAACTTTAACCGGTGATGAAATTGAAAATTTAATAAATAAGAATATTTATCCTGCAAATAAAGAAGATTTAAAGACCGAAGATGATAACCAGGACTCTGCACTTGGAACCATCGGATTAAAACCAAAAATTGTTCATTAATTTATAATGAAAAAATATTACACAAGAGTGTGTAATTTTTATTACGGCAATCATTCAAAAAATTTAATTAAAAGTAAAAAAGCATTACCTCTTAATGGAAATTATGAAATTTCATTTGACCATATTGAAATTCTTTCAAGAGGAAGTAGTAAAATAATTCACATAAAAGATATAAAAAAACTACCTATAAAAATAAAAAAAAAAATTAATAAAGATATTAAAATAATTGTAAAAAGAAAAAAAAACTTTTCAAATTTTAACTTTAAAAAATTTCCAAATATCATGGGAGTATTAAATTTAACACCCGATAGTTTTTCTGATGGAGGCAAATATAATAAAAAAAATTTAGGTTATAAACGTGCAGTAAGTTTATTTAATTATGGATCAGATATAATTGATATAGGAGGCGAGTCAACCCGACCTACGTCTAAAGAAATTGCATTTGAAAAAGAGTGGTTAAGAATTGAACCTACTTTAAAAAAGTTAAAAAAAAAAAATATACCAATATCTTTGGATACTCGAAAAGCTTTTGTTATGAAAAAAGGTATAAATTTGGGAGTAAAACTTATAAATGATATTTCAGGCTTAAAGTTTGACAATCAATCAATTGAAATAATTAAAAAAAAAAAAATTCCATTTATAATTAATCACATTAAGGGCAATCCATCAACTATGCAAAATAAACCAAAGTACAAAAATGCATTACTAGATATATATGATTACTTTGAAGAGAGTATAAAATTTATTCGTTCAAAAGGCATAAGACATAACAATATTATTATAGATCCGGGAATTGGATTTGGTAAAAAGTTGAAACATAATATTATGTTAATTTCTAAAATTTCTATTTACCATAGTCTAGGCTTTCCTATATTACTTGGCATTTCCAGAAAAAAATTTATTAAAGATATTTCTGGAAAAAATGACTCCAATAAAAGATTAGGAGGAACCATTGGATCATCTTTATTTGCAATTATGCAAGGCGTTCAAATTTTAAGAGTTCATGATGTTAATGAGATTATTCAGAGCATTAAGACATTTAAACAATTATTAAAAAAACAATGAAAAAAAAATATTTTGGTACTGATGGAATAAGAGGAACAGTTAATAAAGGAAATATCAACGGGGAAATGTTTTTTAAGTTTGGTCTAGCCGCAGGTACATTTTTTAAAAATCAAAAAAAAACTAAGCAAATTGCAATCATAGCTAAAGATACAAGACTTTCAGGATATACTTTAGAACCAGCATTGGTTTCAGGACTGGCATCTGCAGGCATGAATGTTTTTACATTAGGTCCTCTTCCTACGAATGGTCTTGCCATGTTAACAAAGAGCATGAAAGCAAATATGGGAATAATGATAACTGCATCCCACAATCCTTATTATGATAATGGTTTAAAATTATTTGGTCCCGATGGTTTAAAACTTTCTGATAAATTTGAAAAAAAAATTGAAACTTTAATTGATCAAAAAAACACTACTCAACTTTCAGATCCTAAAATATTAGGTAGAGTAAAAAGATTAGAAAATGGAAATGAAGAATATATTAAAATATTACGTAGAAATTTTCCGAAAAATTTTAGTTTAAAAGGCATGAAAATTGTAATTGATTGTGCGAATGGTGCTGGCTACAAGTCAGGACCTGCTTTATTTAGGACACTAGGAGCAAAAGTTATTTCAATTGGGATTAAACCAAATGGATTAAATATTAATTATAGATGTGGATCTACTTATCCAAAAAAAATACAAACAGCAGTAAAAAAACATAAAGCTAATATTGGAATTTCATTAGATGGAGACGCTGATAGAGTAATTATGTGTGATGAAAAAGGAAAAATAGTTGATGGCGATCAAATTATAGCTGCATTAGCAAAAAGATGGAAAGATAAAAAAATTCTAAAAGGTGGAGTGATTGGAACCTTAATGTCAAACTATGGACTAGAAAAATTTTTTAACAGATTAAAAATAAAATTTTTAAGATCCAATGTTGGCGATCGATACGTAAAAGAAAAAATGAAAAAAAATAAATTTAACTTAGGTGGGGAGCAGTCAGGTCATATTATTTTAGGAAAATTTGCAACTACAGGAGATGGTCTTTTAGTTGCTTTAGAAATTTTATTTTCATTAAGAAAAGGAAAAAAAGCCAGCAAATATTTTAATGTTTTTTAAACAAACGCCACAAATTTTAGAAAATATTGAAGTTCAAGATAAAAACATCATAGATACTATTAACTGCAAAAGATCAATAGAATTAGCTAATAGAATAATTCGAGGAAAAGGCAGATTGTTAGTTAGAAAATCTGGAACGGAACCAAAGATAAGAATTATGGCAGAGTCTAATTATAATAGATTAAATAAAAAATGTATAAACATAATAAAAAAAACTATCAGATAAATTGAAACCAAAATCTAAAATATTGATTATTGCTGGCTCGGATTCTTCTGGAGGTGCAGGGATTCAAGCTGACATCAAAACTGTTACTGCTCTTGGTTCATATGCTATGACAGCGATTACTGCTATAACATCACAAAACACTACTGGCGTAAAATCAATTTTATCTGTAAACGCAAAAGAAATATTAAATCAAATTGTATTTACCTGTAAGGATATTAAGCCAGATGCAATCAAAATTGGAATGTTACATTCTTCAGAAGTTATAAAATCAGTCATAACTGGAATAACAAAAATTAAAGTTTCAAAAATTATTTTAGACCCAGTAATGGTAGCGAAAGGTGGACAAAGATTAATTGATAATAAAGCAATAGGGCTTTTAAAAAAACATTTAGTTAAAAAAGTTTCTTTGATAACTCCAAACATTCCTGAAGCAGAAATTTTTACCAAAACTAAAATCAAAACTACCAGCGATATGATTAATGCTGCAAATTTAATGCTTAGTTATGGTGCTAAAAATGTTTTGATCAAAGGCGGTCATTTAAATAATAAAATTGTTAGCGATATACTTGTAAATAAAAAAGGAATTAAAATTTTCAAGAATAAAAAAATTTCAACTATTAATACACATGGAACTGGTTGCACTTTATCAAGTGCAATAGCAACATACTTTTCGTGTGGAAAAACTCTAAAGAAATCTTGTGAGTTAGGAACTAAGTATGTAAACAGTGCAATAGGATCAAACCTGAATTATGGAAAAGGTCATGGTCCCATAAACCATTTGAGCTCAGTCGTAATAAAAAAAAAATTTAGATAATGAGAAATGTAGTAGTTGTAGGTACGCAGTGGGGTGATGAAGGTAAAGGAAAAATTGTAGACTGGTTGTCAGATCAAGCAGACGTAGTAGTTCGTTTTCAAGGAGGACATAATGCTGGTCATACTTTAGTAATTGATGGAACAACATATAAATTAAGATTACTTCCTTCAGGGATTGTCAGAAAAAATAAAATTTCAATTATAGGCAATGGTGTTGTAGTAGACCCCTGGGCTTTGTTAGATGAGATTAAAGAAATTAGATCTAAAGGTGTAGAGGTAAATGAAAACAACCTCATTATTTCAGAGTCAGTCAATTTAATTTTGCCGTTCCATAGAGAAATGGATGAAATTAGAGAGGATTTTGCTGGGAAAGATAAAATAGGAACTACAAGAAGAGGAATAGGACCAGCATATGAAGATAAAGTTGGAAGAAGATCTATTAGATTAATGGATTTAAGATCTAAAAGCAATTTGGATCAACGACTAGAAAAAGTTTTATTTCATCACAATGCAATTAGAAAAGGCTTGGGAAAAAAAATCTATGAAAAAGATAACTTAAAAAAGGAATTAATAAAAATAGGAAATGAAATTTTGAAATTTTCAAAACCTGTTTGGTTAAAAATTGATGAATTAAAAAAGAAGAAAAAGAAAATTCTATTTGAAGGTGCCCAAGGAGTTTTGCTTGATGTTGATCATGGAACTTATCCTTTTGTAACTTCATCAAATACTGTTGCTTCAAACGCTGCAACAGGTAGTGGGTGTGGCCCAAACACAATTCATTATGTTTTGGGAATAACAAAATCTTATATTACAAGAGTAGGAGAAGGACCACTGCCAACAGAATTAAAAGATTCTATTGGAGAACACATAGGTACTAAAGGAAAAGAATTTGGAACTGTTACAAGTAGAAAAAGAAGATGTGGATGGTTTGATGGAGTATTGGTTAGACAATCAATTAAGATTTCAGGAATTAATGGAATTGTTCTAACAAAATTAGATGTTTTAGATGAATTAGATGAAATTAAAATTTGCACCCAGTATGACTTAGATGGAAAAAAGATTGACTATCTTCCCTCCTCAGTTGAGGATCAATTAAAAGTTAAGCCAATTTATAAAATATTAAAAGGTTGGAAATCTCCAACGCAAGGAATAAAAAATTTTGATGAACTACCCGAAAATGCAAAAAAATATATATACGCAATTGAAGATTTTGTTGGAGTAAAAATTTCAAGTATTTCTACAAGTCCAGAAAGAGAAGATACAATTCTTTTAGAAAATCCTTTTGATTTATGATCTTAATTTGCTGGAAGAAGATTTCTAGATCTTGCAGCATTAAGCATGTGTTTTTGAACTTTCTCAAAAGCTTTATTTTCTATTTGTCTAATTCTTTCCCTGCTAATTTTATATTTTTTGCTTAGATCTTCTAGGGTTGTAGGTTCATCATTAAGTCTTCTAGCGTATAATATTTCTTTTTCTCTTTCATTAAGTATTTTAATAGAGTTTTTTAGCAAATCTTTTCTTTGGTCCATTTCTTCTTTTTGAGCAAATTTTAGTTCTTGATCCATTTCTTTATCTACGACCCAATCTTGCCATTCGTCACCATCTTCACCGATTGGACTGTTTAAAGAATGTTCTTTGCCATGAAGTCTTCTATTCATTGAAACAACTTCATCTTCTCTTACAGATAGTTTTTTTGCGATTTCAGTTACATGTTCATCTCTCAAATCACCTTCCGAAGAAGGGGATATTTGATTTTTTAATTTTTTAAGATTAAAAAATAATTTTTTTTGAGCAGTTGTAGTTCCAATCTTAACTAAACTCCATGATCTTAATATATATTCTTGAATAGAAGCTTTTATCCACCACATAGCATAAGTGGCAAGTCTAAAACCTTTTTCTGGTTCAAATTTTTTTACAGCCTGCATCAAACCAACATTACCTTCCGAAATCATTTCATTTACTGGCAATCCATATCCTTTATAACCCATAGCAATTTTAGCTACTAATCTAAGATGGCTAGTAACTAATTTTTCTGCAGACTTTAAATTACCAGTTGTTTTCCAGTTTTTTGCTAACATATATTCTTCTTCAGCGTCGAGCATAGGAAATTTTTTAATTTGAGCTAAATATGCCGACAAACCCCCTTCATTAGACAGTATTGGCAGTTTATAATTTGTTGTAGAGCTCATAGTGATATTTATTTAATAAAATAATTTATTTTTACAATGCTTTATTTGTTAAGCTTTCTAAGCATTTTTAATATATTTTCAAGTTCTTTTGGCAAAAATGAAGAAAATTCAATTTGTTTTTTACTAGTTGGATGGATAAATCCAATACTTTTAGCATGCAAAAATTGTCTTTCTAAACCCAATAATAATTTTTCAAATTCTGGATTAATATTTTTAAATTTCTTGAATTTTTTTTTATACTTTTTGTCGCCCAGAATATTATTGCCTTTGTAGCTCATATGAACTCTTATTTGATGTGTTCTTCCAGTTTCAAGCTCACATTCAACTAAACTAAAAGTAGGTGTTTTATCACTTTCAAAGACTTTTAAAGTTTTATAATTTGTTACAGCTTTTTTTCCTTTAACAGTTCCAACCTCCATTAACTGCCTATTTTTTGAACTTCTTTTTATTAAAGTTTTTATTATTCCTGATTGAGGTCTCAATTTTCCCCAAACAAGTAGCTGATAAACTCTTTTTATTGTATGTTTATTGAATTGAAGCGAAAGATTTTCATGAGCTAAATTATTTTTTGCTATCACAACTAATCCTGAAGTATCTTTATCAATTCGATGTACTATTCCAGGTCTTAACTCATCTCCTATAGTTGAAAGGTTTTTATTACAATAATTTATTAGAGCATTAACTACTGTTTTGTCGTAATTCCCAGCACCGGGATGCATAATTATTCCGGCTGGTTTATTTATCACTAACAAACTATCATCTTCATATAAAATATCTAATTTGAAATTATATGGCTTCAGAGAGGCTTTTTCTGGCTCAGGTATTTCAAGAGTTATTATATCGCCAGTAAAAATTTTTTTTGAAGGGTTTTCTACTATTAGATTATTTAATTTAAGTTTTTTTTTAATTATTAAATTTTTTACTCTAGTTCTGCTTAATCCACTTTCTTTTATTGAAACAAAAGTATCAATACGTTGTCTATTTTCTTTGGAGGCAACAATTAAGTTAATGATATTTTTCATAAATTATAATACTACTACTATATGCGCTTGTAGCTCAATTGGATAGAGCGCCTGACTTCGGATCAGGAGGTTGAGGGTTCAAGTCCTTCCTGGCGCACCATTTACTCGCCAATATTAATTAAAGTACCTTTTTTACGTGCTTGACTAAAAGAGTAATAGAACAAAGATATAGCAATAATTAAATAAATTAAATTAAGATAAAGAGCTTGTAAAATATTTTGATAATTTACTGAATTATCAATTAGTATGCTTCTGGTCTCTTCAAATATATAAACAAGAGGAAGAGCATAAGCTATTTTTTGAAAAAATTCTGGCAAAATTTCTATGGGATAATAAATGCAACCAAATGGCGCTAACAAAAACATAGTCGACCAAGCAATATTTTCAAAAGAAGGTCCAAATCTTAACAATCCCGCAGAAACGAATATACCAAGTGTAATTCCAAAAATATATAAACTTAAAAAAAGAAAAAATAAATGCACACCGAGATCTAATAAAGATATTCCAAAAAGTGGAGATGTTAGTAAAATTGCTGGAACAAGGCCAATTAAAGCTCTGATTAAAGCTGTAAAAACTAAAGAGATAATTATTTCACCAATTTTAATTGGAGCTATAAATAAATTTGTAAAGTTTCTACTCCAAATTTCCTCTAAAAATAGCATGTTAAAACCAATGCTTGTTCTAAATAAAAAATCGTAAAGAATGGCACATGATAAAATTACACCAACTGCATTATTGTAATAAGAGCTATGTGATGCAAAAAAATTCGATATGAATCCCCATAAAGTTATTTGAATTGATGGCCAGTAAATTAAATCTAAAATTCTAGGAAAAGATCTTGTAATTAAATAAAAGTGTCTTAAAAAAAGACCATAAATTCTAATAAGATTCATTTTTATCTCTTGAAAGTTTTAAAAAAACTTCCTCTAAATTTTTTCTACCATGTTTTTTTATCAGTTCTTCTGGATAGCCTTTATCAATAATACTACCATCTTTCATCATTAGCACTGTTTTACACAATCTTGTTACTTCGCTCATATTATGTGAAGCCAACAATATTGATATTTTTTTTTCTTTTTTATAATTTTCTAAAAAGCTTCTAACAAAATCACCAATTTCTGGATCAAGAGAAGCTGTTGGTTCATCCAAAAGTAAAACGCTCGGATTATTTATCAAAGCCTTGGCCAAACTAGCTCTGTTTTTCTGTCCTGAAGAAAGCTCACCTGTTATTCTATTTAATAAATCCTCTAATCTTAATTTCTCAACAAGGTACTCAATTCTATTTTTTATATTAGGAACATTATATAATTTGCAGTATACAATTAAGTTTTGTTTTACAGTAAGTTTTTTTGGTAATTCAATATAAGGTGAAATAAAATTTATTTTTTGAAGAGTTTCTATTCTATTTTCCTCAATTTTTTTTCCATCTATTAATATCTCTCCATATGAAGGTTTTAGCAAACCAAGCATCATTCCTATAGTTGTTGTTTTTCCACAACCATTTGGCCCAAGCAACCCTAAGATTTCATTTTCTTTTATATTAAATGAAATACCTTTCACAGCTTCTTTTGATCCATAGTTTTTTTTAAGATTTCTAATTTCTACTAAATTTTCCATTAAAATTTTGATGCCCTTATCAATCTATCATTTATTGCTTGACCAAAACCTTTATTTGGTATTTTTTCAACAGATATACTCTTAAATTTTTTTTTTCTAATCATTCTCAAAGTTTTATACAAATTTTTTGCAGCTTCCTTAAGATTTTTATTTTTACTTAAATAATAAAAGTTTTTAGCAGATTTTTTTCTTTTTTGAATTAATATAAATGCCTCATCTATTTTTGATTTTTTAACGTTCAATCTAATTGGAATTCCGGGAGAATAATGAATTTTTCCTTGCCCAGGTGAAATAATTTTTTTTAAATTATTATTAAATTTAAGATTTGTTCTGAGAATTTTGTTTATTTTACTTATTTCTATTCCTCCTAATCTAAGTACTTTTGGCCTTCCGATTAAATTTATTATTGTTGATTCCAAACCTACATGCGATCTTCCTCCATCAAGAATAAATTTTATTTTTTTTCCAAATTCGTCTATTACATCTTCTTTAGATACCGGGCTGATTTTTGTAGAAATATTTGCACTAGGTGCCGCGAGCGGATAGTTAATAATTGTAAGAAGCTTTTTTGTTATTGGATGATTAGGAAATCGTACGGCTAGAGTTTTTTTATTATTAGTTACATTCTTACAAATTTTACTATCTTTTTTTAGCTTTAAAACAAAAGTAATTGGACCCGGACAAAGTTTTTCGTATAATTTAAAAAAGTCATTATTTAATTCACAATCTTTTTTTAGCATATTTAAATTACAATAATGAACAATTAGTGGGTTTTTTTTGGGTCTTTTTTTTAATTTAAATATTTTACTAGTAGCTTTTTTTGAATAAGCATTTGCAGCTAGGCCATAAACTGTCTCGGTAGGAACCGCAATACAATTATTATTATCAAGATATTTCTTAGCTTTTTTGATATTTGAATGATTGCGTTTCATGTATTATCACTAACTAATATATGAAAGAAAAAAATTTACCAGATTATAATAATTCTAAATCCCTTGAAGAATTAACAAAAGAAGTAAATAAAATTATTGAGGAACTAGAAAAACAGAAAGATATAAGAAGCTCGTTAGAAGATTACCAAAAGTTAATAAAACTTAATAGTATTATTGAAAAAAAATTTCAAAAAAAATCTAAAGACATAAATCAAAATATTAAAGACAAAGTAAAAAGTATAAAAAAGAAAAAAAATGTTAAATGATCTTAATAAAGTAGTTAAAGATATAAATTTATTTTTAAAAAAATATTTAAAAAAACAAAAATATTCAGGTTTACTATCTGCCATGAATTATGGGCTTTTTCCTGGAGGAAAAAAAATAAGATCCAAGATCTTAGTTGACGTTGGTAAAATATTTAATGTCAAATATAGCAAGTTAATAATTATTGGAGCTGCAGTAGAATGCATACACGCATATTCATTAATTCATGATGATCTTCCTTGTATGGATAATGATTTTGTAAGAAGAGGAAAGCCTTCTACACATGTAAAATTTGGTGAAGCAACAGCAGTATTGGCAGGCAATTCCTTGCTTACTCTAGCATTTGAGATTTTAAGTAATAAAAAACTGAATTTAAAAGAAAAAACTAAAAATATATTAATTTCAAAATTATCAAGTTACTCAGGACACACAGGAATAGCAGGAGGTCAATTTTTAGATTTAGATTTTGAAAATCAAAAAGTGCCTTTAAAAAAAATTGTTGATATGCAATTAAAAAAAACTGGAAAATTATTTGCTTATTGTTGTTCTGTTCCAGCTATTATTAATAATAATGATATTAAAAAAATTAATACATTTGAAAAAATTGGTTATGATATAGGATTGTTATTTCAAATAGCAGATGATTTGATTGATCATAGAGGAGATGCAAAAAAAGCAGGAAAAAAAACAAAAAAAGATAAAAAGTTTGGTAAAGCTACTCTTATCAGTTTACTAGGATACAAAAAAACTGTTATATATAGTAAAAAATTGAGAATAAAAATTCAAAAAAAAATAAGCAAGTATGGTTGGAGATCAAAAAATTTGAACGAAACAATAAACTATATATTAAATAGAAATAAATGAATAAATACCAATATTTAAATAATGTAAATTTTCCATCAGATATTAAAAAATTATCTGTAGATGAATTAAAAATTCTTTCAGAAGAAATTAGAAAAGAAATGATTGAAGCAGTATCAATTACTGGCGGTCATTTAGGTGCAGGATTAGGCGTTGTTGAATTAACAGTAGCATTACATTATATATTTGATACACCCAACGATAAGTTAATTTGGGATGTTGGACACCAAAGCTATCCACATAAAATTATAACTGGAAGAAAGGAAAAGATAAGAACGCTTAGACAAGGAAAAGGTTTATCTGGTTTTACAAAAAGAACCGAAAGTGAATATGATCCATTTGGTGCAGCTCATAGTTCAACTTCAATTTCTTCAGCACTTGGCGTAGCAGTTGCAAATAAATTATCAAATAAATCTAATGATGTAGTTGCAGTTATTGGCGATGGAGCGATTAGTGCTGGTATGGCTTATGAAGCAATGAATAATGCTGGGATTTCAAAAACAAAAATGATTGTTGTTTTAAACGATAACGATATGTCGATAGCAAAGCCCGTTGGAGCAATGAGAGCATATCTTGCAAAGTTACTTTCAGGCAAAATGTATTTTAGTCTTAGAGAAACTATAAAACTGATAATTTCAGCATTTTCTAAAAGATTTAGTGCGAAAGCTGGAGAAGCTGAAGATTTTTTAAGATCTGCAGTTACAGGAGGAACTTTATTTAATAAACTAGGTTTTTATTATGTAGGACCAATTGATGGACATGATTTAGATTCTTTAATACCAGTTTTAAAAAATGCTAAAGAATCTAATCACGAAGGTCCAATAATGATTCATATAAAAACTAAAAAAGGAAAAGGTTATTCTTTTGCAGAAAACGCATTGGATAAATATCATGGAGTATCAAAATTTAATATAAAAACAGGCGTTCAAGAAAAATCCAAATCTAACATTCCTTCTTATACTAAAGTTTTTGCAAATACATTAATCAAACATGCTGAAAAAGATAGCAAAATAATTGGAATTACTGCGGCAATGCCATCTGGAACAGGCATGGATATTTTTGGTCAAAAATTTCCAAAAAGAATGTTTGATGTTGGTATTGCAGAACAACATGCAGTTACATTTGCTGCTGGATTAGCAACAGAAGGATTTAAACCTTTTGCAGCCATATATTCAACTTTTTTTACAAAGGGCATACGATCAAGTTGTTCATGATGTTGCTATACAGAGTCTTCCAGTGAGATTTGCAATTGATAGAGCAGGATTGGTTGGAGCAGATGGACCTACTCATGCCGGTTCTTTTGATATAACATATTTATCAACTCTACCAAATTTTGTAGTAATGGCTGCAAGCGACGAGTCTGAATTGGTTAAAATGATAAGCACCTCAGTAGATATTGATGATCGACCTTCTGCTTTCAGATACCCAAGAGGTTTGGGCATCGGTATAGATTTACCATCAATTGACAACAAACTAGAAATTGGAAAAGGCAGAATTATTCAAGAAGGAAAAAAATTAGCAATAATAAATTTTGGAGCAAGACTCAGCGAATGTTTGAATGCATCAAATAGTTTAAAGAAAAAAGGTATTAACGTTACTATAGCCGATGCTAGATTTGCTAAACCACTTGATGAAAATTTAATTTGGCAGCTGGCAACTGACCACGAGTCTATTATTACAATTGAAGAAGGTTCTATAGGAGGATTTGGATCACATGTTGCAAAATTTTTATCGGAAAAAAATCTTTTAGACAAAGGATTGAAGTTTAGATCAATGATTTTGCCTGATAAATTTATTGATCAAGACAAACCTGAATTAATGTATAGATCTGCTGGATTGGATAGCCAGACAATAGAAAATAAAGTTCTGGATTTACTTAACTCAAATGTTGTTCTTCAAAAACAAAAACAATAATTAGCTTCCACACTGTGCCTTATTTAAAAGGTAGTGATCGAGCAGAACACAATTTAACATAGCTTCTCCAACTGGTACCGCTCTAATTCCGACGCAAGGGTCATGTCTACCTTTTACAGAAATAGAAGTATTTTTTCCAAACTTATCAATTGTTTTTCTACTTTTTAAAATAGAAGAAGTTGGTTTAACTGCAAAAGAAACTATTATTTCTTGACCAGTAGATATTCCACCAAGTATTCCACCTGCATTATTAGAATTAAATTTTATTTTCTTTCCTTTTTGTGAAATTTCATCTGAATTTTCTTCCCCAGTTAAAAGAGCCGAATTCATTCCTGACCCAACATTTACACCTTTTACTGCGTTTATGCTCATCATTGCGGAAGCTATATCCATATCGAGTTTAGAATATATCGGTGCACCTAATCCGCCGGGTATACCTCTTGCTCTTATCTCAACAACAGCTCCACATGAAGAACCAGATTTTCTTATACTTAATAAGTATTTTTCCCAAAGCTTAACTATCGATTTATCAGGACAAAAAAATGAATTTTTTCTTATATTGTTGTCGTTCCATTTATTTATATCACAACCAAGAATTCCTAATTGAGTTACAGCACCAATTACTTTAAATTTTTTTCCCAACTTTTTTTCCAACACTTTCCTTGCAATTGCCCCCGCGGCAACTCTTGAAGCTGTTTCTCTTGCAGATTGCCTGCCTCCACCTCTATAATCTCTAATTCCATATTTTTTAAAGTAAGTAAAATCCGCATGTCCTGGTCTAAATTTATTTTTTATTGTCTCATAATCTCTAGATCTAGCATCTTTATTGTAAATTATAAGAGAAATAGGAGTACCAGTTGTTTTACCTTCAAACACACCAGATAATATTTCTACTTTATCATCTTCTTTTCTTTGAGTTGTAAATTTTGATTGGCCAGGTTTTCTTTTATTCAAGTCAATTTGAATATCCTTTTCTTTTAGTCCAATATTTGGAGGACAACCATCAACTATACATCCTATGGCCGGACCATGAGATTCTCCCCATGTAGTGAAACGAAATAGCTTTCCAAAAGTATTAAATGACATAAAATATATTATATAAGTTATTTTGTTGAAATTATGAATCAAAAAAACTCTCTTGGCTTAGATTATTGCTTTAAGGATTTAGAAAATCCCATAGATCTCTTTAGCGAATGGTTTAATGAGGCAAAAAAGAAGGAGATAAACGATCCAAATGCACTTGCGCTAGCAACAGTTGATAAAAAAGGACTCCCTTCAGTCAGAGTAGTATTGTTAAAAGATTACAATCAAAATGGATTTGTTTTTTATACAAATCTTAATAGTAATAAAAGTAATGATTTAAAAATTAATCCAAATGCATCCATGTGCTTTTATTGGAAAAGCTTACTAAGACAAATAAGAGTTAGTGGAAAAATATTAAGCGTATCAGATAAAGAAGCGGATATTTATTACAATTCTAGATCTTATGATAGTAGGATTGGTGCATGGGCGTCAAAGCAAAGCGCAGTTTTAAAAAATAGAGATGAATTATATAAATCAATAGAAAATTATAAAAAAAAATATCCCGATCAAAACAAAGTTCCAAGGCCAAGTCACTGGTCAGGTTGGAAGTTAATACCTTATGAAATTGAGTTTTGGTTAGAAGGCAATAATAGAATTCATCAGAGATTAAAATACTCAAAAGAAAAAGATGATAAATGGAACAAATCTCTTCTAAGTCCTTAAAAAGTTCTTTCCAAACTAAATGAGGTTAAATTTTGAAAAATTGTTTTTTCTTTAGACTCTTCAAATATACTTAAAGAATTAGATGCAAGATTAATAAAGTATTTTGCTTTTTCATAACAATCAGAAATAATATTATATTTTTTTATTAATGATAAAACTTTTTTAAATTCAATTTCAGACCTTTCTTTTTTATCAAAAATTTGTTTTAGTTCTTTTTTTTCATCTAATTTAGCTTTTTGATAAAGTAAAATTATTGGTAAAGTTATTTTACCTTCATAAAAGTCGTTGCCTATTTCTTTGCCAAAGAGTTTTAAATCTGAATTATAATCTAAAGTGTCGTCCGCTATTTGAAAAGTTAAGCCAAGATTTTTTCCATAAAACTCCAAAGCTTCTTTAATTTTATTTTCTTTATTTGCCAGTATAGAACCAACTTTAGTTGCTGCCGCAAATAATGATGCCGTTTTTGCAGATATAATTTTTAAATAAGTTTCTTCCAATACATCAATTTCACTTTTATGTTGAAGTTGTAAAATTTCACCTTGTGAAATTTCTGCTGAAGTTGACGAAAGAAGTTTTAAAACTTCTAGATTTCCATCTTCAACCATCATTTCAAAACATCTGCTTAATAAATAGTCTCCAACTAATATTGATGATTGATTTCCCCAGATAATGTTTAAGGTTTTTTTTCCTCTTCTAATCTCTCCTCTATCTATTACATCGTCATGCATTAGTGTAGCGGCATGAATTAATTCTACACATGCAGCAAGATTAATATCTCTACCACCTTTTGAATAACCACAAAGTTTTGCAGAACCAAGCGTTAGCAAAGCTCTTAATTTTTTACCACCAGTTCTTAAATGGTATTTTGTCATTTCGTCTACCAATCCTACTTTGCTAGAAAGTTTTGATTTAATTTTTTCTTCAACTAAAATTAGCTTTTCTTCAACTGAATTTTTGAGTTCTGAATATGAATTATTTATTCGATTTTTTAACTGAACAACAGTTCCCATACCTTTAAATTAGTATAATTAAGGGAATATTATACTTATCAATTGACGCACCTCAAACTTCAACTATAAGGAGACTTTATATTAAATCAAAAATTTTATAAGCATTAACTATGTTTTCTTTTTTCAAAAAAAAAAAAATAATTCCTCATGTTAAATTAAGTGGAGTAATTGGTAATGTTGGAAAGTTCAAACAAGGAATAGACTTTGCTGGGCAAGAAGATATTTTAAAAAAAGCTTTTTCAATTAAAAAAGCAGTAGCAGTAGCTATATCAATTAATTCTCCAGGAGGATCACCAGTTCAATCACATTTAATTCATGATTTTATTAAGTACCAAGCTAAAAAAAATAAAAAAAAAGTCATTGTATTTACCGAAGATGTAGCAGCTTCAGGGGGGTATTTAATTGCTTGTGCTGGAGATGAAATTTATGCTAATCAAAGTTCAATTGTTGGTTCAATAGGTGTTATCTATTCATCATTTGGTTTTAAAAATTTAATTGAAAAAATCGGTGTCCAAAGAAGAGTTTATACAGCTGGAAAAAACAAAAGTACTCTAGACCCTTTTATGGAAGAAAAACAAGAAGACATTGAAAGATTAAAAAATATTCAATTAGATTTACATAAAGATTTTATTGATGTTGTTGAAAAAAGTAGGGGAAAAAAATTGAATAAAGATAGTGGTATTGAATTATTTTCAGGTGAGTTTTGGTCTGGAAGAAAAGCCAAAGAACTAGGTCTTGTTGATGGCATTGGAAATGCTAACCAAATTTTAAGAGAAAAATTTGGTGAAAAAGTTATAATTAAAAAATTTGAAAAAACAAAAGGTTGGCTAGCAAAAAAATTATCATCATCAGAAAATCATGCAGATCAAGCAATAAGTATTTTAGAAGAAAGATCTATTTGGCAAAGATATGGTTTCTAAAAAAAAAAAAGTAAAAAAAACAAAAAAGATAAAAAGAATAGCAAAAGTTAAATTTCAAACTTTTCAGGATACGATATTAAATCTACAAAAATATTGGAGCAAACAAGGATGTATTATTTTGCAACCTTATGATATGGAAGTTGGAGCAGGAACTTTTCATCCGGCAACAACACTTAGATCTTTAGGGCCAAAGCCTTGGAAAACTGCTTATGTTCAACCATCGAGAAGACCCACCGACGGCAGATATGGAGAAAATCCAAATCGTCTTCAACACTATTACCAGTTTCAAGTATTAATAAAACCTTCACCAAAAAATATTAAGAAACTATATTTAAATAGCTTAAAATCTGTTGGAATTAATTATTTAGATCATGACATTAGATTTGTAGAAGACGATTGGGAGAGCCCAACGTTAGGTGCCGCAGGATTAGGCTGGGAAGTATGGTGTGATGGAATGGAAATCACACAATTTACATATTTTCAGCAAATGGCAGGAATAGAATGTAATCCGGTATCAGTAGAGTTAACTTATGGCTTAGAAAGAATATGTATGTTTACACAACAGAAAAAAAATGTATTCGATTTAGAATGGAACACAGAAGGGATAAAGTATCGAGAAGTTTTTTACCAAGCAGAAAAAGAATTTTCCGCTTATAATTTTGAATATGCAAATACAGAATATCTTTTTAAAATTTTTGAAATGCTAGAAAATGAAACAAAATCTTTATTAGACAAAAAACTTTCCTTACCTGCTTACGATCAATGTTTGAAAGCTAGTCATGTTTTTAATATTTTGGACGCAAGAGGCGTTATAAGCGTTGCACAACGAGCCGAATATATATCAAAGATAAGAGAACTTACAAAAAATGTAGGATCAATTTGGTTGAATAGTCAGTCTTAAAAATGTCAGAATTTTTCTTAGAGTTATTTAGCGAAGAGATTCCAGCTAATATACAGAAAAGTGCTAGAAATAATCTTTTAAAAAATTTCAAAGACTTTTTTATAAAAAAAAATATTAATTTTAATAAAGAAATTTCTTTTTCTACACCTAATAGACTTTTGATATTTTTTGACGGTATAAATTCTGAAATTCATCAAAAAGAAGAAGAAATAAGAGGACCTAAAGTTGATGCATCCGAAATAGCTTTAAATGGTTTTTTAAAATCTAATAATCTGAAAAGTAAAGATATTTATAAAAAAGAAAGTGAAAAAGGAGCTTTTTATTTTGCAAAAAAACCTGCAAAAAAAATCAAAGTTTCTGATATTTTAAATCAAAATATCCCGTTGATTTTAGATAAAATTTCATGGAAAAAATCAATGAAATGGGGAGATTTTAAACTTTATTGGGCAAGACCACTAAAGTCTGTATTAGCCACTTTTAACAATAAAAGCTTACACTTTAAATATCATCATTTAGAAAGTTCTAATTTTACAATCATTGATAAAGATTTCGAAGATAAAAAAAAAGCTTTTAAAAATTTAAAATCATATTTGGAGTATTTCAAAAAATCGCAAATAATTATTGATCATAACTTGAGAAAAAATTTTATAAAATCTGAATTGTTAAAAATATCTAATAAAAAAAATCTTTCCACAGAAATAAACGAAAAGCTTTTAGACGAAGTAACTAATTTAGTTAATAGACCAAATATTATTTCGTGTAAATTTGATGAAATTTTTTTAAGAATACCAAAAGAAATATTAATTACCACAATGCAGTTTCACCAAAAATACTTTCATACATTCGATAAAAAAGGAAATATTACAAATATTTTTTTGGTTGTTGCTAATAACAAAGATAAAAAAGGTTTTATTAAAGTTGGAAACGAAAGAGTTGTAAATGCTAGATTAAGCGATGCTCAGTTTTTTTGGGAAAAAAATAAGTTAAATAATTTAGTCAAACAAGTTTCAAAACTTAAATCAATGAATTATTTTAAAGGACTTGGCACTTATTATGACAAAGTTCAAAGAATGAGAAAACTTGGAGGAATGATTTCTGATGAGTTGTTAATTAGTAAAGACAAAGTAGAAATATCTTCAACTATTTGCAAAGTAGATTTACTATCAGACATTGTAGGGGAATTTCCTGAACTTCAGGGAGTAATAGGAGGATATTTTGCAGAATTTCAGGGCTTTGATAAAGACATATCTCTTGCAGTAAAAGAACATTATTTACCAATTGGAACAGATAGTAAAACACCAAAAAAACTTTTTAGTGTAGCTTTAGCATTAACAGATAAAATAGATACCCTTGTAGGTTTTTTTGGTATAGATCAAAAACCAACAAGTTCAAAAGATCCTTTCGCATTAAGACGTTTAGCTTTGGGTGTTATAAGGCTTTTGCTTGAAAATAATAAAGAATTTAAACTAAAAGATTTAATAAATTATTCATACAACCTTTATCTAGAACAAGGTTTTAAGTTAAGTAACAAAACAATTTATAATGATTTAAATAATTTTTTTATAGAAAGATTAAAAAATTATATGAAAGAAAAGGATATTAGGCACGATATTATTGAAGCAGCGATCAGTTCTTATGGGATTGACAATATGATGAAGGTTTATAAAAAAGCAATAACTTTAAACAAGTTTATAAATAAAGACACAGGGCAAGCAGTAATTTCTTGTTACAAAAGGGCTTCTAATATTTTAGATTATGAGTTAAAAAATCCTGAATTTGAATTATCTAATAGTATTGATCCTGGATTATTTAAGAATGATTATGAGAAAAATTTGTATAAAAAAATACATGATTTAAGAAAATATTTTACTAGTGTAAGCAAAGATGAAAATTTTGAACTATCTTTAAGTAATTTAGCAGAATCAAAAAATATAATTTTCGATTTTTTTGATAATGTTATGGTTAATGATAAAGATAAGGCTATAAAAAAAAATCGTCTAGAATTATTAAGAATGTTATGCAAAACTTATGATAGTTATTTAAATTTTTCAAATATAGAGAGTTTATAATGAATAAATTAATATTAAATTTTAAATCAAAAAATTTAAATAAAATTAAACACCCAAAATATTTTTTGGGTGGAAAAGGAGCTAATCTTTCAGAAATGGGCAAACTAGGACTGCCGGTTCCGCCAGGATTTACAATTTCCACAAAGGTATGTGAAATTTTTTACAACAATAATAAGAAATTAAATCAAAAAATACTTAAAGAAATAAAAAAAGAATTAAAAATAATCGAAAAACAATCAGGAAAAAAATTTGGTAATTTAATAAATCCATTGTTAGTTTCTGTTAGATCTGGGGCTCGAGTATCAATGCCAGGAATGATGGATACTATACTTAATTTGGGATTAAACGATAAAACTGTTTTAGCTCTAGCAAAAAAAACCTCAAATATGAGATTTGCCAAGGACAGTTATAGAAGATTTATACAAATGTATAGCAATGTTGTTATGGGAGTAGAAAATTACAATTTTGAAGAATTAATAGAAAATTACAAGTTAACAAAAGGTGTTTTACTAGATACAGATCTTGATGAGTATGATTGGGACGGATTAATAAAAGATTTTAAAGAAGTAGTTAAAACTAAGACAAAAAAAGAATTTCCCCAAAATGTTTTTGATCAACTATTTGGAGCAATTAGTTCAGTATTTTTGTCTTGGGATAGCAATAGAGCAAAAATTTATAGAAGATTAAATCAAATCCCATCTAGTTGGGGAACAGCTGTAAATGTTCAATCAATGGTCTTTGGAAATATGGGTAAAGATTGCGCTACCGGCGTTGCTTTTACAAGAAATCCTTCGGATGGAAGTAAAGAAATTTATGGTGAATATTTAATTAATGCTCAAGGAGAAGACGTTGTTGCTGGCACAAGAACTCCACAATATATAACTAAAAAATCAAAAAAAATTACATCTTCAAAGGAAAAATCCATGGAAGAATCCATGCCTAAAGTTTTTAATCAACTTAAGAAAATATTAAAAACTTTAGAAAATCATTATAAAGATATGCAAGATGTAGAATTTACGGTCGAAAATAATAAACTTTGGATGTTGCAAACAAGATCTGGAAAAAGAACTCCAAAGTCAGCCATTAAAATAGCTGCAGATATGGTTAAGGAAAAATTAATTTCAAAAAAAGAAGCAATATTAAGAATAAATCCTAATTCATTAGATTCTCTTTTGCATCCAACATTAGATGAAGAAAGTGAAATTAATGTAATTGCTAAAGGTTTGCCAGCATCTCCTGGAGCAGCAAGTGGAAAAGTCGTTTTTACATCTGAAGAAGCTGAAAGATTAAATAATATGATGCAAGATACGATTTTAGTTAGAATTGAAACTTCTCCAGAAGATATTCATGGAATGCATGCTGCTAAAGGAATTCTTACATCAAGAGGCGGAATGACGAGCCATGCGGCAGTTGTTGCAAGAGGAATGGGCAGACCATGTGTATCTGGTTCTAGCGAGATAGACGTAGATTATGAAAAAAGGCTGTTTAAAACAAATCAGCATGAAATAAAAGAAGGAGATATAATTACTATTGATGGCTCTACTGGTAGAATAATTTTAGGTAAAGTAAAAACTGTAAAACCAGAAATTTCTGGTGACTTTTCCAAAGTTATGGGTTGGGCTGATAGCTTTAGAAAATTAAAAATTAGAACAAATTCTGAAACACCGCTAGATAGCAAAACCGCCAGACAATTTGGGGCTGAGGGAATTGGACTGTGTAGAACAGAACATATGTTTTTTGATGAAGAGAGAATTTTGTCAGTAAGAGAAATGATTTTGTCCAAATCGAAAGATGATAGAAACAAAGCTTTATTAAAGCTTTTGCCATATCAAAAAAATGATTTTATCAAAATATTTGAAATAATGAATGGACTTCCTGTTACTGTTAGATTACTAGATCCTCCATTACACGAATTTTTACCAAGAAACAAAAATGAAATTTCTGATGTAGCTAATTCACTAAATTTATCCACCAAAGAAATAGAGGGAAGAATTAATGAACTACACGAGCACAATCCAATGCTTGGACATAGGGGTTGTAGATTGGGAATTTCTTTCCCTGAAATTTATGAGATGCAATGTAGAGCAATTTTTGAAGCTCTAATTGAATGTAAGGATAAAAAAATCAAATCAATTTTACCAGAAATAATGATTCCATTAGTTTCTACAGAAGCAGAAATAAAAATTATGAAAGATTTAGTTATTAAGGTTGCAAGCCAAGTAGAAAATGAAAATAAGGTTAAAATAAAATTTTTAGTTGGAACTATGATTGAGCTACCTAGAGCAGCTATAAAAGCCCAAGATATTGCTAAACATGCTGAATTTTTTAGCTTTGGAACTAACGACTTAACTCAAACTACATTTGGAATTAGCAGGGATGATAGTGGAAAATTTTTAAATGACTATATTGAAAATAAAATATTTGATATCGATCCTTTTGTATCAATAGATGAGGGAGTGGGAGATTTAATTGAAATTGCAACACAAAAGGGAAGAAGGCAGAATAAAAAAATTAAATTTGGAATATGTGGAGAGCATGGCGGAGATCCAAAAAGTATAGATTTTTGTTCTAAAATAGGATTGGATTATGTTTCTTGTTCACCATACAGAGTACCTATTGCAAAATTAGCTGCAGCCCAAGCTCAGCTAAAAAAATGACGGGTGGCAGGATTTGAACTTGCTACTTTCGGTTTAAAAAACTTTTGCTCTTTAACATTTACATTACAACTAACATTATAAAGCGGAAACCGAAAATTTTCAGGATGTTAACAGAACATCAATGTTTTAAATTTCTAGCTTGAGATCAATAGCTGTAACGCTGTGGGTTAATTGACCAATTGAGATTCTATTGACACCTGTTGCAGCTATTTTTTTTACATTTTTAAGAGTAACATTTCCCGATGCTTCAGTTTGATAATATTTTTTAGAGAGCTTAACTGCTTTTTTTAAGTTTTTTAAGTTAAAGTTATCAAATAAAATTCTATTAAAATTCATTCCTAAAATTTTCTTTAGTTGATTTAAATTATCAACCTCAACTGTTATAATTTTTTTATTTTTAAATTTATTAGCCTTAATTATTAGATCATCAATACTTTCGTAAGCAATATGATTATCCTTTATAAAATATTCATCACTTAAACTAAATCTATGATTTGTTCCACCTCCCAACTTTACGCCATATTTCTGCACAATTCTAAAATTTGGAATTGTTTTTCTTGTGCAGCAAATTTTACATTTTTTTCCAGCTTTTCTAACAAATTGATTTGTTTTTGTTGCTACCCCGGAAATATGGGATAAAAAGTTCAAGGAAACTCTTTCAGCAGTTAGTATATTTTTTATATTACCTTTGATTATAGCAATAACATCACCTTTTTTAACATAAGAACCTTCTTTTATTTTTTTAGTAAATTTTATTTTTTTGTCTATTATTTTAAATGTTTGTTTAGCAAATTCTAATCCACCAATAATTCCTTTTTGGTTAGAAACTAATTTTAATTCTTTATTAATATTATTGGCTAATAAATTTGATGTAATATCTCTATCGAGTCCTATATCTTCTTCAAGTGCTTTTCTTACAATTCTTCTAATAATTTTTATAGATAAAAAATTTTTAATCATAATATTTTTTATAAATTATAATAAACTAATTTTAGCAACTTGGTTAAAGCTTTATACAAAGGTATTGTTCCAAGATCATCAGTTAAAAGTATTTTAGGAGAAAAAATTAAACATATTGAAGAAAAAGCAACTATTTTTTTAATTTTAGAAATTTTTTTTGATTTTCGTTCTATATAATCGCTATCGATTATTTTTGTTTTAAAAAGGAAAATTAAAAAAATAATTAAGAAATTATAATTTAAATATGTAATTCTACCCCAATCTAAAGCCAAAATATATATAGGAAGGGAAAATAATACTATAATTAAAATTATTTTTTTTATATTGTTTTTTAATTCAACAAAATTTTCATTAATTCTAATAAAATAAAATATTGGAAGTAAATTTATCAAGAAAATAAAAGTATATCTTAATATTCCAATTGCAGAGATTTTATTTATAACATTAAAAAAGTGGTTTTCGACAGGTTTAGAAAGCCAGCTAATTGCACCATCTCCCACACTAATTTTAATATTTTTTTCACTATAACTACTGATCATTTCAGATAATTTTGCAGATTCTCCCACATACAAATTTAAAAATATTAGTGCAAAAATTATTATTAATGTAAAAAAAAGGTGCTTTAAATTAATTCTTTCTTTTAAAAAAAAATTATATTTAAAATAAAATACTAAAAAATAATAATAAATATAAAAAAAAGTTATTTCATGAATTAAACATGAAACACTAAAGATCGTGAAAAAGTAAAAAAAAAGGCTGTTTAAATTTGAAGCTCTTATTAAAGTGAATGCTAAAAAGAGTAATAAAACAAATATATCCTTTCTACCTAGCGCTTCCAATTCTCCAATTGGGTATAAAAATGAGATAGAAGAAAAAATAAATAATAACCAAAAGAAGTTAATTTTTATTTTAGAAAAAAAATAAACAAAAAATAGAGTGTAAATTAGATAAGCTCCAATCTGAAAAAATAATATAAGATTTTTAATTTTAAAATCTGTAAAATTTGATAATTCATAAATTACCTGACCAATTAGTCCTCTTCTAACAAAACCTCCTTCGTAGTTAATTAGCCAGTCTGTGTAAACATATTTATTAGGAAATTGTTCTAACTGGAAAAATAAAAATAAAATATAAGATAAAAGAATATATAAGAAATAGAGAAATACAATTTTGTTTTTTTTATAAGATTGCATTTAGTAAGGTCTTAATATTTATTTTTGGTTATAAATTAATTCAGTAATTATTTTTTTTGTATTATATTTTTGTTTCCACGCAGGATAATCTTTTTTAAATTTTTCAATATTTGAAATATACCATATATGGTCGCCAACTCTATTTTTTTTAAGAACTTCTTTTTTAATTTTTATTTTTGAAATATTTTCAACTAGTTCAAGAGCTTCAATTATTGAACAGTTAGAAAATCTGCCTCCTCCAATATTATAAATTTCACCATATTTTGGTTTTTTATAAAATTCCCAAAAACAATTTACTAAATCATAGCTATGTATATTGTCTCTTACCTGCTTTCCTTTGTAGCCTATCATTGAATATTTTTTCTTTGATAAAGCTATCTTTACTAAATAAGATAAAAATCCATGAAGCTTAGCACCGCTATGATTTGGACCAGTAATACATCCTCCTCTAAACGAAACTGTTTTAAGCCCAACATTTTTGCCATATTCTTGAACAATTAAATCTGCATAAACTTTTGAGACACCAAAAAAACTATGAGTACAGTTATCTATAGGAAATTTTTCATTTATTCCTTTGTAATATTTATCATTTTTTTTTAATTCCCATCTTTTATTTTTTTCAAATATTTTTAATTTGTTGGGATTGTCTCCGTACACTTTATTTGTTGACATAAAAATAAACGGTGAATTCGGACAGTATTTTTTTGTTAGTTCAAGAAGGTTTAGCGTTCCTGTAGCATTTACATTAAAGTCTATTAATGGAAAGTTTTTTCCATAATCATGAGAAGGCTGTGCTGCGCAATGGATAATTACTGATATATTTCTATAATATTTTTTAAATATTTTTTCTAACCCATTGTAATTTCTTATATCAATATTAAAATTTCTAAAATTTTTATTATTTTTAATTAGTTTGTTTTTTACCCAGGCTGTTGATCCTTCATTTCCAAAAAAAACCTTTCTTAGGTTATTGTCTATACCAACAACATTAAATCCTTTTTTTGCAAAGAAATTTACAGATTCCGAACCTACTAAACCACTAGAACCAGTTATTATTGCTACTGACATTTTTTTAAAAACCTTTTAAAATTTTTTTATTTTTTATCATCCAAAAATAAATATCCTTCATAATCTGATTGATATTTTTTTTGGGTTTCCATCTGTAAATTTTTTTTACTTTTTTTATACAACTAACATAATAAGGTATGTCATAATTTGATGTTTCTTTTATTTTTTCTTTTTTGCAAATATTTTTTGTTATTTCTTCACATATCTTTGTTAGTCCTATTAGTGAAATTTTATTCATTATACCGCCCCCAACATTTATAGTGATATTCTTTATTTTTTTTATTTTTTTTATTTGAAGATAGATCAGCTCATTTAGATCATCAATATGCAGAACATCACGCACTTGATTGCCATATCCACCATATCCTATGTATTTAATTTTTTTTTTTTGTATATGATTTTTCATCCAAAAGGAAAAAAGTCCTTGCTCTTGTTTGCCAAATTGCCAAGGTCCGCTAATAACCCCACATCTATTTATAATATAACTAATATTAAATAAATATGAGTACTCTTTGATAAGTTCTTCAGAAAAAAGTTTTGTGAGACCATATATAGATCTAATGTCTGAAGTGTTAAAATTTTCAGAAATCTCTTTTCTAAGATTAAATTTATTTTTGTATTTATTTTTTGATACAAAATTATTAATTTTTTTTATTGAATAAACTCTACTTGTTGACAAATATATTATAGAAGAATTGTATTTTAAAGAATGATTTAGCGTATTCAATGTTGTTAAAAAATTATTTTTTATTACATCATCCATGTTTTTTTTTGAGTTTTCTATTGCTGGGTCAGAACAACAATCAATAAAAATATTAACTTTTCCCAATTTTTTTAGAGAATTCGTTTTTGAGATATCTTTATTAATGTTATTAATTTTGTTTTTAACTAATCTTTTGTAATTTATCCTTGAACCTTTTCTAGAAAAATTATCTACACTTGTTATTTTCGCATTTTTTAACTTTTTTTTCAAAAAAATTGCTATGTTTGATCCGATAAATCCACATCCACCCAAAATGACAATTTTCATATATAAATATTTGAATTATACTCTAACATTATGAAGTTATCTATAATAGTCCCACACTTTAATGAAGCAAAAAATATAGAAGATTTTTGTATAAATTTTTCTACAAGAAATAAAATTGAAAATTATGAAGTAGTTTTTATCAATGATTATAGCAACGATAATACTGAAAGTTTGGTTGAAACACTTTCTAATAGATTTGATAAATTTCTTTTTATTAAAAATGATAAAAAAAAAGGTTTGGGTGGAGCGATTCGTACTGGTATTTCAAAATCATCAGGAGAATTAATTGTAATAATGATGTGTGATTCATCTGACTCAATTGATGATTTGCAAGTTTACTATAAACTTATGAAAGAAAATGAATGTGATGCAGTTTTTGGTTCTCGATTTTTAAAAGACTCCAAAGTTTATAATTATCCTGTTAAAAAATTAGTTTTGAATAGAATTTTTAATTATTTTGTAAAATTACTTTTTTGGTCTGATTATAATGATTTTACCAACGCATTTAAAATTTATAAAAAAAAAACTTTATTAAGCATATACCCGTTGGTTTCCGAACATTTCAATATTTTTTTAGAAATTCCATTAAAAATAATTTATAGAAATTTTAATTATAAAATAATTGCAATTGAATGGAATAATAAAAGGATAGGAAAAAGCAATTTTAGAATAAGAGAGCTAGGTTCAAAATATTTTTTTACTCTTTTATATTGTTTTTTTGAAAAAATTCTTATTTTGGGTAACAAAAAAAAATAATTTTATCTTCCTATTTCGGCCATTCTCTCAACTGATTTTCTTGCTTTTTCAATTGTTTCTTGATTTAAAATTATTTCATTAGTTTCATTTTCCAGACAATCTAAAACTTTTGGAAGAGTAATTTTTTTCATGTGTGGACACAAATTACACGGCTTAATAAATTCAACATTTGGGTTATCTACTTGGACATTGTCACTCATGGAGCATTCAGTTACCATCATTACTTTCTTTGGCTGGTTATCTTTTACATATTTAATCATTCCACTGGTTGATCCAGCAAAGTCACTAGCACTGATTACATCCGGAGGACATTCTGGATGAGCAATTATTTTTATACCCGGGTTGCTTTTTCTTATCTGATTGATTTCTTCATCATTAAACTGTTCATGTACTTCACAAGTACCTTTCCAAGAAATAATTTCCACATCTGTTTGTGAAGCAACATATTTTGCGAGATAATCATCTGGTAAAAATATTACTTTTTTAACATTTAAAGATTTAACAATTTTTAATGCATTTGCAGAGGTGCAACACACATCTGTTTCAGCCTTAACATCTGCAGAAGTATTTACATATGATACCACAGGAACACCTGGATATTTTTTTTTTAAATTTCTTACATCTTGCCCAGTTATAGACGCCGCTAGCGAACATCCAGCTTTCATATCTGGAAGAAAAACCTTTTTTTCCGGACTCATTAATTTTGCAGTTTCCGCCATAAAATGAACCCCGCACATTATTATAATATCAGCTTTAGTTTTTGCGGCTTCCACAGCAAGTGCAAGAGAGTCTGCAGAAAAATCAGAAACACCATGGTATATTTCTGGAGTTTGGTAGTTATGTGCAAGTATAACTGCGTTTTTTTCTTTTTTTAATTGATTGATTTTGTAGATATATGGTGCATGAATAGACCATTCTATCTCAGGCAATACTCTAGAAATTTTTTTATAAATAGGTGCTGTTGCTTTTTTTATTTCACTTGTAAATTCCATAACTAAAATCTATCAACTTGAAAGATAATTGTCATTCTATTATTCTGACGCATAAGCGGCCATGCTGAAATTGGTAGACAGGCTTGGTTGAGGGCCAAGTGGGATTCCCATTGAGAGTTCGAGTCTCTCTGGCCGCACCATTATTTTGCTATATCTATAGAAAAATAGCATGAATTTGGATCTTTTTTATAATGAGCAAACGGTTCACAAGTTTTAAATCCATAACTTTCAAATAATTTTCTTGCAGGTGAAAAAAAATTACCTGAACCTGTCTCAACGCTTATTTTTCTAATATTTAATTTCTTTGCTTCATTTATTAAATGATCGATAATTTTAATTCCAAATCCATTTTTTCTAAATTCATCTACTATTCTTATCGATTTAAATTCACCATGATTTTCATCCAAAAATTTTAATGCTCCACAACCAATAAGTTTTTCGTTTTCCCACAGACTCCAAAACTTTATAGATGAAACTTTTAAACCTGGTATATCCAAAACATGCGTGCTTCCTTTTGGTGATACAGATCTTAACTCAATAAAATGTTTTTTTAAAAGTTCGTTTACCTCAGGATGATCAAAATTATTTTCTATTGATTTCATGAATTTATCAATATTTTTTATATTTTTTCATTGAAACGTTAGCTAGTAAAAGATTGGGATCTATAAAAATTTTTGATTTTTTAATTTTTTTGAAAGATTTGTAGGCAAATATAGCTATAGGCAACTCAGTACATCCAAGTATTATTTTTTTACATTTAATTTTCATTAAATAATTAATTGCAGGTTTTATTGCTTTTTCAGCCTCCTTAACTTTTCCTAATTTGACATATTTTATTGCTTTATTAACAGACTTAGTTTGCAATAGTTGATCTGGGCTTACTAATTTGAAATTTTTATCAAAATATTTATTATAAACACCCGTTTTTAAAGTTGCTTCTGTGCAAAGGATTCCAATTTTTGAATTTTTTTTACAAGTTTTCTTCGTATGAAAATAAACTTCTTTCGGCATACTTATTATTGGAATTTTAACTTTTTTTTGTAAATCATCATACCAATAATGCGCTGTATTGCATGGCATTACGATAAATTTACATTTATTTTTTTTAAGCAAATTACACCCTGCAATTAAACTTTTTAAAACGTTGTAATATTTATTAAGATTTTCAGGTCTTTTAGGAATATTTGATTTGTTGTAAAGAATAAAAAGAGGGTATTTTTGGTCAGATTTCCCTCTATTTAAAACTGCAAGTTTATTACAAAAATCTAAACCCGCTTGTGTTCCCATTCCACCTAAAATACCAATCATAATAATTCAATTTTAAAAAAATTTTTCTTTTAGTCTTATAATTATACAATTATTATCTAATTATAATTATGCAAGATATATATATTGACGATCAAGGCAATGGATTTCCTCTAGTTTTAGTACATGGTTTTTTAGGCTCCTCGGAAATGTGGAAACCTCAAAAAGAATTTTTAAGCAAATATTTTAGGGTTATAACTCCAGCACTACCAGGTTTTGGAGAAAGTTATAAAGTTAAATCACAAAGCAGTATAAATGAAATGGCTCAAACAGTTATAAAATGTATGAAAGAAATGAATATTGAAAAATTTAACTTACTTGGTCATTCCATGGGTGGCATGATTGTTCAAGAAATGGCAAAAATATCTGGAGATAAAATAAATAAATTAATTTGTTATGCTACTGGCTCAGTAGGTAATATTCCAGGAAGATTTGAAACGATAGACACCTCAAGAGAAAGGTTGAGAAAAGAAGGCATTAAAGAAACCGTTAAAAGAGTTCCTAAAAAATGGTTTGTAGAAGCCGATAAAGCAAAATATTTTTATCTTTGTGTAAATGCAGTAAAAAAAATAACAGAAGAAACAGCAGATAATGCTTTGATTGCAATGAAAAATTGGAGAGGACTTGAAAATTTAAAAAATATCAAAAATAATACATTAATTATCTGGGGTGATAAAGATTTGTCGTACAATTTTGATCAAGTAGATATTTTAAATAAAAATATTCCAAATAGCGAAATGAAAATCTTCAAAAATTGCTCTCACAATGTTCATCTAGAAAAACCAGAAGAATTTAATAGAATAGTTCTAAGTTATCTTAATAAATAGCATAATAATTGAAAACAAAATTGTTGAAGTTTAAAGCAAATTAAACTCAAATTGTGTTTTTAAATTTAAATTAAATTGAATAGGGGAAATAATGAAAATAATAAGAACAGCAATAATTGCTGTAATGATTTCAACGTTTGCTTCATTTTCAAGTTTTGCTGAAAAAGTAAAAATTGGAGATCCAGGTTGGACAGGTGCAACAGCTATAGCAAATTTATTAGCTGCAGTTGTTACTGACAAAATGGGAGGAGAAGCAGAACTAGTTCCAGGAAATAATACTGCAATTTACGGAGCAATTGATAGAGGAAAAGGTGAAATAGAAGTTCATCCAGACATTTGGTTGCCAAACCAAGAAGCTTATACTAATGATTTAGTTCCAAAAGGAACTCTTAAGTTAAGCAGCAATCCTTACGAAGGAAACCAAGGATATTGTGTTTCACAAGATTTTGCTAAAAAAATGAATATCACTGCAATTGAAGACTTAGGAAGACCAGAAGTTGTTAAAGCTATGGATAGCGATGGCAATGGCAAAGGTGAGTTTTGGATTGGTGCAGATGGTTGGGCTTCAGCAAACGTGAACCAAGTAAAACTTAGAGATTACAAATTATACGATTCAGGTATTGAGCCTATAAGAGCCGCAGAAGCAGTTAAAAATGCTAGAGTTCTTGACTCAATTAAAAAAGGAGAAGGTTATGCATTCTATTGTTATAAGCCACATGCAATTTGGGGTATGGCAGACGTAGTAATGTTGGAAGAGCCAAAATACGATCCAGCTAAGTATAAAATGATTCAGCCAAAAGCAGATCCTGATTGGTATAAAAAATCTTATGTTGCATCTAAAGATGCTCTTAAGCAAATACAAATCGGTTGGGGAACTTCTTTAGAAAGTAAATCTCCTGCAATTGTAGGATTCTTTAAAAATTTCAAAATAACAGCAGATGATGTTTCTTGGATGGCTTATGAAGTTTCTGTGCAGAAAAGAGATCCAGCTGAAGTAGCCAGAGAGTGGATGAGTAAAAACAAATCTACAGTTGATGGCTGGTTAGGACTATAAAGTAGTTCATTATAATTATATTTACCTGGCAGCATAAAGTTGCCAGGTAAAGCTTTTCAATTAATTTTTATTTGTAAATTAGTTACATATGGAAGCAGCAATCCAAATACAAAATGTCTGGAAAATCTTTGGAAATAATTCAAAAGAAGCTTTGAATGCTATTCAAAACCAAAAGATCTCGAAACAAGAAGCATTAGAAAAATATAACTCTGTAATAGGTGTTTCAAATGTTTCTTTCGAAGTAAAAAAGGGAGAAATATTTTGTGTAATGGGATTATCAGGAAGTGGAAAATCTACTTTAGTAAGACACATTAATAGGCTACTGGAACCTACCTCAGGTAAAATTTTAATTAATAATCAAGATGTGATGCAATTTAACAAAGAAAATCTGCAAGAATTAAGAAATAAAAAAATAGGAATGGTTTTTCAGAATTTTGCTCTAATGCCCCACCGGTCTGTACTAGACAATATTGCAATGCCTCTAGAAATAAGAGGTATAAGTAAAAATGATAGGCTAGATGCTGCAAACAATATTTTAAATATTGTAGAATTACATGGATGGGGGAATAAGTATGCACATGAATTATCTGGAGGTATGCAACAAAGGGTAGGATTAGCTAGAGCTTTGGCAGCAGATCCAGAATTTTTACTTATGGATGAACCTTTTAGTGCACTTGATCCGTTAATACGAAGACAGCTACAAACAGAATTTATTAAACTTTCAAAACAAATGAAAAAAACAACTGTATTTATTACTCACGATTTAGATGAAGCAGTAAGAGTTGGACATAGAATTGCTATTATGAGAGATGGCATGGTAGTTCAAATTGGAACTCCAGAAGAAATTGTCGTTAATCCCGCAGATGCATATGTTGCTGATTTTGTTAAAGGAATTTCAAGACTAAAAGTAGTTCAGGCAAAAACAATTATGCGACCTTTGATAGATTATGAAAAAAAATTTGGGTTATTAGAAAAAGATATTGAAACAGTTGAGGAGAATGATTTGTTAAGCAAATTAATAGAAACTTCCGTTTCTAAGGATAGACCAATTATTGTTTTAAATAAAAAAAATGAAAAAGTAGGGATTATTACCCAATCTGATTTACTAAAGGCCGTTGTGGAAGGTAACGATGACTAATAAAGAAAGTAAAAATTTATCTAGATCTGAGCTTATTACTAATTTTGTCATTTCTAATCCTGAATATTATATTAATGAATTCAAAAAAATTGGGAGCAAACGATCATATTCTTTTTCGTTTAATTTATTTGCTTCATTGCTAGGACCTATTTGGTTTGGAATGAGAAATATTTGGAACTATGCTTTAGCTTTTTTGATTATTGAAACTTTTGCTGTAGTTCAAATAATTAGAGGTTTATTTGGAAATATTACTAAAGAAGCATTAGAAAAAATTGATAAAATTCAGTCAACAATTGACTTTAGAAGTAAACAGCTAGAAGCCGCTATAGAAAATAATCCTGATAAAGTGGAAGTATATAAGAGAGCAATAAAATCTTTAGAAGATGCAATGCAGGGATATATTTTAGATGTTCAACAAATTGAAGCTTCTGCTATATGGATCACAATTTTTGGCATTGGATTATTAATATTTGTTAAGTTTATACAGGGAATATTAGCTAATACAATTTTAGAAAAAAGATACTCTGAATGGCT
The DNA here is from genome assembly GCA_902560855.1 of uncultured Pelagibacteraceae bacterium. Classification (GTDB taxonomy): domain Bacteria; phylum Pseudomonadota; class Alphaproteobacteria; order Pelagibacterales; family Pelagibacteraceae; genus Pelagibacter. The sequence continues at coordinate 46,064 of CACENJ010000004.1, forward strand.
TTCCAACAAATTATTGAGTCCTGGAATGAAAATGAAAAATTATGTTTTAAGTGGGATATTTACGGCGTTAATAATGTTATTTTCAGTGATTCATTATAGCTTTCCAGGGCTGATGGAAATTATGAATGATTTTCCAACACATCCTGAAATTAGACTTACATCAATTAAATGGGTTGAAACTGTTTTTGATTATGCAGTTATAAAGGGAGATGCTTTATTTACTGCTATCACAATAGGAATAAGATCAGTTCTAGATTTTTTAGAATTACTGTTTGTAAAAACTCCATGGGTTGTAATTATTACAACAATAGTAGTTTTAACAGGTCTATCAGCAGGACCTAGAACAGCAATTTATTCTTGCGGTTTTTTAGCTTACATGGGTTTTCTTGGTTTTTGGGTTAAAGCAATGACGACATTAGCTTTACTTGGTACTGCAGCGATACTTAGTATTGTAATTGGTATTCCACTTGGAATTTATTGCGCGAGACGTCAAAGATTTTACTCAATGATTAGGCCTATTATGGATTTTATGCAAACTATGCCAGCTTTCGTATTCATGATTCCAGTTATTGCATTTTTTGGAACTGGAAAAGTTGCTGCTGTTATTATCACTATGATATTTGGTGGAACACCAGTAGTTAGACTTACAGTTTTAGGTTTAAGGGGAGTTCCTGAAACCATAAGAGAGGCCGCAATAGCATATGGTGCATCTAAATGGTATTTGTTAAGAAAAGTAGACTTACCGTTAGCAACCCCATCAATATTGGCAGGAGTTAACCAGACAGTAATGTTAAGTTTAGCAATGGTAGTTGTTGCATCTTTAATTGGAGCGAAAGGCTTAGGTCAGGATGTTTTAGAAGCTTTACAATATGCAAATGTTGGCCAAGGCATTTTAGCGGGGATTGCAATATTATTTGTAGCTTTAATTCTAGATAGAGTCGTTCAAGGGAAGAAAAGGGTTTAAATTTAAGCTACAATAGATTTTAAAATTAATCTATGGAACCAGACATTTTTTTATTAGTTATTTTTGCGGCGGTTCTACATGCCGTTTGGAATGGTATGGTTAAAAGTTATAAGGATAAAGTTATTTCTGTTTCCGCAATAGTTTTTGGACATCTACCAATAGCATTAATAGTAATGTTATTTTTACCCTTACCTACTTTAGAAAGTGTACCCTATATAATATTAAGTGCCATTATACATCAAGGATATCAATACAATTTAATATCAGCTTATAAAGCTGGAGATTTAACCAAAGTTTATCCAATAGCACGGGGAACTGGACCAATTGTAACATCAATAATTTCAATTTTTTTTTTGGGAATTTTAATTACAAAATTTCAAACATTATCAATTATTTTAATTTGTTTTGGAATAATTATACTCGGATTGTTTAATGAAGAACTATTAAAAAATAATAAAGCAGTCATCTATTCATTGATTACTGGATTTTTTATAGGACTATATTCATTGGCAGATGGTTATGGAGCAAGAATAAGTCAATCTCCATTAAGTTTTTTAGGATGGTCATTTATTTTAAACGCAATGATATTTCCTTTTGTTTTAAAATATATGGGATATTCAAATGTATTTAGTCAAGTTATAAAAAAGGCAAAACTTATTTTTTGGGTTGGAGGATCAATTTCTTATATAGTTTATGGGATTGTTGTTTGGTCTTTTACAAAAGCACCAATCCCACTGGTAAGCGCTCTAAGAGAATCTAGTATTGTTTTTTCTATTTTAATTGGATTTTTTTTCCTAAAAGAACGTATAACTTTCATAAAAGTTATATCGATATTAACAATATTTGTTGGAGTTGTTTTTCTTAAACTTTTTTAATTTTAAAGCCAATTAGGTTTTATTATTTTAATTTTAGCGTTATTTATTTTGAAGGTTGAATTAAAGTTAAATTTATCAGAAGTATATTTTATTAGAGCAAACGGGTAGTTTTTGCTTATCAAGACTTTTCCTATTTCGGATTCTTCATTAATAATTGAATCGCCTTCGTTTATTTTTCCTTCAATTATTTTTATTGGAAATAATCTTTTGGTTAATTTATTTTTTAGCTTAATCCTAGCAGTGTTTTCTTGTCCCACATAACATCCTTTTTTAAAATCAATAGCATTTAGTTCTTCAAAGTTACATTCTATTCCAAATATTTTATCTTTAAGTTTGTTTGTATTTTTTTGAGGGATGCCCAAACTAAAGCTTAAGTCATAATATATTTCTTGATCAATTGATTTTAATTCAAGTTTTTTTAGAGATAAATATAATTTTTCAAGATTTATAACCAATCTTGCTCCTAGTTTTTTATTTCTAGGGTCTAATAAAATATGGTCCTCGCCGTATTTTAATGTAAAACCTAACTCATCTTTTGAACTATCAATAGATATAAATTTTTCATAACTTAAAGCAGCCACCACAAATTCATTACTAAGATTTAAAATTTGAACATCAGATCTTAGTTTATATAAAGAAAGCTGTTTAAATAGCTCGTTGATTTGTGATTTTTCGCAATCAATGAAATATCCTTTTTTATGCTTGATAACAATAAAATCGAACAAAAATTTTCCTTGAGGTGTTAATAAAGAAGCAAAACAAGATCTGTTTTCAGTGACTTTATTTATGTCGTTGGTTATTAAATTTTGCAAAAAATCTTTTGCATCTGATCCATCTATAAAGAGAATACCTCGATCTTCTAAAATACAAGCGCTATTAATATTCATATTTGATTACTATTCATTTATAATATAATTACTTTTCAGCAAAATGTTAGATTTAATAATAAAAAATGGCTTATGCTACATAGATGGCAAGCTACAAAAACAAGATATTGGAATAAATAATAATAAAATATCTAAAATTGGATCGCTGGATAAGGAAAATTCTAAAGAAGTAGTTGATGCAGTAAATTTAACCGTTTTGCCTGGTTGTATTGACACTCAAACCCATTTTAGAGAACCTGGATCAACAGATACGGAAGATCTTCATTCAGGAAGTAGAGCAGCAATTGTCGGAGGAATTACCAGTGTTTTTGAGATGCCAAATACTAATCCACCAACATCTAACAAGGTAGAATTTCAAAAAAAATTAGATCTTGCAAAAAATAGGATGTATTGCAATTATGCATTTTATTTTGGTGCAACAGCTGATAATGCAAATGTGTTATCAGATTTAAAAGATTTGGAGGGTTGTTGTGGAATTAAACTTTTTGCAGGATCTTCAACTGGTAATTTATTAGTTGCAGACGAAGCAGATATTGAGAAGGTGTTTCAAAGCAGCTCAAAAATTGTTGCCGTTCACTCAGAAGATGAGGCAATTTTAAACGTTAATAAAAAATTAATTAAAAAAGGTAATGTACATACTCATCCAGTTTGGAGAAGTGTGGAATGTGCAATGTCATCTACAAGAAGGATCGTAAGAATTGCTGAGAAATATAAGAAAAAAGCACACATTCTTCATGTTACAACAAAAGAAGAAATTGATTTTTTATCACAACATAAAGGGAATATTACATTTGAAATTACTCCGCAGCATTTAACGTTATATTCTCCCGATTGTTACGACAAACTCGGAACCTATGCTCAGATGAATCCACCTTTAAGAGATAAATCCCATTATGATAGATTATGGTATGGAGTAAAAAATAATTTTAATGACACAATTGGATCAGATCATGCTCCACATTTAAAAGTAAATAAAGAAAAAGAATATCCAAATTCGCCATCAGGGATGCCAGGGGTACAAACTTTAATGCCGGTAATGTTAAATCATGTAAATGATGAAAAATTATCACTTAATCAATTAATTAATCTTGTTTGTGAAAATCCTGTTAAAATTTTTGGAATTAAAAATAAAGGATTTATTAAAGAAGGATATGATGCCGACTTTACAATTGTTGACATGAACAAGACAATTGAGATTAAAAATGCAAATATTGAAAGTAAATGTGGCTGGTCTCCATTTGATGGATACAAATTTAAAGGAAGCCCTATAGCAACAATAATTAATGGTAAAATTAAAATGAAAGATGGAAAGATAATTGGTGAACCAGATGGAACACCAATGAAATTTAGATAACTCTTGAAGAAAAAGTATTTACCAAAACAACACCTACCACTATAAGAAATAATCCTAGTACTGCTTGCCAGCTAAGACTTTGCTTAAAAAAAAAGTATCCAAATATTGCAATTGTAAATATTCCCAGTCCACTCCAAGTTGCATAAACAATAGCAATTGGAATTTTGTGTAATACATGAGTAAGGCAATATAAAGCTGATAGGTAACAAGTGGCTGCTATAGTTGTTGGAATTAATCTTGTAAAATTTTGAGTAGAAGGAAGAAGTAGCGTGCCTGCTACTTCACAAAATATTGCAATAAACATAAAAAGATAAGCTTTTGTCATTGTTTTAAAATATTATTTTCTATTAAATCTTGTTTAATTTCATCCAAAATTGCAGGATCATCAATAGTTGCGGGCGTTTTATATTCTTCATTATCTGCTATTTTTCTAACAGTTCCTCTTAATATTTTTCCAGAACGTGTTTTTGGCAATCTTTTTACAACAATTGCAGTTTTAAAAGCTGCTACAGGGCCAACTTTATCTCTAACCATCTGAATACATTCTTTAGATATTGTTTCATTATCTTTTTTAACACCAGCTTTGAGTGCTATTAAACCAATTGGTAATTGTCCTTTTAATTTATCTGCAATTCCAATAACAGCACATTCAGCAACCGATTGATGTTCTGATAAAACTTCTTCAATGGCTCCAGTTGATAATCTGTGCCCAGCAACATTTATAATATCATCTGTTCTAGACATAATCCAAATATATCCATCATCATCAATATGACCTGCATCATAAGTTTGATAATAACCTTCGTAGTTTGACATATAAGTTTTTTTATATCTTTCATCAGCATTCCATAAAGTTGGAAAAGTTCCAGGAGGCAAAGGAAGCTTAACAACTATATCTCCCATCTCATTTGGTTTAGCTAAAGTTTGATCTTGTTTTATAACTTTTACATCGTATCCAGGAACAGCTTTACATGCGGAACCATACTTTGTTTTCATCATTTCTATTCCAGTGCAATTAGAACTTATTGCCCAACTGGTTTCAGTTTGCCACCAGTGATCAATTACTGGAACTTTTAAAAGAGATTCTGCCCATTTAATAGTATCAGGATCTGCTCTTTCTCCTGCTAAAAATAAACTTTCAAATGAACTTAGGTTATATTTAGAAAAAAATTTACCTTCTGGATCTTCTTTTTTTATAGCTCTAAAAGCAGTTGGCGCAGTGAATAGAGATTTTACTTTGTAGTCAGAAATTATTTTCCAAAAAGCCCCTGCATCTGGAGTACCAACGGGTTTACCCTCAAATAGTATAGTAGTGCATCCTTTAAACAGTGGAGCATAAACAATATAGGAATGTCCTACTATCCACCCTATATCACTAGCTGACCACCATACATCATCTTGATCTATATTATATATATTTTTCATTGTCCATTTAAGAGCAACAATGTGACCACCAATATCTCTTACTATTCCTTTTGGAACACCAGTTGTTCCTGAAGTATATAAAATATAAGCAAATTCATTTGAGTTAATTTCAACACAATCAACATTTTTTGCATTAGATAAAGCTTCATCCCAACTGATTTCTTTTGGAGCATTTAGTTTTACTTCATTGTTTGGTCTTTGAAACAATATTAGCTTTTCAATATTATGAGACGCTAATTTTAAAGCTTCGTCTACCAATGGTTTGTAATGAACAGTTCTACCAGGCTCAAAACCACAAGAAGCTGTAAGCAAAACTTTTGCTTTACTATCGTCTATTCTACTTGCTAATTCGTTTGAAGCAAAACCACCAAAAACTACAGAATGAATAGCCCCAATCCTTGCACAAGCAAGCATGCCAATAACTGCCTCAGGTATCATAGGCATGTAAATAATAACTCTGTCTCCTTTTTTTATACCTTGATTTTGCAATGCGCCTGCAAACTTTGAAACTTTCTCTCTTAATTCTTTGTAGGTAAATTTATTTTTGTTACCAGTTATAGGGCTATCATAAATTAATGCTGTTCGATCTCCTCTTCCATTATCAATATGAAAATCTAAAGCATTATAACAGGTATTTGTAATTCCATCTTCATACCATTTGTAAAATGGTGGATTTGATCTATTTAAAATTTTTGAAGGTTTTTTAAACCAAAATATTTCATTTGAAACTTCTTTCCAAAATTCTTCAGGTTTTTTAATAGAATTAGAATAAATTTCAGAAAAATTTTGATTCATATTGATTTGCTATTTTCATTAGTTTTTCTTATTGTTTTCAACAAGAAATGGCATTTAAATTAAAAAAGCTAGTAAAATCAACATAAATTAAATGCAAAAAAACCTTGAATTAACTATTTATTTTTCTAATGTGAAACCTGCTTTGATTGCAGCAATGCTGTAATCTTGGTTTAAATTTAAACTAAAATAAAAACTAACTAAAGAGGGAGTTTTTTATGAATAAATTGAAGATGTTTGGTTTAGCTCTTGTAGCTCTTGTGGGTTTATCAAGTGCAGCAAACGCAGCAACAGCCATACTAGCATCAGACGACTTCGTTGGTATTACTTTTTGGGTAATTTCAATGGGTATGTTGGCTGCTACAGTTTTCTTTTTCATGGAAAGAGGATCAGTAGCGCAAGGCTGGAGAACATCAGTAACAGTAGCCGGATTAATCACTGGTATTGCATTCATTCACTACATTTATATGAGAGGTGTTTGGATAGAAACAGGTGATTCGCCAACTGTTTACAGATATATTGATTGGTTAATTACTGTACCATTACAGATGGTAGAGTTCTATTTAATCTTATCAGCAGTAAGAAAAGTTTCTAGCGGAATGTTCTGGAGACTTTTAATCGGTTCAGTCGTAATGTTGTGTGGAGGATATTTAGGTGAAGCAGGATACATCAACCCAATGCTTGGTTTTGTAGTAGGTATGGGTGGTTGGATTTATGTTTTATATGAAATCTTCTCAGGTGAAGCTGGTAAAACAGCAGCAAGAAGTGGTAATAAGGCACTTACAACTGCTTTTGGCGCATTAAGAATGATCGTTACTGTTGGATGGTGTATATATCCACTAGGTTATGTATTTGGTTACCTAACTGGTGGTGTAGACTCTAATTCATTGAACGTTATTTACAACTTAGCTGACTTCATTAACAAAATTGCATTTGGTCTAGTAATTTGGGCTGCGGCAGTTTCTGGTGGAAGAGGCAGATAATTAAAGTATTAAAACTTTTGAAACAGGGCAAGTATAAACTACTTGCCCTGTTTTTTTTTGTGCCTATATATAACTAATGCCAAAAATCACTTACATAGAACACAATGGCAAGTCACATGTTATTGATGTGTCCAATGGATTAAGCGTCATGGAAGGGGCTGTACAAAACAATATTCCAGGTATTGACGCCGATTGTGGAGGAGGCATGGCATGTGCTACTTGCCATGTTTATGTCAAAGAAGAATGGTTTGATAAACTTCCAAAAAAAGAAGATGGAGAAGAAGATATGATTGATATGGCACATGAGCCAAATAAATTTAGCAGACTAAGCTGCCAACTAACCGTTTCAAATGAGCTAGATGGTTTAGTAGTTCAGCTTCCAGAAAAGCAAGCTTAATGATTGATACAGATGTTTTAGTTATTGGTGCTGGACCCACAGGACTTTTTTCTGTTCATCAACTAGGAATAATAGGTCTAAAAAGTGAAGTAGTAGATAATCTTGATAAGATTGGAGGTCAATGTATTGAATTGTATCCAGACAAACCAATTTACGATATTCCAGCTATACCAGTATGTACTGGCGAAGAGTTAACTAAAAACTTAATAGAACAAATAAAGCCTTTTAAAACCAATTTTCATTTAAAAGATAGAGTAGAAGAAGTTAAAAAAGAAAAAAATAAATGGTTAGTTAAAACTAGTAAAGGAAAAGAATTTAAAGCATCAAGTATAATTATTGCTGGAGGAGTAGGTTCTTTTGAACCAAGAAAATTTACAATAAAAGAGTGCGAAAAATTCGAAGGAAAAGAGATATTTTACTCAGTTAAAGATAAAAATTTTTTTAAAAATAAAACTGTTTCAATTTTTGGTGGTGGAGACTCGGCTTTAGATTGGGCAATTGAACTTTCAGTAAGTTCGAAAGTTCAACTTATACATCGGAGAGATGAATTTAGAGGGGCACAAGCCAACGTTGAAAAAGTTAAAGAGTTAAGCAAACAAGGTAAAATCGAACTGTTAACCAAGTACCAACTAAACTCTATTGAGGGAGGTAGTAATATTAAAAGCATAAGTATTAAAAATGAAGATGGAAATATTAAAAAAATTGAAACAAACTATATTTTAGGTTTTTTTGGGCTTGTTATGCAGCTTGGTCCAATTGTTAATTGGGGTTTAAATTTAGATCATAAACACATTCCAGTTAATACTAAAAACTTTGAAACAAACCAAAAAGGAATATTTGCTATAGGTGACATATGCACTTACCCAGGAAAATTAAAATTGATACTTTCAGGTTTTCACGAAGGGGCACTAGCAGCTAGAGGTTGTTATGAATATGCAAGACCTAATGAAAAACTAAAATTTGAATTTACAACCACTTCTAAAAAAGTTCAAAGCAGACTAGGCATAAAAAGAAATGATTGAATTATTTTCAGCAGATACTCCAAATGGAAAAAAAATTGGAATTATGTTGGAAGAGATTAAATGGAATTATAAAGTAACTAAAATAAACATTTTTAAAGACGAACAGTTTCAACCAGAATTTAGAAAAATAAGTCCATTCAGTAAAATTCCAGTAATTATTGATCACGATAACAACGATGAAGCAATTTTCGAGTCCGGAGCAATTCTTATGTACTTAGGTGAAAAAAGTAACAAGTTTTATGATCAAAATAATAAACTAAAAATTAATCAATGGCTTATGATACAAATGGCAATTGTTGGACCATTTATTGGTCAACACCATCAGTTTCATCATTATAATCCGGGCAAAAGTAAATTTGGAGAAGAAAGATACTTTAAAATTACAAAAACAATTTATAGAGATTTAGATGAAAGATTAGGCCAATCAAAATTTCTCGCTGGAGAAAATTACACAATTGCAGATATAGCGACATGGCCATGGATAGCTAGACATGAGTGGCATGATGTTGGTCTAAAAAATTATAAAAATTTAACCAGATGGTATTTAGAGATTGCAAAAAGAAATGCTGTAATAAAGGGATTTGATTTTATGAATAGAGGAGAAGTTATACCTAAGCCTTAAAGATCAGCATAAACTTTTTCTTCTTTTTCGTGTTTTTCTTGCGCAGCAATACAAAGAGTAGCAATAGGACGTGCTATTAATCTTTTAATTCCAATAGGCTCTCCTGTTTCTTCACAATATCCATATGTACCATCTTTAATTTTTTTTAAAGCTTGATCAATTTTTGAAATAAGTTTGATTTGTCTATTAATAGCTCTCATTTCAACATTTTTTTCTGTATAAGAGCTTGCTTGATCAACAATATCAGCAGAAGTGCTATTATCATCTAGAGATTTGTTGTACAAAGCTTCATTATTAGATTTTATTATTTCAGCTTTCCATTCAGAAAGTTTTTTTTTAAAAAATATCTTGTGTTTTTCACACATATATTTTTCTTTCAAATTAGGAACATAAGTTTTTGAGATTTTTACCATTTGCCCGTTTTAAAATGTGCCGGAGTATATTCAACAATTAATAGGTGTCAATATAACTTAATTCATATAAAATTAAGCAAATGACAACTAATAAAATAAATATAAATAAATTATTTTACATTTTTATTACATTGCATTTGATTATTTGGACATTAGTTCCATCAACTACAAATGATAATTTACCACTTGATACGATTGAAGCTTTAGCCTGGGGAAATAATTTAGACTGGGGATTTAATAAACATCCACCGGCAAGTGCTTTTTTTGTAGAAGTTTTTTATAAAATATTTGGGAGCAATGATTGGGCTTACTATTTTTTAAGCCAAATATTTGTAGTTATATCTTTCTTTGTTGTTTGGGAATTTTCAAAAGAGTTTTTTAGTAACAAAAATTATAGTTTGTTATCTGTATTACTATTAGAAGGAATTTATTTTTATAATTTTACTACTCCAGAATTTAATGTAAATGTTTGTCAATTACCTTTTTGGGCACTTTCAGTATTGTTTGCTTGGAAAGGATTTAAATATAATAAAATTATTGATTGGCTATTATTTGGAATATTTGCTGCTATAGGAATTTTATCAAAATATTTATTTGTTTATCTTCTTGTAGCAATGGATGTATTTCTTGCTTATGTATTTTTTAAAAAGAAATTAAATTATAAGTGTTTTATTTCTTTAATACCTTTTTTATTAATTTTATTACCTCATTTAATTTGGCTTACAGAAAATAATTATACTACTATTGCTTATGGACTTCATAGAACTGGTACAGCAGATCAAAATTTTCTCGATCACCTAATTTACCCTGTATTATTTTTAGGAAAACAAATTGGAATATTAATACCTTTTTTCATTATGTGTTTCTTTGCAATATCAAAATTTAAATTAAAATTTGATTTTAAAGATCAAAAGTTATTATTTTTATTATCAATAAATATAGTTCCAATATTATTAATGTTCGTAACTTCTATGATTATGGGAGTTAAAATTAGAACAATGTGGATGACACCATTTTATTTGTTTTTTGGAGTTTTGATAATTTATATATTCCAATCCCAAATAAATATTAACAAGCTCAAAGGTTTCACTTCAGCATTTATCATTTTATTCATTTTTTCTCCATTTGCTTATTCTTATGTCTCGATTACTGAAAAAGATAAGAGAACGGACTATCCAGGCAAGAAGCTTGCCACGCAGGCCCAAGAATTGTGGGATCAAAATAGAAATGAAAAAATTATATGGGTTATCGGAGGAAATGAATGGGTGGCAGGTAATTTATCTTATCATTTAAAAGATAGGCCAAAGTGGGTACTCGAATGGCATTCTAGGGATAAATTTCCTGAAGCAATTTGGTTGTGTGGTAAAAAACAAGGAGCAAGTTGTTTAGATTTAAATGATTATAAATAAATATGGTAAAATGAATTATGAATATAAGTGATAAGTGGAAAAAAATTTTATTTATTATTGGAATAATAGCGTTGATAGAATTTTCGGGATTTGGTATTTTTGCATCTTTGCTTAGACTTTTAGGATCTTTAAGTTAAACAATATTTATTTCAAGTGCCGCAAAAAGTTTGATATTTTTTATTTGTTAGTGGTGCGGGAGTTTGATAGTTGTTTATTGCTTTCTGTTTTTCGTATGGTTTTTCTAAAATTTCAAGCAGTTTTAACATTGGATTTAAATCATTTTGGTTTGCAGCATCTAAAGCTTCTTCAACTTTGTGATTTCTAGGTATAACAATTGGATTAGCTAAACGCATAATATCCAAAGATTTTTCCGGAGAGTTATTATGTAGTTTTAAACGTTCTTGCCATTGATGTTTCCAATTTATGAAATCTTTATTGCTATAAATTTTATCATCCTGAATTTTTTCATTCATTAAAAAACAAAATGTATTTGTATAATCGGCTTTGTTTTTATGCATCCATGATAATAATTCAACAATTAATCCTTCATCTTTAATCTCTTCACCTGCTAAACCTAATTTTTTTCTCATCATTTGAAACCAATATTTTTGGTATATATTTGCAAAATTATTAATGCACTCAGTTGCCATTTCTATTGCTTTGTCTTTGTTTTCGTCAATTAAAGGTACTAAAGATTCAGCAAATCTTGCCAAATTCCACTTAGCAATTCCAGGCTGATTAAAAAAAGCGTAACGACCTTGAAGATCTATAGAACTGAAAACTGTTTCAGGATCATAATTATCCATAAAAGCACATGGACCGTAATCAATTGTTTCCCCTGAGATAGCCATATTGTCAGTATTCATTACACCATGAATGAAGCCAACCCTCATCCAATCAACAACAAGTTTTATTTGTTTTTCAATTACCAAGTTTAGCAGTTTTATTGGTGAATTTTTTAAGTTTTTTAAATCTGGATAATGTCGATTAATTGTATAATCAAATAAAGCTTTTAAATTATTTTTATTTTCAGAGATTACTGCATATTGAAATGTTCCAACTCTAATATGGCTTTTTGCTACACGAGTTAATATAGCTCCTATTAATGGCGTTTCTCTCATTACACTTTCGCCAGTTTTAACTACAGCCAAACTTCTGGTAGTAAGAATATTAAGAGCATGCATAGCTTCACTAATAATATATTCTCTTAACATAGGACCTAAAGCAGCTCTTCCATCGCCGTTTCTAGAAAATGGAGTTTTACCAGATCCTTTAAATTGAATATCAAATCTTTGATTATTTTTTGAAAGATGTTCTCCGATTATAATCGCTCTACCATCTCCGAGCATAGTAAAATGTCCAAATTGATGACCGGCATAAGCTTGTGCAATTGTTTCTGATCCTTCAGGCAATAAATTTCCTGAAAAAATTGAAGCTAAATCTTCATCATTCGTATTAGAAAAATCTAATGCTAAATCTTTTGATAACGAATGATTTAAAATAACAACTTTGGGAGCCTTTACCGGTATTGGAGCCAATTTAGATAACATTGTTCCTGGCAACTTCGAATATGTATTGTCAAACCGCCAACCAATTTTAGATGCAAACTTGTTCATTATAACAATATTAAAGAATTTGACATCTATAAGAAAGAATAAAATGTGTTAATATTATAAAAGATGATACAACAAAAATAGTTGAGTTTTATAATTTTATGAAAGAGTCTGTTTTAATAATAGGTGCAGGTCAAGGATTAAGCGCATCATTAGCTAGATTATTTAGACTAAAGGGTATGAAAGTTGCTTTAGCTGCAAGAAATATTGAAAAATTGGAAGATATAAAAAAAGAACTTAAAGTTGAACTTTTTAAATGCGACTCAAGTGATATCGAAAGTGTAAGAAATTTATTTCAAGAAACTGACAAAACAATAGGCACGCCCAACCTTGTTATTTATAACGCTTCGTCACGTCCATCAAAAAATAGTGTAGCAGAACTAAAGCCGCAAGAAGTTCAACAAGCAATTAATGTCACTTGTTTTGGAGCTTTTTTAGTTGCACAACAAGCAGCAAAGAGAATGTTAGAAAGAAAAAGTGGAAGTATTTTTTTTACTGGAGCTACAGCAGGAGTTAAAGGTTTTGCAAATTCCTCAGCTTTTGCGATGGGAAAATTTGGATTAAGAGGATTAGCCCAGTCACTTGCAAGAGAACTCCATCCAAAAAATATTCATATTGGACATTTTGTTATTGATGGAGGTATAGGAAAAGAACCTATGGGAGATTATCAAATGATAAATCCTGATGAAATTGCTAAAACTTATCTTGATTTTCACAACCAAGATAAAAGTGTTTGGTCTTGGGAAATTGAACTAAGAACTTCAATGGAGAAATTTTAATGAAGAACAAAATAGGTTTTTTTTTTAAAGGACAAATTTGGCATTTAGGTGGAACGATTATTTTGTTTTATATAGGCTCTCAAATTGTTGATCTTGAAAATAATCAAAATAGTTTTATTGGGATAAGTTCTTTAGGCTGGTTCATGATTGCTATGTCGATACCTTTAATTCATCAAGCATATGTTTGGATATGTTGGAGATCGGAATTATGTTGGAAATCAATTAGCAAAACGATTGGATTTAGAGGATATGTAATACTTTTTTTTGTTTTAATTATTTCAAGGCTTTCTGCAATTGTACTTTGTTTTGTTGACTATGGCTCTTTGTATAATCCTGGATGGTTTGCCTGGATACTATCAATAATTGTTTTTATTCCAGGAGCTTATACAATGTATTCAGTAAAGAAATATTTTGGTTTTTTAAGAGCAGCAGGCGCAGATCATTTTGATCCAAAATATAGAAATATTCCTTTTGAAAAGAGGGGTATTTTCAAATGGACTCCAAACGCGATGTATGTGTTTGCTATTGGAATTCCATTTGCTCTTGCCATTGCCACAGGTTCGCAATCAATGTTTATTGTTGCAATTTACACTTATAAATCTATCTGGTTGCATTATTTTTTTACAGAAAAAGAAGATTTTAAAGTTATATACGAAAACAAATAAGTTTCATAAAATATCTGAATATGACTATTAGCGAAGAAAAAATAAACGAATATAAAAAAAGTGGAGTAGTTTTACTTAAGAATGTTATATCAGGTAATTGGTTAGAAAAATTGGCTATAGGAATTGAAAAAAACTTCCAAAATCCAAGCCAATATAAATGTGTTTATGAAGAAAAAAATGGTAAAGAAATATTTTATGATGACTATTGTAACTGGCAAAGAATTGACGAATATAAAGATTTTATATTCAACTCTAACATAGGAAAAATTGCTGCTAATTTGATGCAATCAAAAAAGGTAAATTTATTTCACGAACATATTTTAATAAAAGAACCTGGAGCAACAAAGCGAACACCATGGCACCAAGATCAGCCATATTATTGTGTAGATGGTAAAGATAATTGTAGTTTATGGATTCCACTAGATGAAATTTCTAAAAATGTTTGTCCTGAATTTGTAAAATTTTCCCATAATTGGAAAAAAAAATATTTACCAACAAAATTTTTTGGACATTCTTATGAAAAAAAAGATAAAGAGTTTGATATAATTCCAGACATTAGTAACAATAGAAAAGATTATGAAATTGTTTCTTGGGAATTAAATCCTGGAGATCTTATTGCTTTTAATTTTTCAATAATTCATGGAGCGCCAGGAAATAGTGGTTTAAACAGAAGAAGAGCATTTTCTGTAAGATTTGTAGGTGACGATGCAACTTTTGCTAAAAGAAAAGGAGAAGTTTCGCCACCTTTTCCAGAAGTTACATTAAATCATGGAGATAAAATGAATTCACCATCATTCCCGGAAATAAAGGTATAATAAAATAATGATAATTAAAATATTAATTCCAATTTATAATGACTGGCAATCAGTTGTTAAACTTTTAGAAAACATAAATTCTGAAATTACTTCTTTAGAATATGAAATCTCAGTTATAATTGTTAATGACAAATCAACAGAACAAAAACCTGAACTTAATTTAAATTTAAATTATATAAAAAATATAAAAATTATTAATATGAAAGAAAATAGAGGACACACTAGATGTATTGCTTCTGGTTTAAAATATTTAAATGAAAAAGAAAATTTTGATTATGTTATACCCATGGATGGTGATGGTGAAGATCGACCGGAAGAAATAAAAATGCTTGTTGATGAAATAAAAAATTATCCGGATAAAGTTGTTACAGCCAATAGAATTAAAAGATCTGAAGGATTTGTATTTAAAATTGGATACCAAATTCATAAATATTTAACTTATATTTTTACAGGGCAATCAATTAAATTTGGAAACTATACTTGTTTACCAAAATCCAGTGTGGCTAAAATGACAAATGAAGCAGCAACTTGGAATAGTTTTTCTGGTTCTTTAGCAAAACTATTTAAAGAGAGAAGATCAACGCCGTCAATAAGAGGTGTTAGATATTTTGGACCATCAAAAATGAGTTATATTAATCTTTTAAAACACTCTCTTTCAATTATTTCAGTATTTAAAAAAACTGTATTAATTAGATCTATAATTTTTCTAGTTGTATACTTTTTTCTTATGTCTCAACATCTTTCAGCCGTAACATTAATCCCAGTAGTGCTAATTGTTGCAATGATAATCTCAGTATTTTCTTTGTCTGCACGCGAAAATGTAGACGAGCTAAATAATTCTTTAGAAAATATTATGAATATTGATCAAATTAAATAATGTTATAGTTATTAAATAGCTTTTATTTTCGGCAGATAATGAAAATCGGACGTATCAATTTTAGAGTAGTGTTGTCTTTTTATATTCCATTTTTTATTTATACCTGCGCTTGCTAAACTTAATGTTGATCTACCGAATTTATAATTAGTATCGTCTATAGTTTTCATCAAGCTTTTGATTTTATCATCTTCAATAGAAGAAAATAAATTTTTATTTCCTTTTGAGTCAGATAAATATGATAACATTATTCCTGCTTTTTGATATCTATATCCATTTTTAAAAATATCTTTTAATACAGATAAAGCATTTTTAACTATTTCAATACTATTATCTGTTGCAATTGGTAAATCTACAGTTTTAGAATTTGCATAATAAGCAGACTGATTTTGGAAAGGACTTGTTCTAATAAAAACAGTTATTGATTTTGCAATTAAAGATTCTGATCTAATTTTTTCTGCAGCATTCAAACAATATCCAGTAATTGACTCCCGTAGCTCTTGAAGTTTTTCAACTTTTTTTGCAAAAGATCTTGAAACTACGCAGCTTTTTCTTTTCGCACTTGTTGTTTCCAAATCAATACAAGATATACCTCTAAGTTCCATAGCAGTTCTAGAGCTTAAAACATTAGAATTTTTTTTAATCCAAGTGTTGGAAACATTTTTTAATTGCTTAGCATTATGAATTCCATTTTTAATAAAAAAATTTGTAAGTTTTTTACCCACACCCCAAATATCATTGACTTCTACTTTTTCTAATATTGGATCGATATCTTTAATGTTGATTAAGTTAACAACTCCTGATTTTGTTTTTTTTGCGATATGATTTGCAACTTTGCTTAAAGTTTTTGTTTTTGCAATCCCAATACTCGTTGGTATGCCTGTCCATTGTAAAACTACATCTCTAATTTCTTTTCCAACATTTTCTATTTCTTCATCAGGAAAATTACTTAAATCCAAGAAAGCTTCGTCAATAGAGTAAATTTCAATTTCGGAATTAAAACGTTTTAAAGTTCTCATTACTCTTCTAGAAAGATCTCCATACAAAGAGTAGTTTGAAGAAAATACATGAACATTGTTTTTAATAATTATATTTCTAGCTTTAAAATATGGTTCTCCCATTTTTATTCCCAAGGCTTTTGCTTCATTGGATCTAGAAATTATACAGCCATCATTACTTGACAAAACAACAACAGGTTTATTTCTAATTTTTGGATTAAATAACCTTTCGCAAGAAACGTAAAAAGAATTACAATCAATCAATGCTATTTTTTTAGTATACTGAGTGGATGACATAAGTTACAACTCCCCAGACAAAAATGTCTGACTCGCTATTTATAATAATTTTATCTTCAATTTTTTTTGAACCAGAAGTAAGAAATTGTTCGTTTTTTTCTTTAACAAAACTTTTTACTACCAGCTCATCATGAACATTTGCAATTACAGTAGAAAAGTTTTTTGGTTTAAGACTTTTATCGACAACTAATAAATCTCCATCATAAATTCCAACATCTGTCATTGATTTTCCCTGAACTCTAATAATAAAAGTTGCTGGAACATTTTTGATTAGATGAACATTAAGATCTACATCTTCCTCAATATAATCTGTTGCAGGAGAAGGAAAACCAGCGCCTGCTTTGTGAAGGTAAAAGGGTACTGTCAATTTCATATGTTCTTATTTTGTTCTATTATAGATTTAGAGTATAGTCAACTAGGTTGTATTTTGAGTCCAAACTAGAATCGGAAATGAATCAAAACGTGAACATTTAAAGGAGATATAAGTGCGTTGTGGATAACTATTACCAAGGTACAAAATTCATGCTAAGAAATTTAGATATAAACAAATGAAAAAATTAACATGTCATTGTGGAGGAGTGGAAGCAGAAGTTAGCGTTCCTGAAAAAGGATTTGAAAAAATTTTGCGTTGCAATTGTTCTATGTGCAAAAGAAAAGGATTTATCATTGGTGTAATTGGACCAGATGATTTTAAACTAGTTAAAGGTGAAGATCTTTTAAAAGTTTATCAATTTTATACAAATACTGCCAAACATTACTTTTGCTCAAATTGTGGCATTCATACTCACAACAGACCAAGAAGCAATCCAAAAATCTATGGTGTAAATATTGCTTGTGTTGAAGGTATTAAACCATTTGAGATAAAAACTGTTCCAGTTAGTGACGGAGAAAACCATCCTTTAGATCAAAATAAATAATTGAATAAATTTTTATGAAAAAAATATTTATTTACCTTCTAATTACAATTTTTTTTAACACCAGCTTGTTTGCGGATAGTTTAACTGAAGCTCTATTAAAAGCTTATAAAAAAAATCCAAAACTTAATGCAGAAAGAGAAAATATAAATATTTCTGAAGAAAATATAAATATTTCAAAAAGCGACTTCTTACCATCAGTTACTTTGTCAGGTACAAAGAGCAAAGAAGATACAAGCAAACTAACCAATCAAGATGGAAGCGGTGTTTCAATTACGGATGTAGATACATTAACGAAATCTTTGTTAATTGAACAAACCTTGTACGATGGAAAATCAAGAAATGCAGATTTAGAAAAAAATAAATTAGGATTAGATATTTCTAAAATTAAACTTTTAAAAGTAGAACAAGACATTCTATATAAAGCAGTAGAAGCTTACACAGGACTAGTACTTGCAACTAAAAAATATAAAATTAATCAATCGAATGTTAATTTGTTAGAAAGACAGGTTGAAACTGATCAAGCAAGATTAGAGAAGGGTCAAATTAGTGTAGTTGATTTAGCTCAGTCTGAGTCATCTTTTGCTGGAGCTAATGCAAAATTTATTAATGCAAAAAATGAAGTTGTAACTGGCAAGTTAGTTTACGAAAGTGTAATTGGTTCTATTGATAATATAGATGAACTAAGTCAGAAATTAAATTTTAATTTTAAACTTCCAAATAGTTTAACTGAGGCAAACGAAATATCTCAAAAAAATAATCCGGACCTAATTATTGCAAAATTAGAAATACAACAGACCGAGAAAGATATTCAAATTGCACGAGCTGATTTAGGTCCCTCAGCAACTTTATCTTTTGAAACTTCGCAAGTAGAAGATTTAAGCGCAACTTATGACGAAAGAGATAAAAACATACTTAAAGCTACAGTGAAGTGGCCTTTTTATACAGGAGGAAAAAATAAAGCAACGCTAAATAAAAATAAAAATTTAAATAACCAGAAAAAATTATTACTTGAGGATGCAATTACCACAAACAAAACTGCCGTGGCAAGTTCTTGGTCTAGCTATCAATCTTCTAAAAGTTTATTAGATTCTGTTAGATCTCAAGTTAGAGCATCAGAAATTGCCAACGAAGGAATTACAGTCGAGTATGAATCCGGACTTGGAAGATCAACACTAGATGTCATTCAATCCAATACATTACTTTTAGATTCAAAAATAAGTCTTGCTAATTCTGAAAGGAACTATCTTCTATCCCAGTTCAAATTGTTACAGTCCATTGGATTATTGACAATGGAATATCTTCAAATTAAGTAAATAAATCACGGTTTTTTTAATATATATTAATAATTATATTGATAATGAGAACAAAATGTGTACATTTAAATACATGATTCGAACACTAATTATTATAAAAAAAGAGGTAAAAAATGACTAAAAATAACCTAAAAATAGTTAAATCTGCAAAAGATCAAGATTTAGAGAAAAAAGAAAAGAATAAAGCGTTAGACGCAGCAATCAGTCAAATCACAGACAATTTCGGCAAAGGCTCAGTAATGAAACTTGGTCAACAAACTGCAATGGATATTGAGTCTATTTCTACAGGCTCACTAAGTTTAGATTTGGCTTTAGGAATAGGCGGATTGCCTAAAGGAAGAATTATTGAAATTTACGGACCGGAGTCATCAGGAAAAACTACACTTGCTTTACAAGTTGTAGCTGAAGCTCAAAAGGCAGGGGGCATTTGTGGTTTTGTTGATGCGGAACATGCGTTAGATCCTGTTTATGCAAAAAAATTAGGAGTAGATACAGAAGAATTATTAATTTCTCAACCAGACACAGGAGAGCAAGCTTTAGAAATAGCTGATACATTAATAAAATCAGGTTCTGTTTCAGTGTTAGTAATAGACTCAGTTGCTGCGCTAACCCCAAGGGCTGAAATTGAAGGAGAAATGGGCGACCATCATGTGGGTCTTCAATCAAGATTAATGAGTCAAGCATTAAGAAAACTAACAAGCTCAATTTCACGAACAAATACAATGGTTATTTTCATAAACCAAATAAGAATGAAAATCGGTGTAATGTTTGGAAGTCCTGAAACAACATCAGGAGGAAACGCATTAAAATTCTATTCCTCTGTAAGAATGGACATTAGAAGAATTGGAGCAATAAAGGATAAAGAACAAATCATTGGAAACTCCACAAGAGTTAAGGTGGTAAAAAATAAAGTTTCACCTCCATTCAAGGTTGTTGAATTTGATTTAATGTATGGAAAGGGAATTAGCAAGTCAGGAGAACTAATTGATCTTGGAGCCAAAGCTGAAATAGTTGAAAAATCTGGCGCTTGGTACGCTTACAAAGGAGAAAAAATTGGTCAAGGTAGAGAGAATGCTAAAGTTTATTTAGAACAAAATCCAAAAGTTGCTGCAGAGATTGAAATGGCAATTAGAGAAAAAGCGGGAGTTATTTCTAAAAAAATAGAAGGAAATCCTTTAAATCAAGAAAAAGAAAAAGCTGATTCAAAGGAAGAAGCACCAACAAAAAAAAATTAGTTAAAAGTTATTTTTAGTTAATAAAAGGCGCTTAAAATAAGCGCCTTTTTTCCCTTAGTTCTGTAGACATATTTTAAAAAAGTAGTATTTTGATAAAATGCCTAGTTATATAGATTTATTTTGTGGAGCAGGTGGTTTTTCAAAAGGATTTGATGCAGAAGGTTTCAAAAACATTTTTTCTAATGATTGCGATAAAGACTTTTGTAAAACTTATAATGAAAATTTTCCAAAACATAAATTAATTAAAGATAAAGTAGAAAATTTATCTAAAAAAAAAATTTTTGAAATAATTAAAGATAAAAAAGTAGATGTTATAATAGGAGGCCCACCATGCCAAGGTTTTAGCATTGCAGGAAATATAGGAAGAAAATTCATTGATGATCCAAGAAACCATTTATTTAAAGAATTCGTAAGAGTAGTAAAAATTATAGGGCCTAATTTTATTGTTATGGAAAATGTCGAAAGACTTTACAATCATAATAATTCCAGAACAAAAAAAGAAATAATAAAAAAATTCAATGAAATTGGTTACCATGTGGAATGTAAAGTGCTTAATTCTGTAGATTATATGGTGCCTCAAGTTAGAAGAAGGGTAGTATTTATTGGTAGCAGAGTTTCAAAAAATATTGAATTTCCATCTCCATATAGCAAAAAGATTTTAACGATAAAGGACGCTATTAGAGATTTACCAAAATTAAAATCTGGGGAAAAATCAAGAATTAAAAATCATATTGCTATGAACCATTCGGAACAAATGCTAAAAAAAATGAAGTTTGTGAAAGATGGTTGTGGCAGAGAAACGATACCAAAAAATATAAGACCAAAGTCTGGAGATATAAGAAAGTATATAAAATATGATAGTTCTAAACCCTCAATATGTATTACTGGAGATATGAGAAAAGTTTTTCATTATTCACAAAATAGAGCATTGACCGTAAGGGAGCTGGCTAGAATACAAACTTTTCCAGATTCATTTGTTTTTAAAGGTTCTACAATCTCTCAACAACAACAGATTGGAAATGCTGTACCACCTTTGATGGCTAGAGCTATTGCAAGAACTTTAAAAATTATGATGAATAATGCATTCAAAAAAGCTTCCTAAAATAAACTTCATTGGTAACAAGGAAAAAATTGCAGGCTGGATTTGTAATAATTTTCCAAAAAAAACTAAAACAGTATTTGATGCTTTTTCAGGAGGTGGTTCAGTAAGTTATGAAGCAAAAAAAAAGGGATACAAAGTTATTAGTAATGACATTTTAAAAATTAATTATATTTTAGCAAAAGCTATAATTGAAAATAACAAATCACAATTATCAAAAAAAGATATAGAAACAATCTTCAAAGGAAAACCTTTTAAAGGTTTTATGTTTAAAAATTATTCTAGAGTACATTTTTTTCCTAAAGAATGTATGGAGCTAGATCTTTACAGAAAAAATATTAATAAACTTTCTTCATTACATAAAAAAGCTCTAGCTTTAACTTTACTTAGAAGAGCCATGATTAGAAAGATGCCTTATTCTAGATTTAATATTTTATGGAAGAAAGTTGTTCAATTGAGAGATGAAGATTTTAGCTACAAATATTATAAAAGAAAAAGAGCGTACCATAATCAATCATTGAAACATCACTTTCTCGAAAATTTAGAAAGTTATAATACTTCAATCTTCGATAATAAAAAAAAAAACATAGCTTTAAATCTTGATGTTTTAAAAGCAATTAAAAAAGTAAAAGCTGATGTAATTTATCTTGATCCACCTTACACTGGAACTATGAATGATTATTATAGTTTTTATGGATTAATTGATAATTATATTTTATCAAAAAAAATAAAAAGATTTAAAAATGATTTTATTGATCGAAATGAAGCTTTAAGAAATTTTAATAAGTTATTCTCATCACTTAAAAAATTTAAGTATTGGTATTTGAGTTATAATAATCAATCTTATCCAAACAGTAATCAGCTTCTGAAAATATTAAAAAAATATTCAAATAATGTTAAGGTAATTAAAAAAAAACATGTTTACAAAATTACAGGAAAAAATAAAAAAAAAACTAATACAGAATATTTATTTATAATTAAGAACAAATGACAGAAACAAAAAAAAGGCGTTCAATCGAAATTTATGAGGATTATTGGTCTTTAACGGTAGGTCACACAAATTATTTTACGAAAGATACGCCAAGTTTTAAAGTTTTAAAATTACTTAATGACTTTGTTGACAATAATGACAAGCCTTTAAAAAGAGGTGACCCAAGGTATCACGAACTTCAAAAAAAAGTTTTATTAGTAAGTCCAAAGAATGCTGGCACCCAAGCTTCAAAAGAACAATCAATAAGAAAGGAAATAAATCAATTTATAAAAATTGGTTTTCTTGAACCAGGGTTAGTTGATAAACATTTTTTAACTCAAAAATTTTTAGAAGCCAGTACAATAAAAAAAAAACAAAGAATTTTTTCACAAGTTTTAAAAGATAGAGCAAAATTTAAATGTTCTGTGACCGATAGTGAAGATGCAAGAAACCATATGCAGTTCTTTCTGAGAACCTTAGAGGAGGTTGGAAAAATGAACCTTAAAGATGATGTTCAGGGTTTAATGATGTGCAATATTTCTGAAATTAAAAAAGGATTTTTAACAAGAGAAGAGCTTAATTCTTACATAACAAAATCCCAAAATATAGAATTGCTTGATAGAAAATATAATCAACATGCTTATCTTAAAAATTTTTTAAAAAAAATGATTGATTTGAAAGAAGTTAATGATGAAGTTTATTTTATAGAAGATGCAAATGAAATATTTAAAAATATTGATCTGAATGAAGTTCGTGACACTTATCAGCAAAGATTATGGGTAGATGAATTAAAAGAAGTGGCTAACTATAAATGTATGGTGGACAGACATTCGGGTAGAGGAACTGGAAGCCACATTAAACCATGGAAAGATTGTCGTGATCAAGGAACCATAGATCAAGAGGCCTGGGATATAAATAATGGTATATATTTAAACAAAAAATTAGATGATTTATTCGATAACGGATTAATTTCATTTGATCAAAACGGTTGGATAATAATCAATAATAAAGCTAACAATTTTAACGATGAAGAAGTGAAAAGTTTAAAAAAGCAAAGGTTAGATAAGGATTTTATCAATCCAGAAAGATTAAAGTACTTAGAATATCATAGAAAAAAATATGAAATTGAATAAAAAATCTGTATTTTAGAAAAATGACTCAAAAGACATTAAACGAAATAAGAAGTACCTTTCTCAAATATTTTGAGAAAAATGGTCATAAAATTGTTGAGTCTAGCAACCTTGTTCCAAACAATGATCCTACACTAATGTTTGCTAACTCAGGAATGGTGCAATTTAAAAATGTTTTTACAGGCCTTGAAAAAAGAGATTATAAAACAGCTACTACTTCTCAAAAGTGTGTCAGAGCAGGAGGTAAACATAATGATTTAGAAAATGTTGGCTATACACCAAGACACCACACATTTTTTGAGATGCTAGGAAACTTTTCATTTGGAGATTACTTTAAGGAAAGAGCAATTGAGCTTGCATGGAATCTAATAACTAAAGATTTTGGTTTAGATAAAAATAGACTTTATTTTACTGTTTTTCATGAAGATGATGAAGCATTTAACTTGTGGAAAAAAATTTCAGGCTTGGGAGATGATAGAGTTATTAGAATTAAAACTTCAGATAATTTTTGGTCGATGGGAGAAACTGGGCCATGTGGTCCTTGTTCAGAAATTTTCTTTGATCATGGTAACCATTTAAAAGGAGGTTTACCTGGAACAAAAGAACAAGATGGAGATAGATATATTGAAATATGGAATCTTGTATTTATGCAATTTGAACAAGTTTCAAAAGATAAAAGAATTGACTTGCCAAAGCCATCCGTTGATACAGGAATGGGCCTTGAAAGAACAGCAGCATTGCTCCAGGGATCACACGATAATTATGAAACTGATCACTTTAAAAAATTAATCAGTTCAATTTCTGAAGCAGTTAAAAAGAAACCAGACGACTCAAATATTGCAAGCTTTAGAGTTATTGCTGATCACTTAAGAGCTAGTTCTTTTTTAATAGCCGAAGGAGTTTTGCCTTCAAATGAAGGAAGAGGATATGTTCTAAGGAGAATAATGAGAAGAGGAATGAGACATTCCCATTTGTTGGGTTCTAAAAAACCAATTTTTTTTAATGTCTTTAAAACTTTGCAAGAAGAAATGTCTACAAGTTATCCTGAATTAGAAAGAGCACAATCATTAATTAAGGAAACATTAAGAATGGAAGAAGAAAAATTTTTGGTTCTTCTTGATCGTGGAATAAAAATTTTAAACGAAGAAATTTCTAAAATTAATAAAACTTTACCCGGCGAAACGGCATTCAAACTTTACGATACTTATGGTTTTCCATTAGATTTAACCGAAGATATTTTAAAAAATAAATCATTAAAAGTTGATCATGAAAAATTTAAATCTTTAATGAAAGAAAGTAGAGAACTTGCAAAAAAGAATTGGAAAGGATCTGGAGATAGTTCAGTTGATGAGATTTGGTTTGGAATTAGAGATAGATTGGGAGCTACAGAATTTTTAGGTTATGAAAAAAATTCAGCTGAAGGAGTAGTGCTTTCTCTATTAAAAGATAATAAAGAAGTTAAAAATTTAAAATCTGGAGATGAAGGAATCTTAATTACTAATCAAACTCCATTTTATGGAGAGTCAGGCGGCCAGATAGGTGACTCAGGAAAAATTATTTCTAGCGAATTCAATTTTGAAGTTAATGATGTGCAAAAAAAGTTAGGAGATTTATTTGTTCATTATGGAAAAGTTGTAAGTGGTAGTGTTAAATTAAATGATAATGTTGAAATGAAAATTAATGTCGAAAGAAGAGACAATATAAGAGCTTATCATTCCGCAACACACCTGCTCCATGAGTCACTCAGGAGAGTTCTAGGCACTCATGTAATTCAAAAAGGTTCTTTAGTTGACTCAGATAGATTAAGATTTGATTTTAGTCATATGAAACCAATTTCTCCTGAAGAAATTAATAAAATTGAAACATTTGTGAATTCAATGGTAGATAAAAAATCGGATGTAAAAACAAGAATAATGACACCAAAAGAGGCAGTGGATAATGGTGCATTGGCACTTTTTGGAGAAAAATATGGAGATGAAGTTAGAGTTTTGTCTATGGGGCACGAAACAGATAAATATTTTTCTACAGAATTATGCGGTGGAACCCACGTAAAAAATACAGGAGACATTGGAAAATTTAAGATTGTAAGTCAATCAGCAATTGCTGCTGGAGTAAGAAGAGTGGAAGCTTTAAGAGACAAACAATTACAAGAATTTTTAAATAAAAAAGAAAAATTATCAGATCTTTCAAGCCAAAAAAATGAAGAGATCATAAAAGATTTATCAGAAAAAATTATTAAACTCGGTGGTAAAACTAATTTAAAAAATAATAGTCAACAAAGTTTAATAAAAGATTTAACAAAGCAATTCGATGAACTTTCTATTAAGTCAATTTTAAGTGATAAATCAAAAAATATTATTAAAGACGAAACTATAAATAAAATAAAAGTTAGATCTCAAAAAGTTATTGATTTACCTTCTAAAGATTTAAGAAAGCTTGTAGATATAGGTAAAAAAGAATTAAGAGAAGGAATTATAATAGTGTTTGCAATTAAAGATGGAAAAATTGGCTTGGCGGTAGGAGTTACAGATAAATTAACAAATAAATATGATGCGGTAAAATTTGTTAAAACAGGTTCAGAAATTGTTGGTGGCAAAGGTGGAGGAGGACGTCCCGATTTTGCTCAAGCAGGAGGTGTTCAAGAAGAAAAAATTGAGGATGCTTTTAAGAAGTTAAAATCTTTAATTTAGCTTTTTCTTTAAATTAACATTCAGCTGATCTAAAAATTGATTAGTAGTCAGATATTTTGTTGAGGGTCCAATTAAAATTGCTAAATCTTTAGTCATCGATCCGTTTTCAACAGTTTCTACACAAACTTTTTCTAAAGTTTTTACAAATTTTTTTAAATCTTCATTACCATCTAACTTTCCACGATGAAATAAACCTCTTGCCCATGCAAAAATAGAAGCAATAGGATTTGTTGATGTTTCTTTACCTTGTTGATGCATTCTATAGTGTCTTGTGACAGTACCATGTGCCGCTTCAGATTCTATAGTATTGCCATCTGGTGACATTAAAATACTAGTCATGAGCCCTAAAGAACCAAAGCCTTGAGCAATTGTATCAGACTGTACATCCCCATCATAATTTTTACATGCCCAAATGTAATTTCCATTCCACTTCATTGCGCAAGCTACCATGTCATCTATAAGTCTGTGTTCATAAGTGATTTTTCTTTCTTCAAATTTTTTTTTAAATTCTTTCTCATATATATCTTGGAATAAATCTTTAAATCTTCCATCGTATTTTTTTAAAATTGTATTTTTAGTTGAAAGATAAACTGGCCATTTTCTATTAAGACCATAATTCATGCAAGCTCTAGCAAAATCTTTTATAGATTGATCTAGATTATACATTGATAGTGCAACACCTGGTCCTGGAAAATTAAAAACTTCAAATTCTTTTTTTTCTTTTCCATCATCGGAAGTCCACTTAATTTCTAATTTACCTTTTCCAGGAACACTAAAATCTGTTGCTCTATACTGGTCACCAAATGCATGTCTTCCTATACAAATTGGATTAGTCCAGCTAGGAACTAATTTTGGGATATTTTTGCATATTATTGGTTCTCTAAAAACAGTTCCACCAATTATATTTCGAATTGTTCCATTTGGAGAGCGCCACATCTTTTTAAGATTAAATTCTTTTACTCTTCCTTCATCAGGAGTTATTGTTGCACACTTAATTCCAACACCATTTTTTTTTATTGCATTAGCACAGTCAATTGTTATTTGGTCATTAGTGCTATCTCGACTTTTTATTCCAAGATCATAGTATTCAATTCCCAAATCAACATAAGGAAGGATTAGTTTATTTTTAATGAAATCCCAAATTACCCTTGTCATTTCATCGCCATCTAGCTCTACAATGGGGTTTTTAACCTTAATTTTGCTCATATTTGACTATATATCTTAATAATTGAATTTTGGACTTTTATATACATATTAATGTGTAATTATCAATTTAAAGATTATGCTAGACAAGGTTTTTCCAAAGATTCACCAAGAAGGTTATAAATTTTTAGTTATAGCCGCCATCATAACTATAGTTTTATACTTTTTAAGCAGTTTATTGGGGTTATTGTCTTTGTTGCTTACTGTGTGGGTTTATTATTTTTTTAGAGACCCGGAAAGAATATCAATTAACGATGAAAATTATTTGGTTAGTCCTGCAGATGGTTTGGTTTTAGATGTTTCAGAAATGGATGGACCTAAAGAATTAGGGCTGGAAGATAAGAAATTTAAAAAAGTTAGTATTTTTATGAATGTCTTCGACTGTCATGTAAACAGGTCGCCATGTTCAGGGAAAATTACAGAAATAATTTATAAGCCAGGAAAATTTTTAAATGCTTCACTAGATAAAGCAAGCGAAGATAATGAGAGAAATTATTTTAAAATTACTAATAAGAATGGTGAAAATATAATTGTCGTGCAAATTGCAGGATTGATAGCGAGAAGAATTGTTTGCGAAGCTATAGAAAATCAGGAGATTGATCAAGGTTCTAGAATTGGAATGATACGATTTGGTAGTAGAGTTGATATATACTTTGAAAATTATGAACCTTTAATTAAATTAAATCAAAAAACAATTGCTGGAGAAACTCTGTTAGCGAAAAAATAAATTTATGGAACCACAAAAGAAAAATTTTAAAATAGTTACAAACAGCAAAACAAGAGTAATATTGCCTAACATTCTTACTCTAGTTGGAGTTTGTATTGGCTTAAGTTCTATTAAATTTTCATTAGATGGAAAGTATGATCTTGCTGTAATAGCTATAGTTGTTGCTGGTGTGCTTGATGGTTTGGACGGACGTGTAGCCAGATTAATAAAAGGAACCTCAAAAGTTGGTAAAGAACTAGATTCCTTAACAGACGTTATTAGTTTTGGTGTAGCTCCAGCTTTTATAATGTACTTCTGGTCATTAAACAGTTTAGGAAAATTTGGTTGGTTGTTATGTTTAATCTATGTTGTTTGTGTTGCATTAAGGTTGGCAAGGTTCAATGTTAATTCTAATGAAGAATCGTCATGGAGAGATAATTTTTTTGAAGGCATACCTTCTCCAGCTGGAGGAATTTTAGTATTAATGCCATTAACTTATAGTTTAAGTGATTTTGGGTTTTTTAATGTAAACTTTAACATTTTAGTCCCAGTTTTTTTCGTAGTTGTTTCTTTTCTCTTAATAAGTAAAATTCCAACTTACTCATTAAAAAAGATTGTTGTTCCGAGAACAATGACTATCTTTTTATTATTTACAATAGTTTTATTTTTCGGTCTACTATTAATATACACATTTAAGGTAATGATTATATCTGGAATACTTTACTTATTTTTTATTCCAATTAGTATTTTACATTATTTAAGGTTAAATAAAAAAAATATTTCTCAAAATCTTCAACAAGAAGATCATGAAGATATACTTTAAATGAAAGCAAATACAATTGTATCTTTAGCAGATTCTAATTATTTTGAGTTATTAAATGAATTAATAGATTCAGTTAAACAATTCGAGCAAAGTAAAAATGTTGCAATATGTATTCTTGATGCAGGGCTCAAAGAAAATGAAAAAAAAATATTAATAAATAAAGTTGACGAAATAAAAAAAGCTGAATGGGATATAAAAGTTCCTTCATACAAAGTAGGGAATAAGGAATGGCTTAAAAGTCAAGTTTCAAGGGCATTTTTGCCTGAATATTTTCCAGGTTATAAAAAGTATTTATGGATAGATGCCGACGCCTGGGTTAACTCATGGGAAGCTATTGAATTATATTTTAAAGGAAGTGATAATGATAAATTATCAATCTCCACTTCAGCTGATAGAGCGTATAGACAAGTTATAAGGGCCGATTGGATATTTGGCGGATTTGCAAAAATTAAATCACAAAACTATAAACATGCGAAGTCATCAGGTTTTTCACAAAAAATTATTCGAACTGTTGCTTTAAAACCGCATCTTAACATTGGAGTTTTTTGTCTAAATAAAACAGCTCCACATTGGAATATTTGGAAAAAAAATTTAAAAACTGCATTAAAGTCAGGAAAAATATTTGGATCAGAACAAATAGCAATGAATGTAACGATTTATTTTGATAATCTTGAAGTTGAGATTTTGCCAGCATATTGTAACTGGACATTGATTGATGATATGAAATATGACACAAAAAAAAATACATTTGTAGAAAACTATTTACCAAACCATCAAATTGGAATAGTGCACTTAGCAGGAAAACACAATAATCATATAAGATTAAATAAAAATCATTTAGAAGAAGTAAAAACTTTGGATGGCCATGTAATTAAAAAAAGTTTAAGATTTAAAGCTACTTGAAAAAAAATAAAATTTCTAAGAATTGGATCCGTAATCAAAAAAAAGATATTTTTGTACGTCAATCAAAA
Source organism: uncultured Pelagibacteraceae bacterium (assembly GCA_902560855.1). Classification (GTDB taxonomy): domain Bacteria; phylum Pseudomonadota; class Alphaproteobacteria; order Pelagibacterales; family Pelagibacteraceae; genus Pelagibacter. The sequence goes on from CACENJ010000004.1 coordinate 76,305, forward strand.
GTTGAAGGTTATAGATCAAGAGCAGTTTACAAGCTAATAGAAATTGATAAAAAGTTTAATATTTTAAAAAATGGTATTTCTATAGTTGATCTTGGTTCAGCCCCAGGTAGTTGGTCCCAATATATTTCAAAAAATTTTAAAAATATTAAATTAGTATCAATTGACTTAAAAGAAATGGATGAGATAGATAATACTTATCAAATAATGGGAGATTTTAATAATAGCGAATATCAGAAAAAGATTAAAGATTATTTTAAATCAAAAGTAGATGTTGTTCTTTCAGATATGGCCGAAAACACTACTGGAAACAAGAATGTTGATGTGATTTCAACTAGCGAACTTTGTAAAGAAGCTTTGATTTTTTCAAAAGATATTTTAAAAGAAAATGGCTCCTTTGTTTGTAAAATTTTTATGGGTTCCACTTTTGATGAAATTATGAAAGAATCCAAAGAAATTTTTAAACAAATAAAAGTTTTTAAACCTTCCTCAAGCAAAAAAGGCTCTAAAGAAAGTTTTATTATTTGTAAATTTTTGAGATAAAAGCAAATTATGTTAATATATCAACACTTATGGAAAAAATAATTATAAAGAATTTTAGTATAACAAAAAAATTTTTTTTTGTAATTTTACTATTTATCCTTAGTTTAAATAGCGAAGGAAAAGCAAAAGAAAATTTTTTTGAAAAAGCAAAAATTATGTTTGATGAAAATAAAATGGAAGATTCAAAGTTTTTGTTTCAAAGAAATATAGTTTTTAATCCTAAAGATGCTGAGTCTTACGTTTATCTAGCTAAAATTTTTAATTTTGAAAAAAATGAAAAAGAAGAAAGAAAAAATTTAGAAACAGCACTATTGCTGGAACCAAAAAATGAAGAAGCTTTATATATGTTAATTAACATCGAGCTCGAAAAATCAAATTTTTCAGAGGTTAAAGATTTATCTGAAAAATTTGAAATTGTTTGCTCAAAATTTTGCAATAAAATTGATGATATCAATAAAAAATTAAAAGATATTGACGCTAAGAAAGAAAATTAAAAATAATTAGATATTCTATTAAACTTAAAAATATTTTTTAAAAGTCTCATTTATTTGAAGGACATCATAATCTACTAACCCTCCTATTATTAATTGAATTGCTACTATTAAAATTACAATAAGCCCAACATATCCAATCCATTTGTGTTTTTGAATATAATCTGCAAAATATGTAGCAATAGTGACAATTAAAACAACTGATAATAACAAACCAAATATCATTAGACCATAATTATCTCTTGAAGCAGCTACTACACCAATAACATTGTCGAAACTTAAAGTTATATCTGCTAAAATTACTTTGTACATGCTTTCCATAAAAGATGGTTCTTTTGAAATTTTAGTAGGAGATTTTATTTTTCTTTTTTTCCCAAATAAATCTTGTTGAAGATCATGAACAATCCATACTAACAGTGCTCCACCAATAATTTTAATTATTGCAAACTCAAATAGATAAGTAGCAGATAAAGCAAAAATAACTCTGAATATAAAAGCAGCAAGTACACCGTACATAATTATTTTTTTTCTATGCTTAGGTGTAAAATTTGAAGCGATCAGGCCTATGATTATAGCATTATCTGCTGCCATAATTATATCTATGAAAATAATTTGAATAAGTATTATGGATTGTTCTATCAAAAAATTAATTTGGTTTGGAGTTGTTGTTTATGTCTTTTAACAAACTAAGACATTTTTTTATTTCTTCAAAAGATATAAATTCATTTACTTTATGAGCTTGTTCAATTGAACCAGGTCCACATACCACAGTGCTTATACCAATTTCTTGAAACAATCCTGCTTCGGTTCCAAAAGACACAACTTCTTTTGAATTGTCTCCAGTAAGATTAGATATGAAATCACAAGCTTCAGAATTTTCTAATCTATTAAAGCCAATTATCTCACCTATTATTTCTTTTCTAATTTTTGATTCTGGAAAAATTTTTCTCATTTCAGGTAGAAGTTTTTTATTTGCAAACTCATCCATTTGACTATTTACAAATTCACCATCATTTTTAACTACTGGTCTTAGTTCCCAATCAACGCGGCATTTGTCAGCAATTACATTTCTTGCTATACCACCAGAAATTCCACCAATTTGTAAAGTTGTGTAAGGTGGATCAAAAACACAATTTTTAGGAGCTTTTGATTTTAATATTTCTCTTAGTTCTATTAATTTATTAATATATTTTACTGCGAATTCAACAGCATTAACCCCCTTATCAGGCTTAGAACCGTGGCCAGCCAAACCTTCAAAATGAGTTGTGTACTCATAACAACCTTTATGACCGTCGACAATTTTCATGTTAGTTGGTTCTCCGACAATACAAATTCCCGAAGTTATCTTCTTTTTTTTTAACTCTTCAATCAATATGGGCGCACCTTGACATGCCGTTTCTTCATCAAAAGTGAAAGAAAAATGTATATCTCTATCCAAATTGGTTTTTGCAAATATTGGTGCATACGCTAAAGTGCAAGCAATAAACCCCTTCATATCACAAGCTCCTCTTCCAAAAATTTTATTATCTTTAATTGTTGCAATAAAAGGATCAGTACTCCAATTTTTTGATACAGGAACAACATCAGTATGTCCCGAAAAAATTACTGATTTTTTCTTACTAGTTTGTTTTGCTTTTAAAGTTGCAAAAAGATTTACTCTTTTTTTTTCTTCATCATAGGTCTTGAAAGATTCTGCTCCAATGTTTTTTAACAAACTATCGCAATAATTGATTAAATTATTATTATCTTCGCCAGAAATAGTTTTAAAAGCAATAAGATCAGATAAAATTTTTAAAGAATTTTTGAAAATGATGTCTAAATTATTTTCTGTACTCATAAATAAAATTCATTATATAGTAAACTGATGAAAGAACAAATAACCTACGATATTTTTGATAAAGTTGACATTATGATAGGTACTATATTATCAGTAAAAAAAAATATAAAAGCTAGAAAACCTTCATTAATTATAGAGGTTGATTTTGGTAATAAAATTGGAATTAAACAATCTTCTGCCCAAATTACAGACTATTATAATGAAGAAAGCTTAAAAGGAAAACAAGTTATTGGTGTTTGCAACTTTCCGGAAAAAAATATTGCAGGTGTAAAGTCAGAATTTCTTGTTCTCGGAGCTATTGAAGAAGATGGAAAAGTAGTTTTAGTTCATCCATCGCAACCGACAAAAAACGGTTTAAAAATTGCTTAAACAGAAAGTTTTATGCATCCAGAAATATTATCATTAAGTTTATTTATGTTAGTTACAAGTTGTTCACCAGGTCCAAATAATATTGTTGCGTCATATTCAGGTTTTAATTTTGGATTAACAAAAACAATTCCACATATGTTTGGGGTTATATTTGGATTTACAACTTTAGTAATAGTTATGAACTTTGGATTAATTAATATTTTTAAAAAAATTCCGTTATTACAAGAAATTTTAAAGTATACCGGATCAATTTTTTTAATTTACTTAGCTTACAAAATTACTTTTTCAAAAATTCAATCTAGTGATTCTTCAAATAGTCCGGTAAAATTTATTGAAACTTTTTTATTTCAATTTTTAAACCCCAAAGGTGTAATAGTAGCAATTATAATGGTATCTACTTACGTGGAAAAAGGAGAAAATTTTATAAATTATTCATCATGGGTAATTGGTGTATCTTTTTTCTTTGCATGCTTCAGCATTATGTTTTGGACCTTAGTTGGAAAATTTTTAAGAAGATTTGCAACAAATGAAAAATTTATAAAATTATTTAATTACGTAATGTCATTGCTTCTTATAGGTTGTATAGCTACATTTTATTTATAAAATATGAAAACAGGAAAAAAAAATTCTTATAAATCACTAAAATCAATAAGTGTTAATGCTAAAAGTTACCAATATTATTCTCTGCCAGAAGCTGAAAAAAATGGTTTAAATGGAATTTCAAAACTTCCTAAATCACTAAAAGTAATTTTAGAAAACTTGTTAAGATATGAAGACGATAAAACAGTTACAAAGAGTCAAATTGAAGAAATAAAAAATTGGCTAAAAAATAAAAAATCAACAACAGAAATAGCTTACCGACCCACAAGAGTTTTATTACAAGATTATACGGGGATTCCTGCTGTAGCAGACCTTGCTGCAATGAGAGAAGCTGTTAAAGAAAAAAATAAAGACCCAAATACAATTAATCCTCTTTCGACTGTAGATTTGGTAATAGATCATTCTGTACAAGTAGACAAATTTGCAGATAAGAATTCATTAGAAAAAAATGTTGAAATAGAGTTTCAGAGAAATGGGGAAAGATATTCATTTTTAAAATGGGGACAACAAGCATTTAATAATTTTAGGATAGTGCCTCCCGGAACTGGTATTTGTCACCAAGTTAATTTAGAATATTTATCAAAGGTAGTTTGGACCGCAGAGTATAATAATGAAAAATATATATTTCCAGATACTTTAATTGGAACCGATAGTCACACTACAATGGTTAATGGTTTGTCAGTTTTAGGCTGGGGTGTTGGTGGTATTGAAGCAGAAGCAGCAATGTTAGGCCAACCTATCTCTATGCTTATACCGGAAGTTATTGGATTTGAAATGAAAAATAAATTACCAGAAGGAACTACAGCAACAGATTTAGTTTTAACAGTTGTTAAAATGCTAAGGGACAAAAAAGTTGTAGGGAAATTTGTTGAATTTTATGGAGATGGTTTAAAAAATTTAACTCTTGCTGACAGAGCTACAATTGCAAATATGGCACCTGAATACGGTGCTACATGTGGTTTTTTCCCAATTGATAATGAGACTTTAAAATATTTAAGATTTTCAGGTAGGGATGAACAAACGATCAAAATAGTCGAAAAATATTCAAAAGAACAAGGTTTATGGTCAAGTACTGACATGGAGTTTACTGACAAGCTTTCTTTAGATATGTCAAAAGTTGTTCCAACTATTTCTGGGCCAAAGAGACCTCAGGATAAAGTTTTTCTTACAGAAGCATCTTCAAATTTTAAGAAAGTATTTGAAAGCACTACTAAAAGAAAATTACCAACTATTTCTAAAATAGAAGGATTAGGATATGAAATAAGAGATGGATCAATACTAATAGCAGCTATTACCTCATGCACAAATACATCAAATCCAAATGTTTTAATTGGAGCAGGATTATTAGCTAAAAAAGCTGTTGAGCTAGGTCTTAAAACGAAACCATGGGTAAAAACTTCTTTAGCTCCAGGATCTCAAGTTGTAACAGACTATCTAGCTAAGGCAGGCTTAAATGTTTTTCTTGATGAATTAGGTTTTAATCTTGTTGGTTATGGATGTACGACATGTATTGGCAACTCCGGACCTCTGCCAGAAAAAATAACTGAAGCAATAAAAAAAGATAATATATATGCTGTTTCTATTTTATCTGGAAATAGAAATTTTGAAGGTCGTATATCACCTTTAATCAAAGCAAACTATTTGGCCTCACCCCCACTTGTCGTTGCGTATGCATTGGTTGGAAGAATGGATATTGATTTATATAAAGAAGCTTTAGGCAAAGATAAAGATGGCAAAGATGTTTATTTAAAAGATCTTTGGCCAACAAACAAAGAAATTGAAGATACTTTAAAAAGATCTTTAAATGCCGAAATGTTTGTAAAAAGATATTCAAATATTTTAACAGGGCCAGAACAATGGCAAAAAATAAAAACGGACAAGAGCAGCATCTATAAATGGGATGAAACATCCACATATGTAAAAAGACCACCTTTTTTTGAGAATTTAAGTGATGAACCTGAAGGTTTTAAAGAAATTAATGATGCAAGGCCATTATTAATACTTGGAGACATGATTACGACAGATCATATTTCACCCGCAGGATCAATTCAAAAAGAAAGTCCCACTGGTGAGTACTTTATGAAACATCAAATATTGCCAAAAGATTACAACTCATACGGATCAAGAAGAGGCAACCATGAAGTAATGATGAGAGGAACATTTGCCAATATTAGAATAAAAAATGAAATAGCTCCTGGAACTGAAGGAGGATTTACTAAACTTTACCCTGAAGGTAAAGTAATGACAGTTTTTGATGCTGTAGCTGAGTATAAAAAAAGAGGTACAGATTTAATTGTAATAGCAGGAAAAGAGTATGGAACAGGATCATCGAGAGATTGGGCAGCAAAAGGAACAAAGCTTTTAGGTATCAAAGCTGTTATTGCAGAAAGCTTTGAGAGAATACATAGATCAAATTTAATTGGCATGGGAATTCTTCCATTGCAATTTACAAATGATATAAATAGAACCAATTTAAAATTGGTAGGTTCAGAATTAATAAGCATTTTAAACATTGAAAAGGGTTTTAAACCAGGGTCAAAACTAGAAGTCGAAATAAAATATGCAGACGCAACAATTAAAAAAATAAAAACTTTATGTAGAATAGATACACAAAATGAACTGGAATATTATAAAAATGGTGGAATTTTACAGTATGTTTTGAGAAATATGATTTAGCATGGATGAAGATATAGCAGCGATAAACACAAAAACTAGAAATGAAAAAATAAAAAATTTTTTCATAGAAAATAAAAAAATGATTATTATTTTTTTATCTATATTAGCTTTAATTATTTTTAGCTATTTTGTTTATGATGAAATAAATCAAAATAATAAGGCAAAAATTGCAGATAAATATAATATTTCAAAAATTAATTTTATTTCTGGAAACAAATTAAATGTAGAAAAAGAAATGATAGAAATAATCCAATCAAAAAACAAAACATACTCACCTCTAGCATTATATTTTTTATTGGATAATAAAATTATTAACTCAAGTGAAAAAGTAAATAACCTTTTTGATATTTTAATTAAAGATACAAATTTAGACGGAGAAATTAAATATTTAATTATATATAAAAAAGCATTATATAATTCAGATTTTGAAACAGAAAATAATATTCTAAACATTTTAAATCCATTAATTAACTCAGATAGTATATTAAAATCACATGCACTTTATTTATTAGGTGAATATTTTTTATCTAAAAATGAAAAACAGAAATCAAAAGAATTTTTTGAAAAAATTTTAATTTTAGAAAATAGTAATCCCGAAATTAAGATTGAAGCACAAAAAAGAATCCAACGAGATTTCAGTGAGTAAAATTTTAAGAATATTTATAATTTATTTATTATTATCATCTTGTTCATTAGATAAAAAAACCGGTTTTTGGGATAAAAATGACAATGTTAAAATTAATGAAGACTTAGTTGTTGAAAAATTATTTAAAGATATAAAAAAGTTTGAAGAAGAATTTAATACAAATGTAAGAATACAAACAAAGTCTAAATTATCAAAAAATAGCTTTGCAAACAATTTTACAAATAATATTGGAAGAATTGATTACGATGGTAATTTAAAAACTTCTTCGAAATATAAATTCTCAAAAATAGATTTTTTTAATAATTTTGAACCCGAAATTGTATTTGATAAAAAAAATTTAATTTTTTTTGAAAACAAAGGAACTATATTAAAATTTAACGATATTTCAAAATTGGTTTGGAAAAAAAATTACTACGAAAAAAGTGAAAAAAAATTAAAACCTTTTCTTAATTTTGCAATAAATCAAAATTACTTGATAGTCGTTGACAATCTCGCAAAATACTATGCCATTGATATTAAAACTGGAAATTTAATATGGATGAAAAATAATGTTGCGCCGTTTAATTCACAAGTCAAAATATATAAAGATATTTTTTTTGTTGTTGATTTACAAAATGTTTTAAGATGTTTTTCAATAAAAAATGGTAAAGAGTTATGGAACGTTAAAACTGACTCATCTTTTGTAAAACCTCAAAAAAAACTATCTTTAATAGTATTAAATGGAAAAGTTTTTTTTAACAATTATATTGGTGACATTAGTGCAGTTGACATCAGCAGTGGAAAACTTATTTGGCAAACCCCTACACAAGATAGTTCAATTTATGAAAGCTCTTTTCAATTAAAAACTTCAGATTTAGTATCCAATGGAAAGTCAATATTATTTTCCAATAAT
>CACENJ010000005.1 GCA_902560855.1 uncultured Pelagibacteraceae bacterium
TTCCACATTTATACATTCGGCGGCTTGAAGGAAACTAACAAGTGGTTGATGGAGAATAAATATGTCTAATGAATTTGATTATAGTAAAGTAAAACAAACAACATCGGTAGATCAATCTGATAGAAATGTACCTTATAATTTAAGACAAAGTGGACCAACAAAAGTTGAAATGTTGATTTCTACTAGAGTAAGAAAGAATGCTTACTGGCATCTTTCAATGAAAGCGGGATGTTGGAGAGCTACTGTTTATAATAGGGTTTACCACCCAAGAGGATATGTTAAACCAGAAGATGGTGGAGCAATGGTAGAATATGATGCTATTGTAAATCATGTTACTATGTGGAATGTAGCATGCGAAAGACAAATAAGAGTTAAAGGACCAGATGCAGAAAAATTTACTGACTATGTAATAACAAGAGATGCTACTAAAATTTCACCAATGAGAGCAAGATATGTAATTTTATGTAATGCTTATGGTGGAGTATTAAATGATCCAATACTTTTAAGAATTTCTAAAGATGAGTTTTGGTTTAGTTTGTCAGATAGTGATATAGGACTTTATTTGCAAGGAGTAAACGCTGATGAAAGATTCAACGTTGAAATTGATGAAATAGATGTTAGTCCAGTTCAAATTCAAGGTCCAAAATCAAAAGCTTTAATGAAAGATCTTTGTGGAGGCCAAGTTGATTTTGATAATATGCCATTCTACGGATTAGCTGAAGCTAAAATTGGAGGAAGAGATTGTGTAATTTCTCAATCTGGATTTTCTGGTGAAGCTGGTTATGAAATTTATTTAAGAAATTCTCTTCTTTATGCCGAAGATATGTGGAATACAGTTCTTGAAAAAGGAAAAAATCACAATTTAATGGTTATTGCTCCTGCTCACCACAGAAGAATTCAAGCTGGAATTCTTTCTTGGGGTCAAGATATGGACAACCAACATAATCCTTTTCAATGTAATTTGGGATACCAAGTTTCACTTTCTGGAAAAGGTGAATGGAATAAAAAAAGTGATTATGTAGGAAAAAAAGCTTTAGAAAAAATGAAATCTGATCTTAAAGCTGGAAAAAAACCATACAAACTTCAGTTGGTAGGTTTAGAATTAGGTGGCAAACCGATAGAGGAGTATGCTCCTGATTTTTGGTTAATTTCTGGTGAGAACGGAGGTGATCCTGTTGGTTTTATTACATCGCCTTGGTATCACCCTGAAAAAAAACAAAATATTGCTATGGGATATGTTCCATTTGATGGAACTTTAAATACTAACGGATTTCCAAAAAATAAAGTGGGAACAAAATTTAAAGTTCACCTTCCTGAAAAATACTCAGATACTACTGGTCAACCTGTAGATGCTGTTGTGGTTGATATTCCATTTAAAGAGTCATTTAACGCCAATACAAGAGAAGTAGTTAAAGGATAAAATTTTGTATTAAGAGGGGATTTATCCCCTCTTATAAGTTATAAATAGTAATTAATGTTTGCTGAATTCTTAAATATAATTTTTTCGTCAATAAAATTAGATAAAAATCTTTACAAAAATAATAAAAACTTTGGTGAAGCCGCAATATATTTCGCTGGGTTAATAATGATTCTTGATGGTGTTGCAGGAGCGGTAGCGGCTAACACATTTGTAAAAACTTCCATTGGAGTTTCAGGATTAACTGCAATTTTTACATGGTTGGTTTGGGCAATATTCATTTATGTAATAGGAGTAAAAATTTTTCCAGATAAAGAAACCACTGTTGTTCCTTTTAAAAAAGTTTTAATTGGTGTTGGTTACGCTCATGCTCCAGGGTTGATAAGATTTTTTGCTGTTACTCCAGAGTTGGTAATACCAATTATTTTTCTTACACAATTTTGGATTTTTGCTTCCTTGATAATTTCAACAAAACAAATTTTAAATTTAAGATCTAATTTTAAATCTTTTGGAGTAGTTTTCTTATCTTTTTTAATAATTGCAATTGTTTCGGTTTCCTTTGTAATGAGTAGAATGGAAGCTCTACCAATAAGTTCATATAGCTAAATCGGAAATATAGTTTTTGAAGTTCTACAAGATTTGCAAATTTTAAATCCTGTTAAAATCAAATTCTGAGAAACGCTTTCATCTTCTTTTTTGCATTCTTCACAAAAATTATTTAAATCTTTTAAATCTTTTTCATTTATTTTTTTTTCCAGATCTTTAGTCATTATCTGTCAAGCCAGCACCTGCTGCGCCCTTTTTTAAACTTTCACTTTCTTTAACAAATGTTTCTTCAGATATTTTGTAAAGTTGATTCCATTCTTTTTCAGAAAAAGAATCTGAATTTTCTAAGAAACTTATAGAAGCTAAATTTGCTATATCGATGATATCTTTTTTTAATAAATTCGAAAAAATACTTATATTAAAATTTAGTAAGAATTGATTTTCATCTAATTTAAACATTAATCTTTTTCCAATAATTTCGGATGCCCTACTAACAAATGGTAAGAAAAGCAAAGGATATCCTAATTTTTCAAATTTTATTTCGCCTAAGCTTTCTAAAGATCTTATCTGATCTAAAAAGCTCATTCCCGAAATTATAGGACAAAATTGATATGTTTTTATTTTATTTTCTTTGTTAACAAGTTTTAAATTTTCAAATTTTTTTTCTTTTTTTATATTATAATATTCAATTAAATTTTTTATTCCTGGTAAACCAAACATTTCGAGCATGCGGATATTTTTTCCAACTTCTTCTGAAACACCCCAAGAATATCCAACCGCTTTACTCGCTCTTTTTGAAGTTGTTTCTATTTCGCTTAGAGATTTCATTTAATTTAATGAATTATATATCCATTGATCATTATATTTTTTTAATTCATTTGGTAATGGAGCTCCCTGAAACATAGAAATTCTTAACCATTTGTCGGATCTTGGGTCAAATTTTATTGCGCCAAAAAAAGATAATTTTAATCTAAGCATATCAATAGGAACAATAGTGTTGCTTATTGTGTTATCTTGTATTTCTGAATAAGGAAATTTTTCAGTTATAAAAGCTCTTCTCACAACATGTCTGAGATGATTGTTATTAACTAAAAACTTATCAATAGTAGAGCTATTTTTTGATGTGGATAATGTCTCGTAAAGTTTTTTAATATCTCTTGCTATTGCTAAAGGTTGTTCTAAATCTCCACCTTTCTCTTCAAACCTATTAGCCAATCTTGGTTCTTCTTTATTTTTTGAAATAAACCAGAAATTCTGATTATTTTCTTTTTTTGAAAAATCTATTTTTAACATTTCAGAATATTTTTCTTCTAAAATTTTTTTTAAATCTTCTACAGTTCTATGTGTCGGAATATTAAAATATTTTTCTTCTTCGGAGCTCATTTGAGTTGTTAATGGATTAATAATATTATCATATGGTTCCATCATCAAAGAAACTATATATTCTATACATTCTTCTCCTAAATTTTTTTCAATCCATAAGTATATTTTGTTAAACAAATAATATTCTGAAGAATTAAAATCATTTTCAATAAATTTATTAAATTTATTTAAATCATTTAATAAACTGTTAATTTTTTTTTTTTGATATTCGCTATCAGTATTCCAAGAAGTGATGTTTTTAATTGATTTTTTAAAACAATTTTTAAACAATTCCATATCTTCTTTTTTTACATTTTTAATTTCTCTTATATTTTTTAAAGCATTTTCTCTCGCTAATATCCAATTATTTAGAAGGGTTGGATGATTGACTATAAAAGGAGCCATACCTAGTCCTGTGGAGTTTCCTATACCTAAATTTCTACTTATATCATCATTTAATTTAGTTGATTTTTTAGGATTTTTAAATTTTGCAATATGATTTACTTGGTCAAAAGTAAACTGTCTAACTAAATAAACTAACATCATTTCTAACCTAAATGGGCCATAAATTTCCTCCCTATTCTTAATTCTAAATCGATCAGCTAAACCAAATTTTCCAGATCCATAAACTGCTGTTGTTCTGTACAAATAACCAACTTTTGATAAAAATTTTACATCTGGTTGTTTTCCATCGCTTAAACTTTCTACTACATGATTGAATGCACGTATCGATTTATTTGCTCTCGACAAGGTAAGTTCTTTATAGGACAACCTTCCAATTTCTTGTTTAGGAACTTCAAATTTTAATCTTTCAATATCCTTTTTTGATGGAATTCCATCATATAAGGTAAATGCTGCGTCCCATTTTGTTGCGATAACTCTATCTGATCTTTCGTTTTCATTAAGTTCATTTGCAAAACAAATTAACGAATAAACTCTTTTTTCTTTTCTTAAGGAATAAATTGCTGTTCCATATCCTAATTCATTTAAATCAAATAAATCTTTTCTATATTCCCAATTTTTAAATTCTTTTAAAAAACTTCTTAAAAATGAAAGTTTTGATTGATGAAAAGATCCTAATCTTGATAGTTTCATAATAATATTTGGATCTCTTAATTCTACTTGCATTAATTTATTCCTTTATAAAAATTATACCAATTGTTTCCTAAAATTCCGTTTACTTCATTTTCATTAAAACCAATTTTTTTTAAACCTTTTTCCAAGTTATTAAATCCTCTTGCATCTAAAAACCAAGTAGGCTGATTTGGAAATCCAGCTTTTTCTTTTGATCCTTCTCCGTAATTTTTTTTTTTAGCCCAGGTGCCATTTCTCATCCATTCTACAACGGTATCTGGATGGTTAATACATAAGTCAGATCCAATGCCTAAATTTTTCACACCCATTATCTCGGCTGTTTTAGCTGTCATTTCGCAAAAACTTTCTAAAGTACAATTAGATCCATCCTTTAAATGATGTGGATACAAAGACAAACCTAACATTCCACCACTCTTTGCTAAGGCCTTTAATAAATCATTTGATTTGTTTCTTATTGCATTGTGCCAAAAAGATGGGTTTGCATGTGTAATTGCTATGGGTTTTTTACTTATCTCAATCGCATCAAATGTACTTTTTTCAGCAGAATGAGACATATCAACTACTATGCCTACTCTATTCATTTCATAGATCGCTTCTTTACCAAAGTTTGTAACTCCACTATCATTTTTTTCGTAGCAACCAGTAGCTAATAAAGATTGGTTATTGTAAGTTAGTTGCATAAATCTGCACCCTTGTTCGTAAACCTTTTCAATTAAATTAATATCATCTTCAACTGGAGAACAGTTTTGAAAGCCAAAAAAGATTGCTGTTTTTCCTTCTTTCTTTGCTTTGTCAATATCAGAAAAACTTTTTCCTAAAAAAATTAAATCTGAATTTTCATTAAAATGATTTTTCCATGTATCTATTACTTTTTGAAGTTCATCGAAATCTTCATGGTATACGATTGTTGCATGGATAGCATCTAGGTCTGCTTCTCTATTAATTTTAAAAATTTCTCTAGACCAATTGCAATACTGTAAATTATCAATTCTATATTTCATTTTAAAAATATTATATTTGTTTATTTATTAAGCGGCAACTTAAGGTTTAAACTTATTATTATATAAAATTGTAAGTTCTTCTTCTAACTTTTCAAAAACATAACTCCAATCATTAAATTTCTTTTGCTTAATTATATTGATACTTGGATACCAGAAAGTTTTTTTATCATTAAAAAACCATGGCCAATGATTGTTATAATTAAGCAAAAGATATGCTTTAATATTTAACATTCCACATAAATGAATTATCGATGTATCTACGGAAACAATTATATCAAGTTCTGTTAAGCATTTTGATAAGTCATAAAAATTTTTTTGTCCTAAATCTTCAATTGAATTAAAAGATTTAAATTCATTAGCTTCTTCAGGTTTTAATAAAGTCTGAAGTTTAAAAAATTTAAAATTTTTAAATTTAATAATTTTGCTAAATTTTTTTAATGGAATGCTTCTATATTTATCAGTAGGATAATTTGGATTACCACACCATGCTAAACCGATGTTTAATTTATTTTTTGAAATATTTAGATTTTTTTCTGTTTCGTCATACTTTATAATTAATTTGGAGTATGGAACTTCTTTAAAATTTTGCAATTTCAATAATTTTGGAATATCACATAAAGGTAATTGAAAATCATAATCTTTTTCTTTTACCTCTTTGCTTGAAATTATATTTATATCTTTTTCTAAATTTTTGAATAATTTTTTAAGACCATTATACGTTGAAAAAGTAATATTTTTATTTTTTTTAGGTAAACAATTTAAAAATCTTGAAAATAACATATTGTCACCATAACCACCATCACCATCTCCCCAAAAAAGAACTTTGCTATTTGATACTTCTTTTAAATCTTTTAGTTCTTTAATTGATTGGTATTTTTTATTTTGATTTTTATTTTTCCATCTAGAGTCATAAAAAAAAAATCCTTTTTTATAATTTCCTAATTTAAGTTCACATAATGAAATATTCCATTTCAAACCATGAAAATTTTCTTTTATTTCGAATGCTTTATATAAATATGTTAGAGCTTCTTTTGGTTTTCCAATTTTATAATAAAAAGTACCGAAATTATAATAGTTGATATGATTATCTTTTTCTATTGATAATATTTCTTTATATAAAGTTATAACTTCATCAAATTTGTTTAGATCGTCTAAATTTTTGATTTTTAAATTTATAGTTTGAACTTTTTGTTTTGAATTGTTTGGAGTTAATCCTTCGCAAATATTTAATGAAGTTTGATATTTTTTCTTAAAAAAATTTAAAAACCCAAGTCCAATTTTATAATCAAAAGTCTCTTCAAATTTATAATTTTTTTTTAAAAAATCGTTAAGTTTATTTATTTTTTCTAACTTAATATATATTTGTACTAAATTAGAGAATATAGAAGTTCTATCGGGAGTTAGTTCGTATGATTCTAAAAATTTTTTTTCTGCATTATCAAAATCTTCGTTGACTAGATAATTCAGACCTTCTGAAAATATTTTTTTAGATTTTTCAAAGATATTATTCAATTTAATTATAAAAGTTTAAATGCAGCTTTTAAAAATACTAAATTATTACAATTGTTACAACGTTATTTATTGAATAAAAAAAATATAAAATTAATATATAAATAAATGCCAAAAGTATTATCCCAAAAAGTTTCCCTAGTAATGGGAAGCCAATCAGACTTTAAAACCATGAAGTTATGCCAAAAAGTTCTTAAAATTTTAAAAGTTAAATTTGAAACAAAAATTATTTCTGCACATAGAACCCCCGACCGAATGTATAAATTTGCTAAAAATGCAAAAAAAAAAAATATAGCAGTAATTATAGCTGGCGCGGGTGGTTCGGCACACCTACCTGGTATGATCTCATCTTTGACGTCTATTCCTGTTTTGGGCGTCCCAATTGAAAGTAAAAAACTTAAAGGACTTGATAGTTTATTGTCCATCGCGCAAATGCCTAAAGGTATACCTGTAGGAACATTAGCCATAGGTGAGGATGGCGCAATTAATGCAGCTTTATTAGCAGCATCTATTATTGCAATTAATGATAAAAAAATTAAAAAAAATTTAGATTATTGGCGACAAAGCCAGAGTAAATCAGTAAAGAAAAAACCAATTTAAATAATGTCTAAACCAGTACTTGGAATTATTGGGGGTGGTCAATTAGGAAGTTTATTGTCATCAGCTGCAAAAAAAATAAATATAAAAACTGTAATTTTTTGTGACGACAAGGATGCCCCAGCTCAAAATTTTTCTGATGATTTTGTATTTGGAAAATATAATGATGAAGAAAAAATTAATGAGTTTATTGAAAAAGTAGATTTAGTTACTTTTGAATTCGAAAATATTCCTTTTAATACTTTAAATAAAATAAATCAGGTAAAAAAAGTTTTACCTAAACCTGGTATCAATAAAATTATACAACATAGACTTTATGAAAAAGATTTTATAAACAAATGCAATTTTAGAACAGTTTTGTATGATTCTGTAAAAAATAATACTGAATTGAAAACCAAAAAAAACTTTGTACCTGGTATTATTAAAACTTGTACTTTTGGATATGATGGAAAAGGCCAGTATAAAATAAATTCCGCAAAAGATCTTGATAAAATTAATCTTGGTAAAGGAAAAGAATATATTATAGAAAAATTTGTAAACTTTAAAAAAGAAATTTCAGTAATTGTAACAAGATTTGGTATTCAAAAATATGAAATATATGAACCAATTGAAAATGTGCATGAGGATCAAATACTTAAAAATTCTAAAATTCCAGCAGAAATAAGTAATGAAATATTGAACAAATCTAAAAATTGGGCAAAAATTATTTCAGAAACACTAGATTATGTAGGAACTTTATGCGTAGAATTTTTTATAGATAAAAAAGATAATTTATATGTAAATGAAATTGCTCCAAGAGTTCATAATTCTGGTCATTTAACAATTAATTCTTACAATATTAGTCAATTTGAAAATCATATAAGAGCAGTTTGTGGTTTGGAAAAAAAAGAAACAAAAAAATTATTTAATGCAAAAATGATAAATTTAATTGGTAATGATATTCTATTATATAGAAATAAAAAGTTTCTCAGTAATGAGTTTTTCTTTGATTACTTAAAAAAAGAAATTAAACCTAAAAGAAAAATGGGTCACTTAACTATTGTAGAAAAATAATTATTCTTTTCCTTTAGCTTTTTCTAAGGTTCTTGTAATGAATCTAGGTGTTAATGTTTTAATTGGATTCACAGTTGTTTTAAGTTTTTTTGGTGGGCCCTTAATTTTAAAACTAACTCCAAAAACACCTTCACCTGTTTTCTTACCTACTAAAATGTTTCCAATAAAGGGTAAAGATCCTATTACTTTATTTAATGTTGTTGCTGGAACCAAAGTTCCTCTTAAACTAATTAATTTATTGCTCTCTACATATCCACTCATTAAAATAGAAATTGCTGGACCAAGAGCATAAATTTCATCAATAGTCATAAGTTTATTTTTACTGCTAAAATTCATTTCAAATTCGTTAAATCTAATACCTTCACCTGTCATAATATCAGCAATACCTTGTAATGAAGCTAAAGATAATAACTTAGTTAGAGCAGGCATTTCTTTAAGCTTAAAATCAAAAATATTTAATGTAGAATTAGATACATTATCTTTTTTAACTGAATAAAAATCAATTTTACCATCTTTAAAACCTTTAATAAATTTATAATGTTTAACAAAAGGTTCGGCATTATCAGAATAAAATGATGTAATTTTTTGATTGTTTTTCAATGTTTTTACATCAATTATAAACTTTTCATTATTATCAAAAACTGAAGTTAAGCTTAAATTGTAAAGTTTATTATCTTTTATAACAGCTTTTGCAGATAAATCTTTAGAAAAATTTTTGTTATCTAAAAAAATTTTATTTATAAATATATTTAGATGTCTTTCTTTATTAAAATTAAAATTATCTAAAAAACTTTTTTCATTGTCAGAAAATAATATTTCGTTTATAAGTTTATAACTGTCAAAAGATTTTCCATTTAAAATATAATTAGTTGAATTTCTTCTTATATCAAGTTCATTTATTTTTTTATTATCATTCAAATAATGTACCATTGCCTGGTTTAAATCTAATATTTTAAAATTGTTATTTAAAACTAAATCACTAACTTCAAAAAGATTTTGGTTTTCTTTGTAAGTAATCTCATTAAATTTAACATTATTTTTATTATAAGATCCTTTTAATTTTAAATTTGATTCTATATTTTTTTCTTTACTATATTGTGCAGGTTTAATTTTTAAAGAATTTTTATCAATATTTATTAATGTTAAAAAATTAAAGTTATCTTTTTTCTTTGTGATTTTGTATTCAATTTTATCGTACAATGTATCAAAAGAAAATTCACTTTCACCTTCTATGTTTAGAACTTTATTTTCATACTTTAAAGTTATTGAATTATTTTTTAACAAAATAGAATTATTATAATTGCTAAAATAATTTTTTAAAAAATCAATTTTTTTGTTTAAGCTTATTCTATCTAAGTTTGTTTTTAATAAATATTTTAGTTCTTTAATTTTTCCTTTTTCTAATATAAAAGAAAATTTATTTTTTGCTTTAAAAGTGATTTCTTGATCATTAATAAATTCTAAATCATTTTCGAATATATCTTTAAATAGTTTTGAATTGATAGTGTTTTTCTGGGTTCCAATATCTCCATTTATTTTTTTTTTATCATCAGAGCCTGCTGATATAATTATTTCGTTAGAAAGTAACTTTATTTTATTATAAGAAAAATTTGCATTTTTTATTGAAATTTTGTCCTTCTGCTGAGTAAAATTAAAGTTAATATTTTCGAAAGAATATTTTTCATCATATTTTATTTTTGCATCCTTTATTTGACCTTCAAATTTATAATTACTGATTTTTCCATTTTCATCAAACTTCAGTGAGCCGTAAATATTGGCAAAACCTCCTTTTATAAATATATTGTATATAATTAATGATGGTTGTTTTATTGCGGCTATTGTAATTAAGTCTTTAATTTTATTGTCTTTGGTCAATATTTCAAATTCTTCTATTACAAAATTATCTTTAAAATATGATAAAATATCGATTTTGGCATCTATTGACTTAAGTTCTATTTTATTGCTTCCCAAAATTAGTGTTGGATCTTTAGTGCCAATTCTTATTTTTGGATTTATAAAATCGCCAACAGAAATATAAATTTTAACTTTTTTAATATCTAAGTTTAGATCTTCATTATATTTTTTTATCTGCTCGGTAATTAAAGGATTGAATCTTTTAGTTTCTAGACCTATTTTTGAGAGAAAGATTATTAAAAATATACAAATGAAAAATAAAGTTAGAAATGAATAAGAAATGATTTTAATGAATTTAAGCATTTAAATTATAAAGATTGCTTTCTAAAAACTCGTCCAAATCACCATCTAATACTTTATTTGGGTTAGAGTTTTCGTAATTTGTTCTATTGTCTTTTACCATTCTGTAAGGGTGCAAAACATATGATCTAATTTGGTGTCCCCAACCAATATCTGATTTGGAACTTTCTAAATTTTCATTTTTTTGTTGCCTTTTTCTTATCTCAAACTCATAAAGTCTTGCTTTTAGCATGCTCATGCAAGTTTCTTTATTTTTATGCTGTGATCTTTCGTTCTGGCATTGAACAACTATTTTTGTTGGCATGTGAGTAATTCTAACTGCGCTATCAGTAGTATTTACATGTTGACCTCCTGCACCACTTGATCGATAAGTATCTATTCTTAAATCTTTTTCCAAAATTTCAATATCTATATTTTCATCAACAACTGGGTAAACCCATACACTTGCAAAACTAGTATGTCTTCTTGCGCCAGAATCAAATGGCGAAATTCTGACTAATCTATGTATACCTGACTCAAATTTTAATAAGCCAAAAATATAATCTCCAATTATTTTTATTGTAGAAGATTTTATACCAGCTTCGTCTCCCTTGTGTTCACTAATTATTTGAAATTTAAAATCCTTATTTGAAGACCATTTTATGTACATTCTTCTTAACATTTCCGCCCAATCTTGGCTTTCTGTACCACCTGCTCCTGCATGAATTTCTACATAACAATCTAGACTATCAGTTTCTTTTGATAAAAAACATTTTATCTCATTTTTTTTAGTTTTAGATCTTAATTCATTTAAGTTTTTTATTGTTTCATCAATTACTGAAGTGTTGTTTTCTTCCTTAGCTAAATTGAATAAGTCAGAAATTTCTTTACATTCTTTTATAGAAAAATTGTATGAATTTATTAAATCTTCCTGAAATTTTTTCTCTTTAATTACTTTTTGTGACTCAACTTTATCTTGCCAGAAATTAGTTTCTAGCATTTTTGAATTATTTTTTTCTAATTTTAAATAAATATTATTTTTTTCAAAGATACTCCTTAATCCTTGAATTTATTTTTTCTATCTCTAGCTTAATATTTGTAAAATCACTATCCATTAGTAGAACTTTAATATATTATTGGTTTTTAATCTATCATTAATATTTCCCGATAAAAAATGCTCTTCATCAATTTTTTGTTTTTTAAAAGCTTCTATAATTGTTTTTTTTGATCCAAAGTTAGCCTTTTTCCCTGTTTCAGATTCTATTACCATCATAGAAATCTTAGGAGGAACTTTAAATGGCCTTGCATCTTTTTTTCTTATAGCTTTCTTGATAAAATCTTTAAATACAGGCATTGCAGTCTTTGCTCCAGTTTCATAACGACCTAAAGTTTTTGGATCATCCATTCCAATATACACTCCCACAACAAGTTTTGAAGTAAAACCAACAAACCATGTATCGGTATTTTTATTTGTTGTCCCAGTCTTTCCTGCGATATCTAGTTTAAGATCTTTTAAACGTTTTCCTGTTCCTCTTTTTATTACTCCTTCAAGCATTGAAGTTATTTGATAAGCTGATTGAGCTGAAATAACTTGTTCAAAATTATCAGATATTTTTGGAATAGATTCACTATAATGAGAAATTTGATTGCAATTATTACAAGATCTTGTTTCTGTATTATAAATAGTTACTCCTTCAGAATCTTGTATTCTATCTATTAAAATTGGATTAATTTTTTTTCCACCATTCACAAATGAACAATATGCAGACGTTAATTTTAATAAAGTTGTTTCTGCAGAACCAAGTGAAATAGATAGAAGTTCTTGTGGATCATCATATATGCCTAACTGTTTAGAAAAATTAACTATTTTATTAACTCCAATTTCTTGTGCAATCCTTACAGTCATTAAGTTTCTAGATTTTTCAAGACCCATTCTAAGAGTAGAAGGTCCATAAAATTTTTTCCCATAGTTTTCTGGTTTCCACATTTTTAAATCTGATCCTTGTTCTAAAACCAAAGGAGCATCTAAAATTAAAGTATTTGGAGAATAGTCATTTTCTAGAGCTAATGCATAAATGAAAGGTTTGAAAGCTGAGCCCGGCTGTCTTGATGCTTGAGAAGCTCTATTGAATTCACTTTTTTTAAAACTAAAACCTCCTGATAAAGCATAAACCCTCCCAGTGAACGGATCCATAACGACTATGCCGCCATTAGCTTTAGGCAATTGTTTTAATTCATATTTGTTTCCATTAACTTTTTTAACATAAATGATATCCCCAGTATTAAACAAATCGCTAAATTCTTTTTTTGTCCAAGCTACATTTTCATAATCAATTTTGCCTTCTAAATCATCTGCAGTTTTAATAAGTGTTTCAAATTTATTTACTTTTTTAACAATAGCTAATTGCCAGCCTATAGATTTTTCTAATTCAAATTTTTCTAAATCTCTTTTCCAATTTTTATCAATTTTTTTATTTGTTAATGGTCCTCTCCATCCTTTTCTTTTGTCATAATTTTCTAAACCTTTTCTCAAAGACAAGGTTGCAATTTTTTGTAATTCCAAATTTAATGGGGTGTTAATATTCAATCCTTGTTTGTAAACTTTATCGAACCCAAGTCTATCAACCACATATTTTCTTATATCTTCTACATAATATCTTGTATCCTCAAGATAAATTTTCTTTCTTTTTTTTAATTCAATTTTTTTTTTTATTAATTTATTATACTCGTTATTGTTTAAATAGTTATTATCTAATAAATTTTTTAATACTAAATTCCTTCTAAATTTTGCTAGTTCTGGATTCTTGTAAGGATTATACTTACTTGGAGCTTTAGGAAGTGCTGCCAATAATGCTGCTTCGGTGTAGTTTAGTTCGCTGATTGATTTGTTAAAATATTCTAAACTTGCAGAAGCTATTCCATATGAGCCCTGGCCTAAATAGATTTGGTTTAAATAAAGTTCTAAAATTCTTTTTTTTGATAAAGCTCTTTCAATTCTGAAAGCTAAAATAGCTTCTTTAATTTTTCTATTTAGACTCACTTCGTTTGTAAGTAAAAAATTTTTTGCGACTTGTTGTGTAATTGTTGAAGCCCCTTCTAATCTTTTTGAATAAATTATGTTTGAAATGTTATTTATTGTTGCTCTAATAACGCCTTTAGCATCAACTCCAGGGTGTGAAAAAAAATTTTTATCTTCTGCTGATAAAAATGAGTTAATTACTTTATTAGGAATAGCATTATATGGAACGAAAATTCTTTTTTCTTTAGAAAAATCGCTTACCAACTGTCCTTCTCCAGCATATACTTTGCTTGAAACGGGAGGTTTATAACCCTTTAAAAATTTATAATCTGGCAGTTTATTTGAAAAAGCCCATAAAATAGCAATTACTGCTACTGAAGCTATTAATAAACCAGCTGACGAAAATAATATTATTTTTTTTAACAGTCTATTCATTTTAGTTTTATTTAACTTATGAATTTGTTAAAGTTAAGGCATCAAAATTAAACAGAATTTATAAATGAAAGCAATAATCAAAAAAATATGGAAAAAAATTTATATATTGATGCATCGCATCCTAATGAAACTAGAGTCGTTCTCAAATCAAATGGAAACATTGAAGATTACGAATATGAAGGCGTAAAAAATAATCTAATTAAAAATAATATTTATTTAGGAAAAGTTAGCCGTGTAGAACCTTCTCTGCAAGCTGCCTTTGTTGATTTTGGAAGAGAAAGACATGGTTTTTTATCTTTTAACGACATTCAATCAGATTATTATCAAATACCACAAAGTGATCTTGATAAAATTAAACAAGAAGAAAAAGTAGCAAGAGAAAAATTATTAAAAGAAAGTGAGCAGTTAGAAGAAAAAAACTTAAGTGAAGGAAACCTTTCTGTAGAAGATCCTGTAGAAAAAAAAATAGAAAATTATGAAAATGGAGAAAGTGTTAGCTTAGAAAAAAAATATCCTAGAAAAAGATATAAAATCCAAGAAGTAATAAAGCCAAATCAAGTAATACTTGTACAAGTTCTAAAAGATGAAAGAGGTTTAAAGGGGGCAGCTCTAAGTACTTTTATTTCAATAGCAGGAAAATACATTGTGCTTATGCCCAATACGCCCAAAGGTGGTGGAATTTCAAGAAAAATTTTTAATCCTTCGGATAGAAAAAAAATCAGAAGTATTTTAAACCAAATTGAAATTCCAAAAGAAATGGGAATTATTGTTAGAACAGCTGGTTCAAATAAAACTAAAAATGAAATTAGTCATGATCTTCAAAATTTACTAACAATTTGGAATTCAATTAAGGAAAATGCAATGAATTCTATGGCGCCTTCGTTAATCCATCATGAAAGTGAAATAATAAAAAGAACTTTAAGAGATATGTGTGATGAAGATACTAAAAATGTAATTGTTGAAGGAAATGAAGGATATCAAAAAGCAAAAAATTTTATGAAACTTTTAATGCCTAAATATTTAAAGAAAGTAAAAAAATATAGAGATAAAATTCCACTTTTTGTAAAAGAAAATATAGAAGAAAAGTTAAATGAGATTTTTGAAACCACTGTTAAATTAACTTCAGGAGGATATTTGGTTATAAATCCTACCGAAGCATTAGTATCAATTGACATAAACTCAGGAAAATCTATTAAACAAAAAAATATAGAAAGTACTGCTTTAAATACAAATTTAGAAGCAGCAGAAGAAATAGCTAGACAAATAAAAATTAGAGATTTATCTGGTTTAATAATAATTGACTTTATTGACATGCATAGCTTTTCCAATAGAAGACTAATTGAAAGAAAATTAAAAGAGAAATGCAGATATGATAGAGCTAGAATTCAAATTGGAAGAATTAGCAGTTTTGGTCTGCTTGAAATGTCTAGGCAGCGATTAAGGGAAAGTGCTGTAAAATGGGATATAAAATTAACTACTGAGTCTTTTGCTCTAAAATTATTAAAAAATATTGAATTAAAATCGATAAAAAATAAAGCAAAAATTGTTAAAATAAAAATTTCAGAAAAAATTAATAACTTTATAAAAGAAAACTTTTCTGAAGAAATAAAATACTTTGAGAAAAAAAATAAAGTAAAAATTGAAATTCTTAGTGATAATTCTTTAATTGTTCCAGATCACGTGATTGAATTTCAAAATAAATCAAAAAAAATTATTGAAAAAATTGAGTCCTTGTCAGATCTAAGAAAATTGGAAACATTAAATAAAGATAATAAAAATATTAAAATTAATAACAAAAATAAAAAATACAAAAAGAAAAAATTCTACAAAAAAAAATTTTACAAAAAAAATAATTAAATTTTACCTTTTATAGGAGAAGATGCACTTCCATAAATAGATTTTGCAATTCTGCCAGATAGGTAAGATTGTCTTCCAGATAACACGGCGTGTTTCATGGCAATAGCCATTTTCAAAGGATCTTTTGCTTTAGCAATAGCTGTATTAACTAAAACGCCATCACAACCTAATTCCATTGCAACTGTTGCATCTGAAGCTTGGCCTAAACCAGCGTCAATAATAAGAGGTAAATTTGTTTGACTTCTAATTATTTTAATATTTGTTTTATTTTGTATTCCAAGTCCTGATCCAATCGGTGCAGCTAATGGCATAATTGCACATGCTCCAACATTTTCTAATCTTTTTGCAAATAATGGATCATCATTGCAATAAACCATAACTTTGAAACCTTCTTTAGATAAAACTTCTGTTGATTTTAAAGTTTCTAACATATCGGGGAAAAGTGTTTTCTTGTCTCCTAAAACTTCTAGTTTTACTAATTTCCATCCTCCTATTTCTCTAGCTAATCTTAATGTTCTAAGAGCTTCTTCTGATGTAAAACAACCTGCAGTATTTGGTAAATAAGTTATTTTTTTTGGATCTATATAATCCATTAATAATGGTTTTTTTTTATCAGTGATATTTACTCTTCTTACGGCAACGGTAACTATTTCTGCTCCAGATAACTTAACAGCCTTTGCACATTCAGACATGTTTTTATATTTGCCAGTTCCTACTATTAAACGTGATTTAAATTTTTTTTTTGCAATTAATAAATTATCTAATTTTGTCATTAACCTCCGCCAATAAAATGCACTATTTCAATTTTATCATTTTTTTTTATTTTAATTTTTACTAATGATTTCTTGTTAACTATTTTTTGATTCAATTCAATAGCTACTTTTTTGATTGGCAACTTCAATATTTTTATTAAATTAAATAAAGTAATTTTCTCTTGTATTCTAATATATTTTCCATTTAATCTGATTTTTATTTTATTTACTTTTTTCATAATATATAAGGGTTCAATGAAAAATAATATTATTGTTATTAATGGTCCAAATCTTAATCTATTAGGAGAAAGAGAACAATCACAATATGGATCTATTAAATATGAAGATTTAAAAAACAAATGTATCAAACATTCTAAAGATTTAGGAATTAATATAGATTTTACACAGTCTAATATAGAAGGTGAAATTGTAACAATGATACAGGAAGCAAGAAAAAAATATGATGGGATAATAATTAATGCAGCAGGATTTACTCACACTTCTGTAGCTATTCGTGATGCATTAGCCATTTTTAAAAAGCCTAGCATTGAACTTCA
This sequence comes from uncultured Pelagibacteraceae bacterium, assembly GCA_902560855.1. Taxonomy (GTDB): domain Bacteria; phylum Pseudomonadota; class Alphaproteobacteria; order Pelagibacterales; family Pelagibacteraceae; genus Pelagibacter. Next base: position 17,394 of record CACENJ010000005.1, read on the forward strand.
TATATCTAATATATATAAAAGGGAAGAATTCAGACACAAATCAATGATAAGCGATGTAGTCAGTGGAGTTATTTGTGGATTAGGCGCTAATGGTTATATTTTGGCCATAAATGCAATGCATGAATTGCTAAAAAATGGAAATTGATAAAAAAATAATAAAAAAATTAATAGATGCTTTGGAAGATTTAAAAAAATCTTTAAATGATAAAGATATTATTAGTAATGATGACTCTGTTGAAGAAGAAATAGAAATTTCTAAAGCAGTTGTAAAAAGCCCAATAGTCGGGACAGCTTACCTTGCATCAGAACCAGGAGCCAAACCTTTTGTCTCTGTTGGAAAAAAAATTAAAAAAGGTGAAACTATCATGATAGTTGAAGCTATGAAAACAATGAACCATGTACCTTCTTCAATGGATGGTACTGTAAAAAAAATCTTAGTTGAAGATGGTCAACCTGTAGAATATGACCAAGTCTTAATCGTTCTTGAATAATGTTTAAAAAAATATTAATTGCCAATCGAGGTGAAATTGCTGTTAGAATAGTTAGAGCTTGTAAAGAATGGGGTATTCAAACTGTAGCTGTTCATTCTACAGTTGATAAAGACAGTATGCATGTAAGGCTAGCAGACGAAAGTGTATGTATTGGCTCTCACCAACCTACAAATAGTTATTTAAATATACCAGCAATAATGTCAGCTATAGAATTAACTAATGCTGAAGCAGTTCATCCAGGCTATGGTTTTTTATCTGAAAATGAAAACTTTGCAAAAATTCTTGAAGAAAATAAAATAAAATTTATTGGACCATCTTCAAAGTTAATAAAAATGATGGGTGATAAAATTGAGGCAAAAAAAATTGCAAAGAAGCATGGTTTGCCAGTTATAGAAGGCTCAGAAGGAGGAGTTTCAAACTTAAAAGAAGCAAAAGAAATTTCTAAAAAAATAGGTTTTCCAGTTCTTATTAAAGCCGCTGGCGGAGGTGGTGGCAAAGGTATGAAAATTGTAAATGAGGAAAAAGATTTTGATTTATCTTTTTCTTCTGCAAAAACTGAAGCTCTCAAATATTTTGGAAATGATGAAATATATATTGAAAAATTTTTTCAAAATCCAAGACATATAGAAGTGCAAGTACTTTCTGGAAAAAATAGAACTGTTCATTTGCATGAAAGAGATTGTTCTGTTCAACGAAGACATCAAAAACTTATAGAGGAAACCCCAAGTCCACTTTTGACTGATGAAATAAGAAAAGAATTGTTTGAAAAAACAGTAAGTATGGTAACTAAAATTGGTTATGAAGGTGCTGGTACAGTTGAATTCATTTATGAGGATGGAAAATTTTATTTTTTAGAAATGAATACAAGAGTTCAAGTTGAACATCCTGTAACAGAAATGGTTACTGGAATAGATATAATTAAAGAGCAAATTTGGATAGCGCACACTGGAAATACTGCTTTAAAACAAAGTGATATAATTCCAAGAGGACATGCTATCGAATGTAGAATAAATGCGGAAGATCCTAGTAAAAACTTTCAACCATCCCCAGGTACTATTAGTTTGTGTCATCAGCCTTCCGGTTTTCGAACTAGAGTTGATGGTTCAATTTATCAAGGCTATAAAGTCACTCCATATTATGACAGTATGGTCTGTAAGCTAATTTGCCAAGGTAGAAATAGAACCGAAGCAATTCAAAGAATGATACGTTCGCTAGATGAATTCGTAATTGAAGGAATAACTACTACAATTGATCTACACAAAAAATTGTTAAGCCATAAAAAATTTATAGATTCTGATTTTAATGTAAGTTGGCTAGATAATGAAAAAATAATCTAACATTTAATAACACCTAGTTAACCAAATATCGTAAACGGGATGATCAAAAGGTCTAATTGAAGGACCTGAGGAAAAAGTCCATCCATTAAAAACAAATACCTCATCATTGCTTTTGTTGCTTAAATCTTGAACTTGTAAGTAAGCTGTTATTTCTGGATTATCATCAAATTCAGAATTTTTGCATTTTAGAGCTCTAATTAATAAATTTTTAAACTTTTTTTCTTCACCTATTTCAATTTCTAATTTACTATTTTTTGAACTTACTTTATCTAAAATTTTTATTTCAACAAATTTTCCATCATTAATTGTTTCTGAATTTGCATTAGAAAAAAATAAAAATAAACTAAAGAATATTAATAAAAAATTATTTTTTCCACGACTTGTATTTTTTTCCAAGTTCATTGCTTTCTCTATTAGGATGATAAGATTCATCAGTACCTGTTTTATTTGATAAATGCGGTTTTTGCCATTTGTGTTTTTTTATGTCGTGTAAGTTTTCAATTTTATTATTTGTATGGTGTATCCAAGAATACCACTCGTCCGAAATTTTTGTTGCCTCTATCTCTCCATTATAAATTACCCATCTCTTACCATTTTTATTTTGATAATATTTATTTCCGAAGGAATCCTTTCCTACAAATTTGCCAAAAAAAATTGTTTGAATTCTTGTACCTAATGTCTGTTGATTCCACCAAACGAACAATTGTTTTAAAAATGTCAACATGTTTTTTTATATTTTTTTACAATTTAAAATTGTAAAAAATAAATTAGACTAAAATTTTTAAATGTATATAAATTAATTATCCAAAGATTCAAAAATTTTATTTTAAGGAATTGATAATGGCAAAATACCTCGTAGAAACATACTATACATGCAGTTTCAAGGTAACCCATTATTTAGATAGCGTTAATGAAAAAGAACTTTCAAATCTAGAAAAGAAAGACGATGGTAAATTTGAAATACTAGATGTTAAGCTTGATAACAGAAAAACCAAAAATTTAAGTAAAAATTCAAACAACATAAATAACAAAGATTTAGACAATAATGCTATAAATGAAAAAGCTAAACCTAAGGTTGTCTCTAATGATATCAATCAAAACTTTGTAAAAAAAATAAATGAAGGTATTGGAAAACGTTTTAGCATGCCGGATAGAAGAAAGGGTTATATTCAAAAAGTATCTATCGGAAATCACAAAGTTTATCTTCATACTGGTGAGTATGAAGATGGAAAAATAGGAGAAATTTTTATTGATACAAGTAAAGAAGGCGAGCTTGTAAAAGCTTTAATGAATAATTTCGCGATAGCAATATCTTTAGGTCTTCAATATGGAGTCCCACTTGACGAGTTTGTAAATGCATATGTCGATACAAAGTTTGAACCTTCTGGAAAAGTACATGGTAATGATCGTATATTGAGTGCTTCATCAATTTTAGATTACATATTTAGAGAACTAGCTATTTCTTATTTAAATAGAGAAGATTTAGCTCATACACCATCTATTGGAGGAAAAGATTCAACTCAAAAAGAAGAAGATTTTGATGGTCAAAATCAATTTTTAAAAATAGTAAAAGACATAACTAGTAAAGGTTTTGTAAGAAGTAATTACAAAAAAAATTTGGTAGATCTTTCAGATATTAAGATTAACCTTAAAGGAAAGAAGTAAAATTATTTTTTTTTATTTAAAAACAAGTTTAATTCTTTTAATTGATCAGATCCTACTTCTGACGGAGCATTCATCATTAAATCTTGAGCATTCTGATTCATTGGAAACATAGTTACTTCTCTGATATTTTTTTCGTCTGCTAATAGCATAACAATTCTATCAATCCCAGGTGCTATGCCTCCGTGGGGAGGGGCTCCATAACTTAAAGCGTTAATCATTCCACTAAATTTCTCATCCACTTGCTTTTTATCGTAGCCTGCAATGGAAAATAATTTATACATAAGTTCTGGTATATGATTTCTTATTGCACCAGAAGATAGCTCAACACCATTACACACTATGTCATATTGATACGCCATAATGTTAAGTGGGTTTTTAAAGTCGATTTTTTTTATATCTCCTTGTGGCATTGAAAAAGGATTGTGGCTAAATTTAAATTTTTTAGTTATTTGGTCTTTTTCAAACATTGGATAATCTACTATCCAACAAAAGGCAAATTCGTTTTCGTCTATTAATTTTAATTCTTTTGCAATCTTATCTCTTGCTAGGGATGTAATTTTTTCTAAATCATAAATTTTTCCACATGCGAGAAAAATACTATCTCCTATTTCGGCTGAGGTTATTTTCATAATCTCTTTCAAAGACTCTTCTGAAAATAATTTTCCGACAGGGCCTCTTGCTGAGATTTTGTTGTTTTTTTCAAATGTGAAATAAGCAAGGCCTGATGCTCCTTCTTGTTTTGCCCAATTGTCAATTCCATCGAAAAAACTTCTAGGTTTATCTTTGGTGTTTTTAGTAACTATTGCTCTTACTGATGAGCCTGATTTAACCAGTTTTTTAAAAATTTCAAATTTAACATCATCTCTTAAAAAAATATCAGTTATATCAGATATAATTAATGGATTTCTTAAGTCAGGTTTGTCAGTTCCATATTTTATCATCGATTCATTAAATTTAATTTTAGGAAATTTTTTATATTTAAGTTTCTTGTTTGAAAACTTGTTAAAAAGATTAACCATCAGCTTTTCTATTACTTCAAAAACATCTTCTTGCTCAACAAAAGACATTTCCATATCCAATTGGTAAAACTCTCCTGGACTTCTATCAGCTCTAGCATCTTCATCTCGAAAGCATGGTGCAATTTGAAAATATTTATCAAAGCCTGCTATCATAATTAACTGTTTAAATTGTTGTGGAGCTTGTGGAAGTGCATAAAATTTTCCAGGGTTTAATCTGCTAGGAACTAAAAAGTCTCTAGCACCTTCGGGACTTGATGATGTTAAAATTGGAGTTTGAAATTCTAAGAAACCAAATTTTGTCATTTCAGATCTTATAAATTCTATTATTTTTGATCTCAAAATAATATTTTCATGTATCTTTTTTCTTCTTAAATCTAAAAATCTATATTTTAATCTAATTTCTTCAGCATACTCTTGGTCAGAAAAAATGGGCATGGGTAATTCATTGCAATGGCCAAGTATTACAAATGAATCAATTTTAACTTCAATTTCTCCAGTTTTTAATTCAGAGTTTATGGTATCTTTTGTACGTTCTACAACTTTTCCTTCAACCTTAATAACGCTTTCTAATTGCAGCTTTTCTAAAACTTTAAAAAAACTGTTGCTTTTATCAATGACGCATTGGGTCAAACCATAATTATCTCTTAAGTCAATGAATAGTAAATTTCCATGATCTCGTTTTTTATTAACCCATCCTGATAAAATAATTTTTTGATCTTTGTTTTTTATGTTTAGCTCGTTACAGTTATGTGTTCTATATTTTTGCAATTTAAACCTTCAAAGCTTCTTTAATAATTTTAAAATCAATAGATTTTTTTTTTTTTAAACTGATTTCATCAAGTTTATATACAAATTCATATATCTTTCCATAAGATCTATCAATGTGTTTGATGATAAAATCAATTAGTTTTTTATCAACACTGATCTGCCTATCTGAAAAATTTTTTAACAAAATAGCAAACATCATTTCATCATCAGGGCTTTCTATCTTAGCAAAAATACAGTTTTTAGCTCTAGATACAAAATCCTTAAGATTAAAATTTATTTCATTAATTGGAACTAAGGAGTTTATTAGAATATATTTATTATCTTGATCAGCTACGTTAAATAAAGTGTACATTAATTTTTCATTAATATTTTCATCAAAATCTTCTAAAATTAAATTCTCAAAAATTTTAAACTCTTTTAAACTTTCATTATCAAATTCCCTTGCTTTTACTTTATAAGCTTTATACTTTTTCTTAAATATATTTGATAAGTGAGATTTGCCACAATATTTTTCACCATATATATTTAATATATTTTTTTCCCATTTTGGCCATTTTTCAATTAAACTGTAAGCAAAAAAATTACTTTTGTTGACGTAAAAATCTTCATTTTTATAATTTTGCTTTAAATCAAATTTTAATAACAGTTGGTTTAAATCTTTCATTGAATTTCCCATTTTTGATTATTTCTCTCAATATTTAATCCTGAAGATTTAATTTCGTTAAAAAATTTATCTGGCGATCCATTGTAAGTAACTTTATAAAAAATTTTTTGATTATTAAAAGATAAAACTACAAAATTTGATACTAAATCTAAATCTTCTAAAGTATTTTCAAATAGTATGATTTTATCATGATTTTTAGATGACAATGATATAGTTAAAGGTAACTGTATTGAAGTATTTATTAAATTTAATTTCTTCCATTCGTCTTCATATAATTTTTTTAAGCTGTATATTAATTCATTGATAGATCTTTCATCTTTAAGATTCATACCCTTGTAATTTATATTAAAAATTTTGTAAGTATTGTTTAGTTGAAGTTTAGATAATACATTAATTTCATTTTGATTTTGATAAATTATTAATATTATAAAATCTTTCAAATCATACTTGCTTACTATTTTTTTAAAATCATATTCTTCAATTAGTTCAATATTATTATCAAAAATTTGCATGTCTTCTATATCTTCAGTTGGAAGTATATAATTTAATAAATAATAGTTTTTTTTATATTTTTGCCAATTGCTATAAATTGGATTTTTGTCAAAATGGGCTATCTCATTTTCTTCAATATTAATCAAAACTGGCAGAAATAATAAATTTAATTTTTTTGGTATTGATGGAAAAATATTTTTCGACTCAAAGTAATTATAAGCACTTTTTTTATTAAAATTTACATTAAATTTAGCGTAATATTTGTTTTCTAAAAACTTTTCGTCACTAACGTTGAAAGAATCAATCAGACTTTTTATGGTTGATAAACTTGCTTTTTCAACTTTTTTTATATCTTTCGAAACAATAACTTTAGAAATTAATTGAAAAAAAGCTAATTCGAAAGCTTTATCAAAGACCTTTTTTTTATTAAAATCCAAATTAAAATCTTCAGAAACTTCTATTTCATTTATTTTGAATGAATTAGCATGTAGTTTTGAAATCAAAAAAGTATTAAAAAAAATGATTAATAAAATAAAAAATTTCAAAAATTTTATCTCATTTTTAAGTATATATTTAAAAATCATATTTATTTTCAATAATAATGAATAAACATAAATTTACATATGAAAAAAGTGGCGTTAATATTGCTGCTGCAGACAAATTTGTTCGGTTTATATCAAAAATATCAAATAAAAATAATAAAAATAAAAAATTTCAAAATATAGGTGGTTTTGGTTCAATATCAAATATACCTGGAAATTTAAAAAAACCAAAAATAGTTGCAAGCACAGACGGTGTTGGCACAAAAGTAGAAATAGCAAATATATTAAATAAATATGACACGATTGGAATAGATCTTGTCGCCATGTGCGTCAATGACTTAATAGTCCAAGGTGCTAAGCCAATATTATTTCTTGATTACATATCAATAAATAAAATTAATTTAAAAAAACTAAAATCAATATTAAAAGGTATTGTAAAAGGCTGTAAACTTTCTGGTTGCGAGTTAGTTGGAGGAGAAACTGCTGAAATGCCAGATACTTATGAAAAAGGTAAATTTGATATTGCGGGATTTTCAGTAGGTTTAGTTGATCAAAAAAAAATACTTCACACAAAAAAAATTAAAAAAAATGATTTGGTTTTAGCAATTCCCTCAAATGGAATTCATTCAAATGGTTATTCATTGGTTAGGTATGTATTAAATAAAAAAAAGATAAATATAAAAAAAAATAAGTTCTTAAAGAAGGAATTATTAAAACCTACAAAAATTTACGTTAAAGAGATTTTAAATTTAACTAAATATAATTTAATTAATGGATGTGCTAATATTACTGGCGGTGGTCTAGCTGATAACATAAAAAGAGTTATACCAGAAAAATTAACTGCCAATATAAATCTCAGTAGCATAAAAACTAAAAAAATATTTAAATGGTTAAAAAAAAATAAAATTACTGACAAAGAAATGCTTAAAACTTTTAATTGTGGAGTTGGCTTCTGTATTATAATTAAATCAAAAAATTTAAAAAAAATAAAAAAATTTTTTACTAAAGAATTTGAGCCTTATGTTATAGGTAAAATTATTTCTGGAAAAAATAAAATAAAATTAAATGAAAAAATCAATTGGTCCTGATAAAGTTAAAACAGCAGTATTTATATCTGGTACTGGCTCAAATTTAAAAAACTTAATTAAATTTTCTTTTAAAAAAAATTCACCTATTTCTATAAATTTAATTATTTCTAATAAAAGTAACGCAGAAGGTTTGAAATATGCAAATCAACAAAAAATAGAAAAAAAAATAATTAACTTTATTAACCCAAAAGAATCTGAAAAAAAAATTATAAATTTGTTAGAAAAAAAAAAAATTTCATTTATTTGCCTAGCTGGCTTTATGAAAATATTATCAAATAATTTTCTTAAGAGGTTCAATGGGAAAGTGATAAATATACATCCATCTTTACTCCCTAAATATAAGGGTTTGGATACACATAAAAGAGTTCTGAAGAATAATGAAAAATTTTCAGGTTGTACTGTCCATTACGTTACGTCTAAATTGGACTCTGGAAAAATAATATTACAAAAAAAAATAAAAATAAGCAAAACTGATAAAGAAAATACCTTAAGAAAAAAAATTCTTAGAGAAGAACACAGGCTTTATCCCAGAGCTATAAAGAAAATTTTTTATTAATCTTTAAAGAAAAAATCAATTTCTATTTTTGCATTTTCAGCACTATCGGAACCATGAACAGAGTTTTTATCTATAGAAATTCCATATTTTTTTCTAATAGTGCCTTCTTCCGCATCTTCTGGGTTTGTCGCTCCCATTAAATCTCTATTTCGTAATACAGCATTTTCATGCTCAAGTATCATAACTATAATTGGTCCAGATGATAAATATGCACATAAATCATTATAAAATGGTTTTGTCTCATGAACCTTGTAGAATTGTTCTGCTTCTGATTTTGTTATATGTATTTTTTTTTCTTTGTGAATATTAAATCCTGTGTTCTTAAACATTGTTTTAATTTCATTTTCTAAATTTCTTTCAACTGCATCTGGTTTAATAATTGATAATGTTTGTTCAATATTACTCATAATTATCTTCTACAAATTGATTTAATAATCTAACACCATAACCTGTAGCACCACCTGGATTTAAAGCACCTGCATATTTTGAAAAAGCCATTCCAGCTATGTCAAGATGAGCCCACGGTGTTTTATTAATTATAAATCTTTGTAAAAATTGCGCTGCTGTAGTTGAGCCAGCACCACCAACATAGTTTATATTCTGCATATCTGCAGTTTTTGAATTCATTAGTTTGTCATAATTTTTATGCAAAGGTAATCTCCATACTTTTTCATCAACTTTTTCTCCAGCATCAAAAATCTGTTTTGATAGTTTGTCATCATTTGAAAAAAGTCCGGCATATTCTGATCCTAAACAAACAATTATAGCCCCTGTTAATGTCGCTAGATCTACCATCAGTTGAGGCTTAAATTTTTTTTCTGTAAAAGTTAATGCATCTGCTAAAACTAATCTTCCTTCTGCATCAGTATTTAAAACTTCTATTGTCTTACCACTATATGATTTAACTATATCACCAGGTCTTTGTGCGTTTCCACCTGGCATATTTTCGACAAGGCCTACAACTCCAACTGCATTTATTTTTGCTTTTCTTATTGCAAAATTTTTCAAAAGCCCTACTACTACGGCCGACCCTGCCATATCATATGTCATGTCTTCCATAAATCTTGCCGGTTTTAAAGATATTCCTCCTGTATCAAAACAAACACCTTTTCCAACAAAGCCTAAAGGTTTTGATTTTGATTTAGTTCCTTTCCATTCAATAGTTACAAGATAAGATCCCCTTATGCTTCCCTGGCCCACACCTAATAAAGCATTTAAACCTAATTTTTTTAATTTTTTCTCATCATAAACTGTAACTTTTAGTCCAAATTTTTTTAACTTAAGCAATCTTTTTGCGTATTCATCAGGATGCAAAATATTTCCAGGTTCTGAAACTAAATCTCTAGTAAAAAATGTTCCTTCTTCTAAAGCTTTAAATTTTAATTTGTTTTTTAAAGCTAAAGTGCTTTGTTTTCCAATTAAATGAATTGTTATTATGTTTTTTGTTTTTTTTGATTTGTAAATATTAAACTCGTATGATTTTAATTTAAATCCATGCATAAACCGACCTATAAAATCTTTTCCGGTTTTACTTTTTACACTTTCGGTTATTATTGATACATCTTTAAATAAATTTTTTTTTATAAAATTGTAAAATTCTGCTCCTAAATTTTCTACATCTGAGCCTTTTAAATTTTTTTTTAAAGATATAAATATGAGGCTAGTTTTTTCGTTTAGGTTGAATGTAATAATATTTTCTTTAGTATTTTTTTTACTTTTTAAAATTTTTTCAATATACGAAGTTTCAATTTTTGAAAAAAAAGCACTTGTATTTGTTATTTTGAATTTATCCTCAACAAATAAAGCAATTACACCTGAATTGCCTGATTTAGCCTTATTTTTATAGAGAACTTGAACAGTCATTGATTTTAAAATATATACTTGTAGTTGAAAGTATATAATTACTATTAAGCATAATTTCAATGAAAAAATTGATTTTTAAAAAAATTTCAAAAGATATTTTCCAATTCTTTTTGCTGGTTTCTATTAGTATTTCTTTAATTGTATGGGTAATACAAGCAGTAAATTTCTTAGAAATAGTTACAGAAGATGGTCATGGGCTCAGAGTATATTTTTTATATACATTACTAAGTCTGCCAAAAATATTTAGTAAAATTCTCCCATTTATATATTTCATTAGTTTATTTTATATAATCCTAAAATATGAAAACGAAAATGAGTTAATTATTTTTTGGACTATTGGGATAAAAAAAATAGATTTCTTAAAAACTTTATTAAAATTTTCAGTATTTTATTTAATTTTACAATTATTTTTAACTACTTATATTGTTCCAATAACTTTAGATAAAGCAAGATCCTTTATTAGAACTTCAAAAGTTGATTTTTTTTCATCAATTATGCAACAAAAAAAGTTTATAGACACGGTAAAAAATTTAACAATCTTTGTTGAAGAGAAAAGTGAAGAAGGTAAGTTAAAAAATATTTTTTTAAAAGAATCAATTGATGAAAATCAGTATCAAGTAATATTTGCTAAAAGAGGAGAAATTAAGAAAGATGATCAAAAAACAAGTTTAATGTTATTTGAAGGTAAAATAATAAACAACAATAAACAAAAAATAAACTCCTTCGAATTTTCAAGCACTGAAGTTAATCTGTCAAGATTTTCAACCAAGACAACTACACACCCAAAGATACAAGAAATTAAAACATATGATTTATTAACATGCATTGTTGAATTAAAAAATTTCTCTAATTCTTTTATAAATAACATTTTTAAGTCAAAAAAAACATTAACTAACTGTAGCCCAAATAATATAAGTGCGGCTTTTCAAGAAATTATTAAAAGATTAGTCTCACCTTTTTATTTACCAGTACTATCTTTAATTGCATGTCTAATAATAATTAAATCAAAAGATGATTATGAATACGTTAGATATAAGTTTTTATTATTTGTAATGGGTGTAATTACAATAATTATTTCTGAAATTTCTACAAAATATTCTTCGGTAAATGTTTCTCAAAATATTTATTTAGTAATATTACCTATTCTATTTTTCTTTGTTACTTATTTTTATTTTAAATTTAAATTAAAAAAAACTAATTTATAAAACAATGATTATAAATACTTATAAAAAATATATTTTATCACTATTTTCTAAAAGTTTAGTTGAAGTGACTTTAGTTTTTTTCTCTTTAATTTTAATAATAAATCTATTTGAAGAAATTAACTTTTTAAAAAATGAAAGTGTGGCAGGTTATTACCCGGTATTTTTATCTCTGCTAAACGCACCATCTGTTATTTTTGATATAATGCCTTTCATTTTTTTAATTTCTACATTATTCTTTTTTATAAAATTAATTGAAAAAAATGAGTTATCTATTTTTAAATATAATGGAATAACTAATAATCAAATTTTATCAACTTTAGTAATTTTTTCTTTTACAATTGGAATATTATTAATTGTTGCCTTTTATACATTCTCAGCAAAGTTAAAAAATCAGTATTTATTGATAAAAAATGGATTCACTTCTGATGATAAATATTTAGCTGTTATAACTGAAAATGGATTATGGATTAGAGATGAAGTTGATAATACAATAAATATCATTAATGCGGACAAAATAAAAAAAAACTTGCTAATAAATGTTTCAATAGTTCAATTTGATAAAAATTTTAATTTATTAAAAGTAATTCAAAGTGAAGAAATAAATATTAATTCAAAAAATTGGATAATTAGTAAACCATTTATTACTAAAAAAAATATTACAAATGAGTCCTCAATGATAACATTTAAGAGTAATTTTGATATTGAAAAAGTAAATAATTTATTTTCTAATCTTTCTTCAATGTCATTAATGGAATTGAATAAATTAAAAAAGGATTATTTGGCACTTGGATATTCCACAGTAGATGTTGAAGTTTATGAGAATAAAATTTATTCAGTGCCTATTTATTTAGCAATAATGACGCTAGTTTCAGGGATAATAATGTTTAATTCAAAATATAGAAAAAGCAAAACTTTTAACATTATTTTGGGAATTTCTCTTTCTGTAGTAATGTACTATATTAATTATTTTTCTGGTATACTTGGTGAAAATGGAAGAGTGCCAATTATTTTATCGGTATGGCTGCCTTTAATTATTTTAACAATAATTTGTTTGATTGGTTTGGTTAGATTAAATGAGAAATAAAAAAATTTTTTCATTTTTTTATATTGTCTTTTCTTTGCTATTTATAAATCAAGTTTTGTCTGAAGAAATCATTTTTGAAACCCCTGAAATAGAAACATTTGATAATGGCAATATCTTAAAAGCAAACAAAGGTGGTAAAGCTGTTGTGGACATTAACACACAAATTATCGCAGATCGATTTGAATATAATAAAACAACAAATATTCTCTCTGCGCACGGAAACGTTGAAGTGTTTGATAACTTAAATAATGTAAAAACAGAGTCAAATAAAATTACTTATTTAAAAAATCAAGAAAAATATTTTTCTGAAGGAAAAACAAAAATATATGTAGAGGATAAATATATAATTAACTCTAAAAACGTTCATTTATTAATTAATAAAAAACAAATTTTTTCAGATGAAAATACAGTTCTTGTAGATACAAAAAATAATTACTACGAAGCTGAAAAATTTAAATATTCAATTGATAAAAAATTATTTAGAGGTAGCAATGTTACTTTAACAAATAGCAATAAAGATAAATATTTTTTTGAAGATCTTTTCTCAAATTTAAAAACAGATGAATTGCACGGTAAAGATCTTGAAGTAGATTTTAATAACGAAATGTTTGGAAATAGTGAAAATGAGCCGAGGTTAAAAGGAATTAAATCTTATTCTAACAAAAATATTACCACGGTCTCCAAAGGTGTTTTTACAACATGTAAAAAAAGAAAAGATAAATGTCCTCCATGGAAAGTTGAAGCAAACGAAGTTAAACACGATAAAAATAAAAAAACAATTTACTATAAGAATGCTTGGCTAAAAATTTACGATGTGCCAGTATTATATTATCCCTACTTTTTCCACCCAGATCCAACTGTTGAACGCCAATCTGGTTTTTTGACTCCTCAAATAGGAGATTCTCAAACGTTGGGGTCTTCTGCTTATATTCCTTATTTTTATGTAATATCTGATAAAAAAGACTTAACACTTAAACCTCGAATTTTTACAGACAATAAATTTTCAATTCAAACCGAGTATAGAAGAGTTACTAACAAAGCAAATCATATTTTTGATGTGAGTTTAACCCATGGTCACAGCTCATCATCAAGCGACAATGAAGACTCAAGAAGTCACATTTTTACAAATTCAATTATGGATATTGATTTAAATTCTTTTGACAACAGCAATCTTGAGATTCAATTGCAAAAAACCTCTAATGACACTTATTTAAGATTATTTAATTTGGAGTCCCCACTTTTTGGCAGTTCTGGAAGCAAAGGAATTTCAACATTAAATTCTTTTCTAAATCTTACTGCCAATAAAGAAGATTTAGGTCTAAATGTTTCTACAAGAGTTTATGAAAAATTAGATACATCTAATAGTGATCGTTATGAATTTATTTTTCCAAGCTACAGTTTAAGTAAAAATATTCGTCACAATAATAAATTAGATGGAAGTTTGTCATTTAATTCATCTGGTTCTCAACATATATACAACACTAATGTAAAAGAAAGTCATATAATAAATGACTTGTTATTTAATTCTCAAGATAAATTTTTAACAAGTGGAATAAAAAATAATTATAACATATTGATTAAAAATGTTAACTCTGAAGGAACAAATTCAACAAAATACAAAAACACTTTAGAATCGGAATTATTATCAACAATAATGTTTGAATCATCTTATCCTTTATTAAGAGAAGGAATGAATTTTAACAATTATTTAACTCCAAAAATATCATTACGATATAGTCCAAACAATATGAAAAACTTAAAAAATGAGGACAGAAGAATTGATATAAATAATATCTTCTCTTTGAATAGACTGGGATTTTCTGATTCCGTTGAAAGTGGACAATCATTAACAATCGGTTCGGAATTTAAAAAATCAAGGATAATTTTAGATAATAAAGATTTACCAATCGAAAAAGATTTTTTTGAAGCTAGTTTTGCAACAGTTTTCAGAGATGAAATTAACGATGATATGCCCACTTCTAGTTCTCTAGGTAAAACTAGCTCTGATGTAGTAGGAAAAATTATGTTTACACCTAACAATTTCTTAAGTTCAGGTTATCAATTTTCTCTGGACAACAATATAGATCAAATTAAATACCACGATTTAAATGCAAAATTTACAGTAAATAATTTTGTTACTTCATTTAAATATATTGAAGAAAAAGATAATATCGGAAATGAACATTATTTATCAAATACTACTTCATATAAGCTAGATGAAAATAATTCTTTTTCCTTTTCAACTAGAAAGAATAAAAAAATTGATATGACAGAATTTTATGACTTAATTTACCAATATAAAAATGATTGTCTAACTGCTGCTGTAAAATATAATAAAGAATATTATGCTGACAGCGATATTAAGCCAACGGAACAACTTTTCTTCTCATTAACAATTGTTCCTCTGGGAGCGTATGAATCAAAAAATGTACTTTCTAAAAAATGAAAATAGTTTTTTTTTTTATATTTCTCTTAAATTTTTTTTATAGCCAAATTTCATATTCCAATGAAATTTATGTGGTTATGAAAGTTAATAATAAAATAATAACTAATATCGATATAAGTAATGAGTACAGATATCTTGTTGCACTAAGACCTAGCCTTCAAGATGTGGATAAAAAAAAAGTTTTAAATCTAGCTAAAGATTCAATATTAAGAGAAAAAATTAAAGAGGAAGAAATAATTAAACACTTTGATTTAACTGTTGAAAATAAGTTTATTGATAAAATTGTTGCCAATTTTTACAAAAAAATGGGAATGAAAAATGAAAATGAATTTATAAATTATTTGAAAAAATATAACCTGGAACTTGAAGACATAAGAATGAAAATTTCTATAGAAACTGCATGGAACGATTTAATTTACAAAAAATTTTCCAATAAAGTTGAAATAGATAAAATAAGAATTAAAAAAAATATAGAAAAAATTATTTCAGAAAGTGGAGAACAATATAATTTTTTAATTTTTGAGATATTGTTTAATGCAGAAAATTATGAAGAAGTGCAGAAAAA
This sequence comes from uncultured Pelagibacteraceae bacterium, assembly GCA_902560855.1. Taxonomy (GTDB): domain Bacteria; phylum Pseudomonadota; class Alphaproteobacteria; order Pelagibacterales; family Pelagibacteraceae; genus Pelagibacter. The sequence goes on from CACENJ010000005.1 coordinate 33,179, forward strand.
ATATAACGTGATTGAGAAAAGCATATCAGAAATAGGTTTTAAAAATACAGCAAATTTGCATAGCGTTTCTGATTCTGCAAAATTAGGGGGAAAAATAGGTTGGATAAATGAATCTCAATTAAATGAAATTATTAAGAGAGAAATTATAAATTTAGAAATTGGAAAATATACTAAACCAATAACAGTTCCTGGGGGGTTTCTAATTGTTAAATTAGAAGATAAAATAAAAGAAGAAATGAATATAAACTTTGAAGAAGAATATAAGAAACAAATAGCGAACGAGAAAAATACGCAACTAAAAAATTTCTCAGAAATATATTTTAAAAAAATAAAAAAAAATGCGACAATAAGTGAAAAATAAACCAATAATCATAGTTGCTGGCGAACCGTATAGTACTTTTTCAGAAATTTTTTATAAAGTTTTTAAATCAAATTATTATAAAAAATATAATCGTCCAATAATATTAATTGGATCAAAAAAAATCATTGAAATGCAAATGAAAAAAATGAATTATTATTGCAAATTTAATTTGATAAATAAAAATCAAATTAAAAAAACTAAATTAAATAATGATAAAATTAATTTAATTGATGTTAAGTTAAAATTTAATAAACCTTTTGATAAAATTTCAAATAAATCTTCAAATTATATTAAAAAATGCTTTGATATTTCTTTAAATATTATGAAAAAAAAATTAGCTTTTGCTTTAATCAATGGTCCAATATCTAAAAAACATTTTTTTAATGGAAAACACAAAGGAGTTACAGAGTATCTAGCTTACAAAACACATAAACAAAATAATGAAGTAATGTTAATTTATAATAAGTCGCTATCGGTGTCTCCAATTACAACACACATTCCTATTAAAAAAGTATCACAAAATATCTCAGGAAATAAAATATTTAAAAAAATAATTTTAATTAATAAATTCTACAAAAATAAATTAAAAATAAAACCAAGATTTGCCGTTACAGGGTTAAATCCTCATTGCGAATCCAATTTTTACGATAGTGAAGAAGATAGAATTATTAAACCTGCAATAAAAAAATTGCAAAAAAAGAATTTAAAAGTTAAAGGACCGTTTCCTGCAGATACATTATTTATAAAGAAAAATATTAATAGATTTGACGTTGTAGTTGGCATGTATCATGATCAGGTACTAACTCCTTTAAAAACCTTATACAATTTTGATGCAATAAATATAACTATAGGGCTGCCTTTTATTAGAGTTTCGGTAGATCATGGTCCAAATAATCAAATGTTAGGTAAAAAAAAATCTAACCCAAAAAGCTTAAAGGAAGCTTTGCTTTTTTTTAAAAGACTTAATGACAATTAAACCAAAAAGAAGTTTAGGACAAAACTTTTTATTAGACAAAAATATAATTAAAAAGATCGCAGAAATTGGAAACATTAAAAGCAATGATATAGTTATTGAAATTGGACCTGGTACTGGAAATCTAACTGATTCTATTTTAAAAAAAAATCCAAAGAAAATTTTTGTTATTGAAAAGGATTATAATCTTGCAAAACTTTTATATGAAAAATTTAAAAACAAAATAATTATAATTAACAAAGATATTTTAAAATTTGAACCTACTTTTTTTTCTAATGAAAAGTGTATAGTTTTCGGAAATCTACCATATAATATTTCTACTGAAATTTTAGCAACTTGGATTACTGAAAATGAAAAATTTAAATCTTACAAAAAACTTATTCTAATGTTTCAAAAAGAAGTTGCTGAAAGAATAGTAGCAAAAACAAATTCTAAAGATTATGGAAGGCTCTCAATAATTTCAAATTGGAGGTTAGAAGTAAAAAAAGAATTCAACGTAAGTCCAAATGCTTTCTTTCCTAAACCAAAGATTGATAGTACATTATTAAGCTTTGTTCCAAAAAAACAATATTTCAAAATTAAAAATCCAAAAAATATAGAAAAAATAACCAAAGTTTTTTTTAATCAAAGAAGAAAAATGATCAAAAAACCTCTGGGACAAATTTTTAAGAATGCAGATGATGTGGTTAAAAAACTTAAATTGAATATGAATTTAAGACCTCAGAATTTAAGTCCATTAAATTATTTTGAAATAACAAAAGAATATGAAGATCAGTTAATTAATTGATTTATATGCTTTTTAATTAATTCAATATCATAAGAATTATTAATTTTCTCAATTTCAGATTTAATTAAATTATTCACTTCTTTGTAACAATTATCTAAATTATCATTTATAACTACATAATCGTAGTCTACCCAGTGAAGAATATCTTTGTTAAATTGTTTCATTCTCTCTTCAACTATAAGTTTATCTTTCATTTCCCTGTTTGATAATCTTTCAAATAAAACTTCTTTGCTTGGGGGTAATATAAAAAAAGTTATTAATTTATATTTCAATTTTTTTTCTTTAATTTGCTTAGTTCCTTGCCAATCAATATCAAAAATTACATTTAGACCTTTTTCTAAGCTATTTATAACTTTAGATTTAATTGTTCCATACAAATTATTAAAAACTTTTGCATATTCTAAAAATTCATTTTTTTTTACTAAAGATGCAAATTCATCTTCGTTAACAAAAAAATAATCTTTTGAGTTAATTTCATTAACTCTTGGTCTTCTAGTTGTGTGTGATATTGATATTATGTAGTTGTTATTTTCTGATAGTAGCTTTGTAAGTGTAGTTTTTCCAGCACCTGAGGGTGATGACAAAATTATCATTACCCCATCTTCTTTTGAAGACATTTAATAATAATTAATTATTTTTACTTTCAATAAACTTAATTGCATCACCAACAGTTAGTATTTTTTCTGCCTCATTATCTGAAATTTCAGAACCAAATTCTTCTTCAAAAGCCATAACTAGTTCTACTGTATCTAAACTATCTGCACCCAAGTCATCAATAAAACTTGATTCTTCAGTAACCTTAGCTTCATCAATACCTAAGTGATCTGCAACTATTTTTTTTACTTTACTTGAAATATCATCTGACATTTTGTTCCCTTGTGTTTTAATTCGTTAATAAATTAATACACAGCTTTGTCAACCCATATACATGCCACCATTAACATGTATTGTTTCTCCAGTTATATATGAAGCAGCGTCAGACGATAAAAAAGCTACAGTATTTGACACATCTTCGCCTGTACCCAGTTTGGCCATGGGAATCCTTGATGTTAAAACTGCTTTAACGCTTTCAACAATATTATCAGTCATTTTAGATTTGATAAAACCCGGAGATACGCAATTAACGGTAATATTTTTTTTCGCATACTCAATAGCTAAACTTTTTGACATTCCAATTATTCCAGCTTTGGATGCCGCATAATTTGCTTGTCCCAAATTCCCAGTGTGCCCAACAACTGAAGTTATATTAACAACTCTTCCATTCTTATTTTTGAGCATTTTTTTTATTCCATATTTACACAATAAAAAAGTTGATCCTAGATTCACATCAATGACTCTTTTCCATTCATCTTCTTTCATTCTTAATGATAAATTATCTATATTAACTCCTGCGTTATTAATTAAAATATCTAAACCTGTTAATTGTGAAGTTACATTTTCTACGAACTCTTCGATTTTTGAATGGTCAGATATATCAAATTTTAAAATATTTATATTTGGAAATTCTTTTTTAAGATCGTCTAATTTTTCAGTTTTAGTTCCAGTGGCTAATACATTTCCATCCAAAGATATAAACTTTTTGACTATAGCTCTTCCAATTCCTCCTGTTGCTCCGGTAACTAAAATTTTTTTATTTTTAAAATTAATCATTAGTATTTATTTTTCTTATATCGTCTTCTGAGTTTATTGAGTTTGTTGTAGAATTTCTATCTATCCTTTTAATAAGTCCTGATAAAACTCTACCTGGTCCAATTTCTATAAAATTATTTATTTTTCTATCCAACATTAAATTAACATTTTCTCTCCATCGAACTCTGCTTTCTATTTGTTTAACTAACAATGTTTTTAATACAGAAGCATCTTCGATTTCTTGACTAGTTACATTTGATATTAGTTTATTTTTAGGATTTTTAAAATGACATTTTTCGATTTCGTTTTGCATAATTTTTGTCGCTTTATTCATAAGTTTGCAATGAAAAGGCGCGCTTACTGGTAGTTTTATACTTTTAATATTATTTTTCTTTAAATCAGACATTAATAAATCAAGATCTTTTATTTTTCCACTTACCACAAGCTGACCAACTGAATTATCATTTGCTATATAGCATTCGTAATTATTTCTATTTTCATTTAAAATTTCTTCAATTTTTTCTGGTGTGCTAGCAAGGATTGCAACCATTCCTCCTTCTCCTTTTGGTACAGCCTCTTGCATTGATTTGCCTCTTACTTTTAAAAGTTTCAACGTTTCTGCAAAACTTAACGATTCTGCGCATGCTAATGCCGTGTATTCTCCTAGAGAATGTCCAGCAAAATAATTTGCTTTATGTAAATCTATTCCGAAGTCTCTTTTTACAAGTTGAAAAATTGAGAAACCTACTAAAAATATCGCTGGTTGAGTGTTTTCAGTTTGATCTAATTCTTCTCTTGGTCCTTCTAATATTAATTTGCTAATTGAAGTTTTTAATGTTTCGTCAGCTTCTTTGAAAAACTCTTTTACTGTGTTAAATTTGTTATATAAGTCTTTTGCCATTCCTACAGATTGTGATCCCTGGCCTGGAAAGATAACTGAAAACATTAAAAATTATAATCTTATTGTAGTTTTTTGTGTTGTAATTAAATAATTATAATAGTATATCCTCATTTTTTATAAAAGAATAATAATAATGAATTTGTACGAACACACTATTATAGCAAAACAGGATATAAGTCCTAGCCAGATTAAGCAGCTAATAGAAAAATATTCAAAAATAGTTGAAAAACTAAAAGGTGATATTGTTAAAACTGAAAATTGGGGTTTGTTAAATCTATCTTATATAATTAATAAAAATAAGAAAGGTAACTATATTCATTTTAAAATTAAGGGTCAGAGCAGTATAATAGCTGAATTGGAAAAAAATGAAAAAATTGATAAAAATCTTTTAAAATATATGACTATAAGGGTTAAAAAGTTTGATTTGGATACAAATTATTTTTCTAATAACAAAGAAAAAACTCAAGAATATAGAAATAAATAAAAGAATGAAAAAAAAAAGAAATAATAATAGAAAAGGTAAGCAAAATAATTTTGCTAAGTTAAGCATTTTTCAACCTCAAAAATATAAATTTAAAAAAAACTGCCCACTTTCAGGAAAAGGAGCGCCGGTAATTGATTATAAAAATATTAAACTATTAAAAAAATATGTTTCAGAAAATGGGAAGATACTGCCCTCAAGAATTACTTCTATAAGTCAAAAAAAACAAAGAGAACTATCTCTTTCTATTAAAAGAGCTAGGAACCTGGCACTAATTTAATGAAAGTTATTTTATTAGAAAATTTGAGAAAAATTGGATCAATTGGAGATATAATTGATGTAAAAAGAGGTTTTGCAAGAAATTACTTAATTTCCTTTAAAAAAGCACTTTATGCCTCAAAAGAAAATATTAAAGAAGTTGAAAAAATTAAAAAAGATTTAGATAAAAAAGATCAAGAAAAGAAAAAAAACGCAAAAAGTATTTATGAAAAAATAAATAATAAAGAATATTTAATTAAAAAATTAAGTACTGAAAATAATGAATTGTATGGATCAGTAAAACCAACTGAAATAGGTAAATTAATTCTTGAAATTGAAAAAACTGAAATAAAACCTTCGATGATACAACTTGAGAAAGAAATTAAATCATTAGGTAACTTTAAGGTTAAAGTAAATTTACATTCTGATGTTCAAGCGCAAATAAATATAAAAGTGGTATCTTCAGAGAATACATAATAATTTAACTTATACAATTTTTTCCCCAGTAAATAATATTTATTGTATTAACTGTCTCTTGGTATAATTTTTACCTATGATTAATAACAAATTAAACCTAGTAAAAAATAATTTTGAGGAACTTCCAAACAATATAGAAGCAGAACAATCTGTTATTGGCACCATCTTAGTCTCAAACGAAATATTTGATGAGATTAATACTATTATTTCAAATAACAATTTTTATGACCCAATGCACCAAAAAATTTTTAGTGCAATTGAAAATCTTATTTTCAAAGGAATGCTGGCAAACCCTATAACTTTAAAAAACTATTTTGAAAATGAGAAAGATGATCTTAATGTGCCTGACTACCTAGTTAAAATTACAAAATTTTCTACTTCTTCAAGACAGGCTATTGAATATTCAAAAATAATTTATGATATGTTTGTGAGAAGAGAATTAATCAAAATATCTGAAAACATAATAGACTCGGCTAAATTAAAAGATTTAGATGTGAATGGCCAAAATATTATAGAAAATTCTGAAAAATTATTATTTGATCTGGCGGAAAAAGGATCAGTCAGTTCTTCCTTGGTAAAATTTGATGAAGCTTTAAAGTTAACAATTGAAATGGCTTCAAATGCTTATAAGAATGAAGAAGGTATTGTTGGTGTTCCGACTGGTTTAGCTGATCTTGATGATAGATTGGGAGGATTACACAAATCAGACTTATTAATTATCGCTGGCAGGCCTTCGATGGGAAAAACAGCACTTGCAACTAATATAGCATTTAATGCAGCAAGAAATATTCAGGAAACTGGAAAAAAAACTACTATTGCTTTTTTTTCACTAGAAATGTCTTCTGAACAATTGTCCACAAGAATCTTAGCTGAACAATCTAGAATTAAATCTAATGACATTAGAAGAGGTAGAATTTCTGATGAACAATTTGATAAATTTATTGAAACTTCAAAAAATATTTCTGAGCTTCCTTTGTTTATAGACGAAACACCTGCTATAAGCATTGCAGCTTTAAGTAATAGATCAAGAAGAATAAAAAGATTATTTGGACTTGATATGGTGGTTGTAGATTATATACAATTAATGAGAGCAACAAACTCAAACGAAGGAAGGGTTCAAGAAATTTCAGAAATAACTCAAGGGTTAAAAGCTTTGGCAAAAGAATTGTCTGTTCCTGTTCTTGCTTTGTCTCAATTGTCTAGAGCTGTAGAACTAAGAGATGATAAAAAACCAATACTTTCTGATTTAAGAGAATCAGGCTCCATAGAGCAAGATGCTGATGTAGTAATGTTTGTCTATAGAGAAGCTTATTATCTTGAAAAAAAAGAACCAGCACCAGCCACAGTAGAACACGCAGAATGGCAGTCCAAAATGAGTGAAATTTCAAATCGAGCTGAAATAATTATAGGGAAACAACGTCACGGACCAACTGGCAATGTATTTTTAGAATTTGAAGCTATGTTTACTAAATTTAAAGATCTTCAAAATAACTAGTTTAAAATATATAACTAGTTATAAATGTTTTCACGTTTTTATCAAAATATAGTAATTCAAAAACCAACTATAATATTAACGTTATTAATATCATGTCTATTATTTTTTGGATATTACACAAAAGATTTTAAATTAGATGCTTCTTCAGATACATTGCTAATTGAAAATGATCCAGATCTAAAATATTTAAGAGAAATTACGGAAAGATATGGAGCAAAAGATTTTCTAGTTTTAACTTTTACTCCTAAGGAAAGCATAATTTCTAATTATACTATAAAAAATTTACTGAATTTAAAAAAAGAAATTCAAAATTTAGATTGGGTTCATAGTGTTATAACAATACTAGATATTCCTTTACTAGAAAACTCTGATAAACCCTTATCTGAAAGACTAAATAACTTTGTAACCCTAAAAAGTGAAAATATTGATAAAAATAGAGGTTTTGAAGAAATATTAAATAGCCCAGTATTTAGAAATTTTGTTATTAGCGAAGATGGGAAAACAACAGGCATAATTGTAAATATAAAAGAAGATAAAAAATTAAAAAATTTAATTAAAAAAAATAATAAGTATAAAGAAAAAGTAAAAAATAAAGAGAAAGATTTAAATTACAATCAGTTTATAATTGAATTTGAAAATTATAAGACAATAGTTAAGAAAAAAAATCATAAAAATATATTAGAAATTAGAAATTTAATAAAAAAATATAATAGTGTGGGAAAAATTCATCTCGGCGGAATTCCTATGATAGCCGATGACATGATGACATTTATTAAAAATGATATTACTGTTTTTGGCGCAGGAGTTTTTTTATTTATTGTTGCTACACTTTGGTTTGTTTTTAGAAAGTTGCTTTGGATAATTGTTCCGCTTAGTAGTTGTTTCTTCTCTGTGGTAATTATGACAGGATTGCTCGGCTTACTTGGTTGGAAAGTCACAGTAATCTCATCAAACTTTATAGCTTTAATGTTAATTTTAACTATGGCTATGAATATTCACATGAGTGTTAGATACATACAAATTAGAAAAGAAAAACCAAATGTTCCTAATGAAGAAATAATTTTAATAACAACTAAGAAAATGCTTTGGCCAATTCTCTATACAGTTTTAACAACAATATGCGCTTTTTTATCACTAATATTTAGTGAAATAAAACCAGTTATTGATTTTGGATGGATGATGACTTTGGGTTTAATTGTTTCATTTACAGTCACTTTCACTTTGCTACCAACAATATTAAATTTTTTATCTAAAGATAAAGTTAAAATAAAAGATACAAATAAATCTATAATTACAAATTTCTTCTCAAACGTAGCAATTAATAACTCAAAAATTATTTTTTCAACTACTTTTATTATAATAATATTAAGTGCGATTGGAATAAATAAATTGGAAGTAGAAAATAGTTTTATTAATTATTTCAAAAAAAATACGGAAATATATAAAGGAATGAAACTAATAGATGATAAGCTTGGAGGAACGACTCCCTTAGAAGTAATAATAAAATTTCCTAAAAAAAATAATGAAATTAAAGAAGATGAGGATTTTGATGATTGGGATGAAGATGAAAACTCAAATGATGAAAAGTACTGGTTTACAAAAGATAAGGTAGATAAAATAGAAAAAGTACATAACTATCTTGATAGTTTGGACAGTGTAGGTAAAGTTTTATCTTTTTCGTCAATTTTACAAGTAGCAAAAAAATTAAATAATAATAAAGAACTTGGAACCTTAGAAATGGGTGTTTTATATAGTAAAATACCACAATCTATAAAGAAAGAAATTATAGACCCTTATATATCAATTAAAGATAATCAGGCTCGAATTAATTTAAGAGTTATTGACTCGAAAAAAGAACTCAGAAGAGAAAAATTAATTAAAAAAATTGAGTACGATCTTGAAAATAAACTTAAACTTAAAAAAGATGAATTTAAATTAGGAGGTGTTCTAATATTATTTAATAACTTATTGCAGAGCCTTTTTAAATCTCAAATTTTAACACTTGGATTTGTTATGGTTGGTATTTTAGTTATGTTTATAATATTATTTAGAAATTTAACATTATCTTTAATTGGAGTTGTTCCTAATTTTATTGCTGCATTTTTTATTTTAGGAATCATAGGTTTGCTTGGAATACCTCTTGATATGATGACTATAACCATTGCAGCAATTACTATTGGAATTGCAGTAGATAATAGCATTCATTATATTTATAGATTTAAAGAAGAATTTTCGATAACTAAAAAATATAAAAAAACACTTAAAATTTGTCACTCTACAGTCGGCACTGCAATTCTAAATACGTCTATAACTATTGTATTTGGTTTTTCTATTTTAGTTTTTTCAAATTTTATACCAACTATTTATTTTGGAGTGTTTACTGGAATAGCAATGCTTTTAGCTATGATATCGGTTTTAACATTATTGCCAAAATTAATTTTAATTGTAAAACCTTTTGGATCAGAAATTAACTAATAATGGGTGAGTATCTTAAAGATTTTTACGAAAATATATTAGCGTTCGATCTAATTTATATAATAATTACATTGCTATCTTTAATTAAATGTTCAAGAAAAGGTTTCGTGTTAAGCATACTCGAAGCTGCTAAATGGTTGCTGGCATATGTTGTAACTTTAATTCTATTCCCAAGAATAAAACCTTATGTGGGCGATATTATAGATAATGAATATATTTTAGATATTATTTTAGGTGTTGGAATATTTATTGTAGTTATATTTACAATACTTATGATTAATAAAGGAATTAGCAAAGCTGTTAAATTTTCGGGTTTAGGAAAATTAGATACTGTATTTGGATTCTTTTTTGGATTTATAAGAGGTTATATTATTTGTGTATGTATTTTTGCAACAATTAATATCTTCTACAATTATAACAAATGGCCATTAAATACCAAATCATCTTGGGCCTTTCCATATGTTCAAAAAGGTAGTAATTATTTAATTAACGAATTCCCTAATGAAAAAAAATACAAAGAATCTAAAGAAAAAATTAAAGATATATAATCCAAAACTAAAGGAGGAGTGTGGAGTATTTGGTATAAGTGATGTAGATGATGCCTGTACACTTACTGCTTTAGGCTTACATGCGTTGCAACACAGAGGTCAAGAAGGTTGTGGAATTGTTTCTTACGATGGAAAAAATTATCATTCTGAAAAAAGATTTGGCCTAGTTGGTGATAACTTCAACAAAGAAAAAGTATTAAAAAAACTACCAGGTAAATATTCTATAGGCCATAATAGATATAGCACTACTGGTGGTACTACTTTAAGAAATGTTCAGCCATTTTTTGCTGATACTAATGCTGGTGGAATAGTAGTTGCACACAATGGCAATCTTACTAATGCTATAACTTTGAGAAAAAAACTAGTTAAGGATGGCGCAATTTTTTACAGCACCTCCGATACAGAAACTATTATTCAACTTATAGCAAAATCAAAAAGAGAGAAGAAAATTGATAAAATTATTGATGCTCTTTTTCAAATTCAAGGTGCTTATGCTCTAGTATTTTTAACTCAAAACATGCTGATTGGTGTAAGGGATCCTTTTGGTATAAGGCCCTTAGTAATTGGTAAGTTAAATAACTCATATATATTTGCATCTGAAACTTGCGCATTAGATATTATAGGGGCAAAATTTGTAAGAGAAGTTGAAAATGGTGAGATTGTTTGTGTTGAAAAAAATGAATTAAAAAGTATTAAACCTTTTCCCAAAAAAAAACAAAGACCATGTGTTTTTGAGTATATATATTTCTCAAGACCAGACAGTATATTAAATGGCAAGTGTGCTTATGAATATAGAAAAGATTTTGGTAGAGAGCTTGCTAAAGAAGCTGACATTGATGCAGATTTAATAGTTCCTGTTCCAGATTCCGGAAATGCTTCTGCTATCGGTTATAGCCAACATGTAGGAAGAAAATTTGATCTAGGTCTAATAAGAAATCATTATGTTGGTAGAACTTTTATTGAACCAGTTCAAAAAATTAGAAGTCTAGGGGTTAAATTAAAATTGAATGCAAATAAATCAACTATAAAAAATAAAAAAATTGTTCTTATAGACGACTCTCTTGTAAGGGGTACAACGTGTCATAAAATAGTTAAAATGCTTTATGATTTTGGAGCTAAAGAAGTACATGTAAGAATTGCGTCTCCTGAAATAAAATTTCCAGATTTTTATGGTATAGATACACCGACAAAAAAAGAACTCTTAGCAGCTAACAAAAGTGTTGAGGATATTTGCAAATATATAAACGCAAAATCTTTAAAATTTTTATCTATAGATGGAATGTATAAGGCAATGGGATTTGAAAAAAGAAATAATACCTATCCACAACTTACTGATCATTATTTTACTGGAGATTATCCTGTTAAACCAATCGACGATCTTGGCGACGATAAAGTTACTCAATTATCTCTATTAAGCACAGCATCAAATAATTAAATTTTATGAAAGAAGTAAGTTTCTTGCAAATGAAAGATGGAACTAAAGAAGATTACCTTTTATTAAATAAACATGAAAAAAAATTTATTGAGAATACTCCAGATCGTTTAATAAAATTTATAAGTGGATTGACCAAAACTTTAGATGGCTATAAAATAAATAGACTGGAACATTCATTACAGACTGCCACTAGAGCTTTAAATGACAAAGCTGATGATGAAATGATTGTAGCTGCTCTACTGCACGATATTGGAGACGAACTAGCTCCATTAAATCATGCAGAGTATGCTGCTGCAGTTATTAAACCTTATGTTACTGAAAAAACTCATTGGATAGTAGAAAAACATGGCGAATTTCAAATGTATTACTATGCCCATCACTTGGGAGGAAATAAAAATCAAAGAGATAAGTATAAAGGTCATAAATATTATCAAGATACTATAAATTTTTGTGAGAATTGGGATCAAAAATCTTTCGATCCCAATTTTAAATCATTGTCACTTAAAGAATTTGTGCCTTTTGTAAAAAAAATATTTTCTAGAAAACCGTATTCTAATTAGGCTTTGTTTCTATAATCTTTTATATGTTTTGGAATTCGTTTATTTTTTCCAAACATATAATGATTTTCCATATTTTCTCTATATTTGCTAGCAGGAACTTTTAAACCAACTGCTTCAGCCGTTTCTCTGATCAACATTGGATTTGCTCCACAACAAACCCCTAAATAATTTATTCCTAAACTATAAGCATCTCTTGCAAATTTTCCTATTTCATATCTACTGCATTGCATCGGATCTAAAGCTGTAGGAAATGTAGTTTCGTGAGGAGTGTGACAACTACATCCATTGTTATCTGGCAAATTAAAGAAAGTAGGATGATCGTTTGTTGTTCTATAAGTGATGGGTAGTCCCGCCATATGACACTTTAAAACTTTTCTAATCTCTTTAAGATAAGGAAGCATAGTATTGGGTCCTCTGTGACAATTCATTCCTACTACATCACCTCCTCTTTGTTCTAACTCCTTACAGGTATCAAGAATTGAAACTCCATCTCTCATAATATTTTTACCATATGGAGCGATTGTAATAACAGACGGAAGTTTAGTTTCTTTCATCACTTTTAGAGCTGTGTAAGCTTCTTCAGCATAATAAAAAGTTTCACCAATTAAAATGTCTGCTCCTTCATCAACAGCCCATCCGACCATTTCACGAAACATTTTTTCTACTTCTAATTGGGATTTTTTGTCATTTTGATTCCAAATGTTTGAGTTTGAAATGTTTCCAGCCATCAAGTTTTGTTCTTCTCCAATTGGGCTAATTGCAACATCTTTTGCAATTTGTAATGCTGCTCTGTTAAGAGGCTCTAATAATTCTTCCTTGCCAATAACACGCATTTTTTCTCTGTGTCCATTATAAGTAAATGCCTGAACAATGTCTGATCCTGCATGTTGAAAATCTCTGTGTAAATTTATTAATGCTTCAGGATTTTCCAGTGAAACCATCGGAACAAACTCACCAGAAGACATGTATCCTCTTTTTTCTATTTCAAAAAGAAAACCTTCTGCACATATAACTGGACCTTTATCTAGCCTCTCTATTAAACTTCTTTTTTTCATACTTTCTCCAAACTAATGGAGAAAAGAAGCTTTTTTAAACTTAGAGGAATAAACAAAGCTCTTTTCTCCTTTTTAGTGCTTTAGCTTTTGCTGGGTGCACAATATGGTTCAAATACCCGGTTCTTAAATGAAAAATTATTCAAAAAAAAACCACCTGCTAAAGAGGTGGTCCACATGGAAGCATCTATTTAGCAGGATTTATTATAGCGCCCCGCAAGTCGACATAAATCGGCGCTAATTAAAAACTATCAAAAGATAAGTATAAAAACAATGATAAAAAATATATATAAAAATAATATACTAAAATATGAAGCTTGCTGATCAAAAAAAAGGAACATTATTAGCTTTTACAGCTATAATGTTTATTACTCCGGATAGCTTGTTAATTAGGTTGTCTAGCGTAGAATCTTGGAATTTAATATTTTATAGAGGTTTAATACCTTTTATTGTTGTCTTTATTGGCCTTCTAATAGTTCAAAAAAGTAAAATTTTTCATTCAATAATAGAAAATGGATGGTATGGAGCAGGTTATATTTGTACTTTCATAGTGACAAACATTTTGTTTGTAATATCTATAGAAAATACCAACGTTGCAAACACACTAATAATGGTAAGTCTTGCTCCAATGTTGTCTGCACTAATAAGTTTTGTTTTTCTTAAAGAATTTCCCGATAAAAAAACATGGGTAGCTATATCAATTACAACGCTAGCTGTAATTTACATATTTGTTGATTCATTTGAGAAAGGAGATGTAAAAGGAAATGTTTATGGGTTCATCTGCGCTATGGGTCTAGCTGCTGGAGCCGTGATAATAAGAGCTGGTAAAAAAAATGCCAACTTAATTCCTTCGGCAATGACTGCTAAGCTAATAATCGCTTTAATATGCTTGTTTTTTGTAGATGATCTAACTGTTAAAGGCAATGACTTGCTAATAATTCCTACGATGTGTCTGTTTTGTGTAGCTATACCTTTTGTTTTAATCACTTTGGCCCCTAGGTACATTACAGCAGCAGAAGTTAATTTATTCTTCTTGCTCGAAACTGTCTTGGGTCCTTTTTGGGTATGGTTAGTTATAAAAGAACAGCCAAGCATAGAGACAATTATTGGGGGTGCAGTAATAATCCTAACAATAGCAACTCACTCTTATTTAGCCTTAAAAAAAACATAAAATAAAATTAACTACTTGCTTTTTAACACCAAAGGCATACTCACTCAAAAATGGGAAAATTATTTAAAAATTCATGGGCTCTTTTTTTAGGCTATGGAGTAATTATTCTTGCTCATGGGCTTCAAGGAAACTTACTAGGGGTTAGAGCAGTCATAGAAAACTTTAATATTGTTGCTACAGGTATATTAATGTCTGGTTATTTTATTGGTTACTTTACTGCAGCTAATGTTGTGCCAGATTTAGTTGGCAAAGTAGGACACATTAGAGTCTTTGCTGCATTTGCATCGGTAGCTTCTCTGAGCATTTTGATTCATGCTATTTTTGTAAATCCATATGTGTGGGCTTTAGGGAGATTTTTAACAGGTTTCAGCATGTTAAGTATTTTTGTTGTTGTGGAAAGTTGGTTAAACGACCGAGCTACAAACAGAACGCGAGGAAAAGTTTTATCAATTTATATGATAATCACTTTTACTAGTCTTGCATTAGGAGTTTTGTTATTAAATTTTAACAATCCAAAAGATTTTGAACCTTTTATATTGGTTTCTTTATTGTTGTCTATGGCACTGATACCAATACTTCTTACAAAACGTAAACCTCCAACTTTTAAAAAAATATCATCAATTAAAATAAAAGAGCTTTACAAAATTTCTCCATTTGGAACTGTTAGTATGTTTTGTACTGGCTTTCTGCATCCTGTTATTTTTACTATGGGAGCTGTGTATGGAGCTTTAATGAATTTTTCTATTTTGGAAATTTCTTTATACTTATCTTTAATTACAATTTCAGGAGCACTATTCCAGTGGCCAGTAGGATATTTGTCTGATCGTTTTGACAGAAGAATTATTATGATTGTAACAGCTTTATTAGGATCTGTTTTTTCTATTTTATGTTTTTTTTCAGTTTCAGAATCGCCAGATTTTATAAATTTATCATCTGATTGGAAAAATATTTTTCAACATATTAATAATCACAGATTAATTTTTTATATTTTTATAAGTCTATATGCTGGAATGTGTCTACCTTTGTTTTCATTAAACCTTGCTTACGTAAACGATTTTTTACCTAAAGAAAAATTTGTTTCTGCGGGAGCTGGATTACAACTTATATTTGGATTAAGTGCAATGAGTGCTCCTTTTTTATGTTCATTTTTTATTAGAGAATTAGGTCCTAATGGTTTCTTTGTTTTTTTATTTATATTTCAAACTATAATTGGTTTATTTGGTATTTACAGAATGACTAGGAGAGCAAGTGAAGAAAATCCTGACAATACATTTACTCCACTACCTAGAAACATTACACCAGTAGGTATTCAGCTTGACCCAGATACAGGAGTAGATCTTTCAAATCCTGATACTAATAAGAAAAGTTAATTTTTTTTAGTCTGCTTTACTTCAAAACTTTCTAACCTCGAAGTTAACTCTTCTTCTAATACTTGTTTTTCTTGGTTTTTTAATCCTATTTTTTCCTGTTCTTTGCGACTCAATCTCTCAAATTTTAATAATTCTTTTTCTTCTTTTAATTTCTGTTCACGATCAAAATTTTCTTCCCATTCTTTTACTCTTATAGCTTCTTCTTCCTTGCGTTTGTTCTCTTCAAGAATTTTTATTTTTAGTTCCTTATTTTTTCGTCTTTCATCTTTTTGTTCTTTTCTTTTTTGTTCTTCTTCTCTTACTTTTAGATCAATATCTTTTCTTTTTTGTTCTTCATCTTTTAATTTTAATTCCTTATCTTTTCGTATTTGATCGGTATCTTTACGTCTAAGGTCTGAATCTTTTAATCTTAAATCTTCATCTTTCAGTTTAAGCTCTTTGTCTTTTTGTTTTTGATCTTCTTCTTTTAGTCTTAATCTTTCTTCTTCTCTTTTAATTCTTTCCTCTCTTAATTTTAGTTCTTTTTCTTTTTGAACAAGGTCTTTAGATTTTTCTCTCTCTTCGAGTTTAATTTTTTTTAGATTTTCAACTTCTTTTTTCTTTTTAAATTCTTTATAAAATTTACTAAGAGTATTTGGTAATTTTTCTAAATTAATTCCCTTAGAAATATTTGTTTTTTTTTTATTTTTCTTTTTCATTAGTATTTTTTACAAAAATAATTTAAGCAAAATTTTATCTCTGACACAAGATAATGATAGTTTTTTGTAATTATATTTTACAACCTAAAAGTGAAATTATAAAAAAGGCTAAAAAAGATTATTTTAATTATCTTTAAATTTACTGCAAGAATTGATCCAACTCTTGATTTTCCCTTTCTTTTATTAACTTTTATCTCAGCGCAAGCTATCTTGTATCCTTTATGAATTGAAATTAGAAGTATATCTACCAAAAATAAATTTCTAGAAACTTTTTGAATATTTTTTTTTATAATTTTTATATTATATAGCTTTAAACCAGAAATAGGATCGCGAAATTTATAAAAATAATGAAATAATAAAGATAAAATTTTTTCAGTTAATCTATTAAGTTTGTTTCTATTACCTATAATTATATCAGCATTACCTATTTTTTTTTTCTTTAATAACAGTGGTATTGCATTTGGTGGTAGTTCATTATCTGCATCTATTGTTATAATAAATTTTATTTTCTTCCATTTTTTTAAAACGTAATTAAATCCTTTTAATAAACTTTTTTCGTATCCAATGTTTTGTTTGTTGTTTAAATAAAAAAAATTTTTTTTTTTTAATATTTTTTCTGTACTATCTTTTGAATTATCATTTATTATTAAAATTTTTCCAAATTTTTTTGCCTTATTACAAACTGAGTTAATTGTTTTGGACTCATTGTAACATGGAATAATTATTGCTATTTTATTTTTTTCCAATTAATGGTATCTCCTTTTTGAATATTTTGCTTAGCTGTTTTACCTACTATTCTTTTAAATTTGAATGGCTCTAAAGCATCTTTTGGACATGGCCTTAAAAACTCCAATTTTGATAGTATAATTTTTTCACCTTTTAAGATTTTTTTTTTGGCTCTTATCGCTCTTCTTTGAACAACAACTGATTTTTGTTCATTTTTTTCAATAATCTTCATTCCTGTTCCAAGCGAAAATTCTAATTTTCTGCTTTCATCTACCATTTTTCTCCAAGTTTTTGGATTCATGGAAAATTTGTGATCTGGTCCAACCCTATTATTGTCATCTGTAAAATGTTTTTCTACAACTCTTGCTCCCAAGGCTATTGCACCTAAAACTGAATTATTTCCTGCTGTATGATCACTTAGACCTAAAATAACTTTATTTTTAAAAATAGATTTATATTGTTTTAATACATTAAGATTCAAATATTTATAATTATTACCGCTAGCTGTATAGTTTGTATTACATTGCATCAAAACAACTTTTTTATTTATTTTTAATATTTGATTTGTTGCACTTTTGACTTCATTTATATTTGATGCACCAGTAGCAAGTATAACTGGTTTTTTTTTTCTAGAAATTTGTTTTATTATTTCATGCCAAGTTATATCGCCAGATCCTATTTTATAGGCAGGTATAAATTTATTTACAGAATTTACATAATCAAGATCGTATGGCGCAGTTAAAAAGTCTATATTGCTTTTTTTACATTCCAACATAAGTGCTTCTGTCCAAGAATTATTGATACTAGCGTCTTTATAAACTTCAAATACTGATTTTTTCCATTTTTTTTGATGAGTAATTTTGCCAATTTTTTTAAAACCAAAATCACTTACGATTGTTTCAGCTTTAAAATGTTGAAACTTTGCAGCATTAGCTCCGGACTTAGCACATAATCTTATTAACTTCTTTGCTCTACTTAGCGAGCCATCATGATTAGCTGCTATATCAGCAATAAAATATGTTTTGTTTTTTTCGGAAATAATTGATTTTCCAATTTTAATTTTAAGCATTTTTTATATAATTTTTAGATTCTTTTTTAATTTCTTGAAACAATTTAGGCAATTTTATTTTATAAACTTTTTCAAATTTTTTAGAATTCATTATCATATATTTAGATCTTTTTACTTTTAATAAATTTGTAGATTTAATTACTTCATAGTTTTTATTGTAAATTCTACAAAATTTTGCAAAATTTATTCCAAATTTATACTTACTCATACCACTTTTAGAACCTAAATTAAATATTCCTGTTTTGACTCCTTTGTTCAATATTAATTGAATTATTTTAGATAAGGTAGAAAGAGATAGGGGAGAAAAATATATATCGTTAAATAAATAAAAATTTTTTTTACTTTTAAAAGAACTATAAAGCCAATCAGTAATAGATTTTTTACTGGACAAGGATTTGCCAAAAAAATTTGTTCTTATTATCATTCCATTATTTTTTAATACAATTTTTTCGCAGTTAAGCTTAGTTAATGAATAAAAATTCATAATTTTTGGCAAAATTTTTTCCGAATTTTTTTTATAATTTTTATTATTATAAAACTGATCTGTTGAAAATTGTAAAAAATCAAAATTTAAATCATATTTTTTTTTTATTTTAAAAATGTTTTTACTTATTAAAATATTAATTTTATTAGCTTTTTTTTTGTTTTTTTCACAATATTCTATATTAGTTTCTCCTAAACAGTTAATTATCAAATCAGGCTTTTTGAGTAATAGGAACTTCAAATTCTTTAAATCGTTTAAATCTCTTTTTCTTTTATTGATACCGTTATGAATTATAAAATATTTTTTTTTTAAATAATGATAAATATTTTTTCCTAATAAACCACTTGAACCCAATATTAATATTTTCATTATTTTGAAATTGAGTCTTTTTTCATTATTAATAAGTTAGGAAATATTATCCCATCGAGATCGGTTTTTCTAAAAATTTCAAATGCGTCCAGCTCGTCATTTACTATTGGTTTGCCATGTATATTGAATGAAGTGTTGAGTAATCCATAGGTTTTTGAAATTTTCCCAAATTGGGTAATTAAATCATAATATTCACTGTTATCTTTTTTTGTAACAATCTGAGGTCTACAAGTTTCGTCGTATGGATGAATGGCGGCTTTTAAATTTTTTTTTCCAATATTTTTGGTTTCTACGCAATTAGTCATATATTTGTAGCCTTGACTAGAAAAATTTAAAAAAAAATACTTTTTTGAGTACTTGTCTAAAACTGATGCTGCGAATGGCATCCAAAAATCTCTGCCCTTTACTTTTTCATTAATTGTTTTTTTAACTTCAGGGTTTTTTGGAGAAGCTAATATAGACCTGTTTCCTAAAGATCTTGCGCCAAATTCTGCTTTTCCAACTGCCCTACACAATACCAATCCATCGTTAAGAAAATTTGCTGCTTTCTTATTAATATTTTTTTTAAATAAAATGTATTTATTTTTTATTTTTTTTCTTATAATTTTTTCTACTTTTTTACTTTCAATATCGTAACCTAAATAGGCATTATTAATAGGTTTTGGTAAAATATTGTTTATAATTGAATAAGCGTAGCATGCTCCCATAGCTTGAGAACTATCATCAGGAGATGGTGGTACATATAAATTTTCAATCTCTTTTAATTTTGATAATTCCAAATTTGCTTTTACATTCATAGCCACACCCCCAGCAATACAAACTTTTTTAAATTTTGTTATTTTGATACAGTTTTTTATCCAATTAATTAAAAGATTCTCAGTGTACTTTTGAAGTGCACCACAAATAACATCAAACCTGTTTCCATTTATCTTATTTTTAATATCAAAATACATGTCTTTTGGTTTTTTTTTAAATTTAAAAATTAATTTTTTTACCTCTTGCATTTCTTCAAAAGTTTTAAGAAGTTTAGAAAAATATTTACTTTTACTATAAGGTGCCATACCCATAAGTTTGTATTCATGTTCATTGGGTTTAAATCCAAGAAGCAAAGTTATATATCTATACAATCTTCCAATTATAAAATTTGATCCATTAACAATTTTTTTTGAAACTATTTTGTTATTTTTTTTATAAAATTTGTAACAGCTGTAGTTAATATCGTCTCCATAAGCATCTACAGTAATGACTGTAGATTTTTTTCCATTGTTAATACCGGAACAATAAGCATATGCCGCATGTCCATAAGAATGATCTATAAATTCAATTTTATCTTTTGAAATTTTAAGATGTTTAATTATTACTTCAGATCTAATCTCTTTTCCATAATTTATAAGATTATTTTTTTTATTATACTTTTTATTAAAATTTAAATTATTAACAATTTTTTTCCAATAATTTTTTCCTGGATATTGATTTAAATCAATTTTTTTTTTAAATACATTCAAAAAAGAAACGTTTTTTTTATTATAAATTCTTTCGTACCAAATTTCTTCTTGTTCTTTAATATAATCTTCAATAGTAAAATTTGTATAATGTCTAATTAAATTATAAAAAGGAGACCAGTATCTTGAGATAACACATACTTTTTCAATGTATGTTTTATTTATATTGTGCTTATTAATTAGATAATCTATAGCTTTTTTTGGATACCGCTCATCATTCTTTATTTTCGAAAATCTCTCTTCACTAGCCGAACCTAATATTTTTCCATTGACCATGAGGCATGCTGTGGAATTTTGCTCCCAATTTATACCAATAAAAATTCTATCTTTATTTGAAAGCTGACTATTTTTCATTTGTTAAATTATTTGCAAACTAAACTATAAAGATTATTATTTAAATAAAAAACTATATACTTTTCATGTATGAATAAAGAAAACGCAAGTAAACTCTGGAAAATTATTCAGGAAGCCGGCGATTATTTACATGGACAACTTCCAGATCATCCCAACCATCCAAAAGGTAGAAATCCATATGCACACGTAGCAATATGTGTAAAAAGCAAATTTCAAATGAGCTATAAAGACATAGAAGACGAAAAATTTGATGATGTTGTAAAATACATTGAATTTTTAAAAAAAAATCCAAGCTAAATCTTATTGATTAGGAAAATAGTCTTCTAATTTACCTTCTCTATAAACGTCTGCTGTACAACAGTGAAGT